>CAYMBY010000160.1:0-37748 GCA_964388815.1 uncultured Butyrivibrio sp. | reverse complement strand
CCTGATGTTGTTTACAGCACCGGCACTATGCCGGTATGCCTTCATCCAACGCTTTGTTTTTTGGGGTCGTATAAAAATAGGATCTTATACTGGTTATACTCTACGACGCTTAGGCGGGCGGCAGCCGTTATGCGGAACAGGAGTTACATCTGTGATACTTGTAACTGTAAGTCCACTTGCAGCAAGTGCTCTGATTGCAGCTTCTCTTCCTGAACCCGGTCCTTTAACAAAGACATCAACAGTCTTAAGGCCATGAAGTAAAGCAGCCTTAACTGCTGTCTCTGCAGCTGTCTGTGCAGCATAAGGAGTAGATTTCCTTGAACCCTTAAATCCGAGACCGCCGGCACTTGCCCAGCTAAGAGCATTTCCTGCAGCATCTGTCAGTGTAACAATTGTGTTATTGAAAGATGACTGAATATGTGCCTGTCCGTGTTCAACGTTTTTCTTGACACGCTTCTTGCCTGATGTTTTCTTGGCAGATGAAGCGGTAGCCTGTTTCTGATTTGCCATTTTAAACTAACCTACTTTCTTCCTATTGAAATCAATTATTGATAAGTTACCTGAAGAAGATGGCTTATGCCTTCTTCTTATTAGCGATTGTTCTCTTCGGGCCTTTTCTTGTTCTTGCATTGGTCTTGGTTCTCTGTCCACGGCAAGGAAGTCCCTTTCTGTGGCGTGTTCCTCTGTAGCATCCGATCTCTTCAAGTCTCTTGATGTTCATAGCGACTTCTCTTCTGAGATCACCTTCTACTGTGCACTGTGCACTGATAACTTCACCAAGTCTCTTAACTTCATCATCTGTTAAATCACGGCAACGTGTATCCGGATTAACCTTTGCTGAAGTAAGGATCTTGTTAGCACTTGTTCTGCCAATTCCATAAATGTAAGTCAAGCCGATTTCTACACGCTTGTCTCTCGGTAAATCTACACCTGCAATACGAGCCATTTTAATAATTCCTCCATAAAGTGTTGATAAATAGTATGACACCTGCTCAGATGTGTCATACGGTTACTAATTGATTGGGGCAAACATTTGCCCAATCGGACAGTGATTCGTGATCCGATCTTTCCAATACACTTGGTATCAAAAAGTAATATACGTAGGCTCTACGCAATATTATATCGAATAGACTTTTCTAAGCCCAAACGAAATCGAATCAACCCTGTCTCTGCTTGTGCTTCGGGTTCTCGCAGATAATTCTTACGACGCCCTTTCTCTTGATAACCTTGCACTTTTCGCACATCGGCTTAACAGAAGATCTGACTTTCATTTTGACTCCCTTCCTGCACATTTCCTGTACATTCTAATCTTACAAATAGACGCAAATATAGCCCTCTTCGCAGAAGACCGTTTTATAGTGTAGCATAAATACGGAATAATGGCAAGAAAATTTTCATATTTTCTTACATTCTTTCTGCAATAAAGGCTATATCGTCATAGTCATATAAATAAATACAAACTGGATTTATTTATCTCTCCAGATAATTCTTCCCTTACTCAGATCATACGGAGAAAGTTCCATTGTAACCTTGTCGCCAGGCAGAATTCTGATAAAATTCTGTCTGAGTTTTCCGCTGATATGTGCAAGAACCACATGTCCGTTCTCAAGTTCCACACGGAACATGGTATTCGGAAGTTTTTCAATTACCTTTCCTTCAATTTCAATGACATCATCTTTTGACATATATTTATAGCCTCCTCAGTTATTCATCCAACAAAGTAAGTATTTCAGGTTCACCATCAGTAATTGCAATCGTATTCTCATAATGAGCAGATATTGATCCGTCATATGTAACAACAGTCCAGTCATCGTCCATCCACCCAACCTCTCTGGAACCCAGATTGATCATCGGCTCGACTGCAAGCGTCATTCCCTTTTCGAGTTTCACGCCACGCCTTAACTGTCTGTAATTCGGAATCATGGGATCTTCATGCAGATGCTGTCCGATTCCATGTCCTGTCAGTTCTCTGACAATTCCGTATCCATACGGTGTCACATATGCATCAATTGCCTTTGATATATCAAACAGACGGTTTCCCGCCTTCGCCATCTTGATACCTTCAAAAAAGCTTTGCTTCGTAACATCAATCAACTGCTGTGCTTCAGGTGCAATCATTCCGACACCCCAGGTACGTGCTGCATCCGAATGCCAGCCCTTATAAATCAGACCTGCATCCAGACTGACAATATCCCCTTCCTGCAGAATATGCTCTGCATGCGGGATACCATGTACCACTTCATCATTTACAGAAACACAGATGGATGCCGGGTACCCTTCATAATTCTTGAAATTCGGTATCCCACCCATTTGACGAATCAGTTTTTCACCGATTGTATCAATATCCAGTGTTGACATTCCGGGATGAATTGCCTGATGTAACTCCTCATGTACCTTCGCAAGAAGATGCCCTGACTGTCTCATCAGCTCAATCTGATCATCCGTTTTTATGATAATCGACATTATGAGCTCCTGTTATCTTCCAAGGATCGTGATAATGTCGCTGAATACATCCTTCATGTCCCTGGTTCCATCTACGGTCTTTAAAATGTTTTTACGTGTATAATATTCGATCAGCGGCTGTGTCTGTTCATGATAAACACTCAGTCTGTTCTTTACAGTTTCAGGCTTGTCGTCTTCTCTCTGTACCAGTTCGCTGCCGCATTTATCACAGATGCCTTCCTTTTTCGGCGGAATATGTTCAATATGATAAGTAGCACCGCACTTAAGGCACGCACGTCTGCCTGACATTCTGTGAATGATATTCTCATCCGGAACATCTACATTAATTGCATAATCAACTTTATCACCAAGCTTTGTCAGCTCCTGATCAAGAACATCTGCCTGCGGAATGGTTCTCGGAAATCCGTCAAGAACGTATCCATCCTTGCAATCATCCTGTGCCACTCTGTCAAGAAGCAGCTGAACGGTAAGTTCATCCGGAACAAGCTGTCCCTTATCCATGAATTCTTTTGCTTTCTTTCCAAGTTCTGTGCCATTCTTAATATTGGCACGGAAGATATCCCCTGTGGAAATATGCGGAATATGGTACTGCTCAGCAATCATCTGTGCCTGTGTTCCCTTACCTGCGCCCGGTGCACCCAGCATAATAATCTTCATACGTATAATTCCTTCCTTAATAACAAAATTTAGAGGCCATAGAGTCACGGCTGATGCCATGACCCCGTAACCTCTAAATATGATTAATCGTCCAAAAATCCTTTGTAATTACGTACCAGCATCTGAGACTCAATCTGTTTCACTGTTTCCAGAACAACACTGACTACGATGATCAGACTTGTTCCGCCGAAAGAAATATTGGCTCCGAAGATACCGTTAAATGCAATCGGGAGTACACCTACAATTGTAAGTCCACATGCACCAATGAAAATAATATAGTTCAGAATATTTGTAAGATAATCACTCGTCGGCTTGCCCGGACGAATTCCAGGAATGAAACCACCCTGTTTTTTCATATTATCTGCAATTTCAAGCGGATTAAATGTAATTGATGTATAGAAATACGCAAAGAAAATCAGCAGTAAAACATATACAATCAGCCCGATGGAATACTTCCATGAATCAGGTTTACACCAATAGCTCTCATTGAGATATTTAAGCACTTCGCTCCATACACCGGTTCCTTTATAGCCGACCAGCTGTGTAACAATGATCGGGAACTGGAACAGGGACATTGCGAAGATGATCGGCATAACACCTGCAGTATTTACCTTAAGCGGTATCTCTGCACTGTTACTTCCTACCATTCTTCTACCCTGAAGTTTCTTGGCATACTGAACAGGAATAATCCTTTCAGCGCCATTCAGGAGTACTACAAGAACTACCATTCCGACAATAATTATGAAAATGATAAGTCCATATACAACTGCCTGAACTACAGACTTTCCAGAAATAAACTGTGAATACAGTGTATGCATATCGGATGGCATTCTGGAAATAATATTGATTACAAGTACAATAGAGATACCATTGCCAACACCATAATCTGTGATTCTTTCACCAATCCACATCAAGAATGCACTGCCTGCCGTCAAAGCTGCTACGATTTCAACACAGTAAACCCAGTTCTGTTCGATCAGGAAATTCTGTCTGTAGAATCCGATTGCCATTGCAACAGACTCAATCAGTGCCAGTGCAATAGTAATATAACGTGTCAGGTTTGTAAGCTTCTTCCTTCCTTCTTCTCCATCACGCTGCCACTCCTCGAACTTCGGAATTGCAATCGTAAGAAGCTGAATAATAATGGAAGAAGTGATATACGGTGTAATATTCAGAGCAAGAATTGACATCTTCTCAAAAGATCCACCGGTAAACCGATCCATAAATCCAAGGGCATTATTGCTTGAAAGTTCTTTAAACCAGTTCTGGAATACTGTTACATTAATACCCGGAACCGGGATCGTAGATCCCAGCCGGATAATAATCAGCATCAGAAAAGTAAAGCCAATCTTATGCCTAATGTCCTTGATTTTAAATGCATTCTTCAAGGTTGTGAACATCAGATCACCTCAGCAGTTCCACCAAGTGCCTCGATCTTTTCTTTTGCAGATGCACTGTATGCATTCACTTTAACCGTAAGCTTTTTGGTTAACTCTCCGTTACCAAGAACTTTAACACCATCGTATTCCTTCTTGATGATACCATTATCCTTTAAAGCCTTTACATCTACAACCGCACCATCATCAAATGACTCAAGTGCACTAAGGTTAACTACTACGATATTCTTAGAATTGATGTCTGTGAAGCCTCTCTTAGGAAGTCTTCTGAACAGAGGCATCTGACCGCCTTCAAATCCCGGTCTCGGAGCTCCTGAACGAGCTTTCTGTCCTTTGTGACCCTTACCAGCTGTCTTGCCATTGCCTGAACCATGGCCACGGCCTCTTCTGAAGTTATCACTCTGAACGGAACCTTCAGCAGGTCTCAAGTTTGATAATTCCATGATTTATCCTCCTTTGCAGTCATGAAAACTGCATTTTTGAAATGAAGGTGACAAGTCACACTGCATTTCGTTCGAATTGGAAGCTTCTGCAGTACTCTGCAGAAACCTCCCCTTTAATCAAATTTTACAAATTAAGCGTTGATCTCTTCAACCTTGATCAGGTGTCTGATCTGCTGGATCTGTCCTCTTGTTGCAGAGTTGTCAGGTAATTCAACAAAGCTATTCAGCTTCTTGAATCCCATGGACTTTACAGTTGCAACCTGCTTCGGAACAGCACCAATAGTAGACTTGATCAATGTAATCTTGAGCATCTTCTCATCTGATTTCTTCTTGGCTGCCATTGATTTTCTCCTTCCAACTGAATTCCGGCTCTAATTAAGCGATAACGTCTTCAACAGACTTACCACGTCTCTTAGCAACCTCTTCAGGTGTCTTTAACTGACTAAGGCCATTGATTGTAGCAATAACGACGTTCTGCTTATTGTTAGAACCAAGAGACTTTGTACGGATATTCTTGATACCTGCAAGTTCGCATACGCTACGAGCAGGACCACCTGCGATAATACCGGTACCTTCAGCAGACTTTTTCAGCAGAACTTCGGCAGAACCGAACTTTCCGATAAAATCATGTGTAATACTGTTATTCTCATCAAGCGGAACTGTGATCAGATTCTTTGTTGCATCTTCCTTACCCTTGCGGATTGCATCCGGGATTTCTGTAGCCTTTCCCAGACCAACTCCAACGTGGCCATTGCCATCGCCTACAACAACAAGTGCTGTAAACTTCATGTTACGTCCGCCTTTTACAACCTTGGTAACACGCTTGATGGTAACAACTTTATCTGTCAATTCCAGCTGACTTGCATCAACGATTGTGCGCTTCATAAATCTTGTTCTCCTCTCCTTAGAATTCTAAGCCTGCTTTTCTGGCAGCATCAGCTAATGCTTCTACTTTACCGTGATAAATGTATCCAGCTCTGTCAAATACAACAGTTTTGATGCCTTTTTCGATTGCTCTCTTGGCAACAACATCTCCGATGTATGCAGCAGCTTCAACATTATCAGTATTCTTCAGCTCGGCTTTGATATCCTTCTCAAGAGTAGATGCGGAAACAAGTGTCTTACCAGCCTCATCATCGATAACTTGAGCATACACATGATTATTACTTCTGAATACTGCTAAACGCGGTCTTTCGGCCGTGCCGTTAAAACGATTACGGATCTTCAAATGCTTTTTCGCACGAATGTCCTGTCTGGATTCCTTACTAACCATTTTTACACTCTCCTTATCTCTTACTTCTTACCAGTCTTACCAACTTTGCGTCTGATCACTTCATCAGCATACTTGATTCCCTTGCCCTTATAAGGTTCAGGTCTTCTCTTATCTCTGATGATGGCAGCAAACTGGCCAACCTGTTCTTTATCGATACCCTTAACGATGATATTCTGTCCTTCTACAACAGTCTCAAGTCCTTCCGGATCTTCAAGCTCTACAGGATGTGAATAACCAAGAGTTAAAGCGAGAGTCTTACCTTTCTTAGCGGCCCTGTAACCAACACCGTTAACTTCCAGTTTTTTCTCGAATCCTTCGTGTACGCCGACTACCATGTTATTCAGAAGTGCTCTTGTAAGTCCGTGAAGAGCCTTTGTCTTTTTCTGGTCATCCGGTCTTGTGATTACAATCTCATTGTTCTCAAGTGCGATTGTCATTTCACGGGGAAGTTCTCTTGTAAGAGTTCCCTTAGGACCCTTTACCGTCACTACATTATTTTCTGCAATATCCACTGTAACTCCAGCGGGAACTGCGATTGGCATTTTACCTATACGTGACATGCCCGTACCTCCAATTTACCAAATGAATGCAAGAACTTCGCCGCCAACCTGCAGCTCTCTTGCTTTTTTATCAGTTACAACGCCCTGGTTTGTAGAGATAATTGCAATACCAAGTCCGCCTAAAACCTTCGGAAGCTCATCTCTGCCTGCATATACACGAAGACCAGGCTTGGAGATTCTCTTCAGTCCAGTGATGACCTTATCATTTCTGTCAGCGCCGTACTTTAAAGTAATGTGAAGATTCTTGAAACCCTTCTCTTCCACTACATCTAATTTCTTAATATAACCCTCAGCAAGAAGAATGTTTGCAATTGCAAGCTTCATCTTTGAAGAAGGAACATCAACTGTGTCATGTTTTGCAGTATTCGCATTACGAATTCTTGTAAGCATATCTGCAATCGGATCGTTCATTGCCATTAAATTTGCCTCCTAAACTATTATTGCTTCGCCTTACTACTCCCCGAATTGAGCAGAGACACGAAGCCGCAATTTCGCTCTCATTGGTTCGGTTCAAAGTAAACTTTGAGTTTATGCAATCCCCATCCCGGATTGCATGCCATATTATGACCATACTGTGGTGTTCTGATTATCGGATCAGTAATTCAACAATACAGTTTGTCTTTTCTTTACCAACTAGCTTTCTTAACACCAGGGATCTGTCCTTTATATGCCAGTTCACGGAAACAAATTCTGCAGATTCCGTACTTTCTGAGATATGCATGAGGACGTCCGCAGATTCTGCAACGATTATAAGCTCGTGAAGAATACTTCGGTTTCATCTGCTGTTTAAGCTTCATGGATAATTTAGCCATGTTTTCTATTTCCTCCTATTTTTACTTGGCAAAGGGCATATTGAATAATCTCAGAAGCTCACGAGCCTCTTCATCAGTCTTCGCTGTTGTTGTGAAGATGATATCCATACCTCTTGTCTTATCAACCTTATCATATTCGATTTCAGGGAAAATCAGCTGTTCCTTGATTCCAAGTGCATAATTTCCTCTTCCGTCGAAGGAATTCGGATTGATACCTCTGAAGTCACGTACACGAGGAAGTGCCAGGTTTACAAGACGATCCATGAATTCATACATCTTTTCACCACGAAGTGTAACCTTGCATCCGATCGGCATACCCTCTCTGATCTTGAAGTTAGCGATTGACTTCTTAGCCTTTGTATATACAGGCTTCTGACCTGTGATTGTAGCCATATCACCGGCAGCATTCTCAAGAACCTTTGCGTTCTCTTTTGCTTCACCGACAGCCATATTGATAACGATCTTGTCCAGCTTCGGAACTTCCATTACGTTCTTATAGCCAAACTTCTTCGTCATGGCATCTACGATTTCATTCTTATATAAATCTCTATATCTGCTCACGTTAAAATACCTCCTTCCTTATCAGTCTTTGATTACCTTGCCAGTTGCCTTTGCAACGCGGACCTTCTTACCGTCCTCGATCTTGAAGCCAACTCTGGTAGGCTTTCCGTCATGAACAAGCATAACGTTGGAAATATCAATGGGAGCCTCAATTTCAACTCTTCCACCGTTCTGATTCTGCATAGAAGGCTTCTGATGCTTTGTAACTTTGTTGACGCCTTCAACAACTACTCTGTGCTTTTTTGTGTCTACGGAAAGAACCTTTCCTTCAACCTTATTGCCACCGGCTGCTTCAGAACCAGCGATAACTCTTACAGTATCACCCTTTTTGATCTTCATTGTTGCCATGTTCTGCGCCTCCTTATAATACTTCCGGAGCGAGGGACAGAATCTTCATGAATTTCTTCTCACGAAGTTCTCTTGCTACCGGCCCAAATATACGTGTTCCTCTCGGGTTGCCGTCATCACCAATGACAACTGCTGCGTTTTCATCGAATCTGATATAGGAACCGTCCTTACGGCGTGTCTCTTTTACTGTACGTACAACAACAGCCTTAACAACGTCACCTTTTTTTACAACGCCGCCTGGTGTTGCATCTTTAACCGAAGCAACGATAACGTCACCGATTCTCGCATATCTTCTTGTAGATCCACCCATAACACGAATGCACAGCAGTTCTCTGGCACCAGTATTATCAGCGACCTTAAGTCTGCTTTCCTGTTGAATCATGCTAACTCTCCTTTGAATATTCTAAAAGCATTAAAACGATTATTTTGCTCTCTCGATGATAGAAACAAGTCTCCATCTCTTATCCTTAGAGATCGGCTTTGTCTCCATAACCTTTACTGTATCGCCAATATGACACTCATTGTTTTCATCATGAGCCTTAAGCTTATAGGTTCTTTTTACAATTTTCTTGTAAAGAGGATGCTTTACATGGTCTTCAATGGAAACAGTGATGGTCTTATCCATCTTATCGCTTGTTACCTTACCAACACGTGTTTTTCTTAAGTTTCTTTCCACGATCACTTTCTCCTTTCCCGAATTTCCGGAATTTACTCAGCTGCCTTTGCGTTCTGTGTGATTACAGTCTGGATTCTTGCAATGTTTCTTCTAACTTCTTTGATTCTTGCTGTATTATCCAGCTGGTTGGTAGCTTTCTGGAATCTTAAATTGAAAAGTTCCTTCTTTGCTGAAACAAGCTCTTCACTAAGGGCCTTAGCATCTTTCTTCTTCAGCTCTTCAAAATAACTATTAGTTTTCATCAGATACACCGCCTTCCGATTCAGCCTTGGAAACGATCTTACATCTGCAAGGAAGCTTGTGCATTGCGAGACGAAGAGCTTCTTTAGCATCTTCATCAGATACTCCGCCGATTTCAAATAACACACGACCCGGCTTAACAACAGAAACCCAATATTCTACTGAACCTTTTCCTGAACCCATTCGAGTTTCAGCCGGCTTCATAGTTACTGGCTTGTCAGGGAAAATCTTAATCCATACCTGACCGCCACGCTTAACGAAACGAGTCATAGCTACACGGGCAGCTTCAATCTGGTTAGATTTGATCCAGCAAGGATCAAGGGAAATAATTCCATAATCACCGTAAGTAACGGTCGTACCGCGGTTAGCCTTGTGAGCCATCGTTCCGCGGAACTGTTTACGATGCTTCACTCTCTTTGGCATTAACATTAGTTATCGCTCCCTTCCTTGTCATTCGTAACTTCAGAAGCCTTTGTCGGAAGTACTTCACCCTTGTAGATCCATACCTTAACGCCGACTTTTCCGTACGTTGTATTTGCTTCAGCAAATCCATAATCAATATCAGCTCTCAGTGTCTGCAGCGGAATAGTTCCCTCACTGTAGAACTCACTACGTGCAATATCAGCTCCGCCAAGACGTCCGCCGCAGCATGCCTTGATACCAAGTGCATCTGTCTTCATTGTTCTGCTCATGCAGGACTTCATTGCTCTTCTGAATGAAACACGGTTCTCAAGCTGCTGTGCAATATTCTCAGCAACGAGCTGAGCATCCTTATCAGGCTTCTTGATCTCTTTGATATCGACCATAACCTTCTTGTCAGTCAGTTTTGAGAGCTCTTTCTTTGTATTTTCAATTTCAGCGCCGCCCTTACCAATTACAACACCGGGCTTAGCGGTGAATACGATTACCTTTACTCTGTCAGATGCTCTTTCGATTTCGATCTTGGAAACACCGGCAGCATATAACTTCTTCTTCAGGAATTTTCTGATGTTATAATCTTCAACAAGGTTATCTGCAAATGCGCCTTCTTCAGCATACCATCTGGAATCCCAGTCATTGATGACACCAACTCTCAGGCCATGAGGATTAACTTTCTGTCCCATTTGATTTCAGTTCTCCTTTCCTTATCTCTCATCCAGAATGATGCTTAAATGACTCATTCTCTTATTGATTCTATAAGCTCTGCCCTGTGCTCTAGGCTGAATTCTCTTCATGATCGGGCCATTGTTTGCATAGCATTCTGCTACAAACAGGTTCTCCTTGTTCATTCCCTTGAACTCTGCATTAGCAGCTGCTGAAGCAAGCAGCTTATAAACTACACTTGAAGCATATCTGGGATTGTACTGTAAGATTGCGAGTGCTGTTGTTACGTCCTTACCTCTGATGGCGTCCATAACAAAGCATGCTTTCTGAACAGGTATCCTTGCATAAGATAATTTTGCTGAAGGTCTTGTATCCTTCTGAGCATTTCTATCTACTTTATATTGGGATCTATGCTGCGTTGACATAGATTAACCTCCTTTCGTTTCAAAGCCGAAAATTACCTGGCAACAGCTGTCTTTTTCTCTGCCGGTGCATTTCCTGCGTGTCCTCTGAATGTTCTTGTCTGAACGAACTCGCCCAGCTTATGTCCAACCATATCCTCAGTGATATATACCGGAATATGCTTTCTTCCGTCATGAACAGCAATTGTGTGTCCAACGAAAGACGGGAAAATTGTAGAACGGCGAGACCAGGTCTTAATGATCTGCTTCTGGCCAGCTGCGTTCATTGCGTCAACCTTTTTTAAGAGACTAGCATCAGCGAAAGGTCCCTTTTTAAGTGATCTAGACATTGTTCTCCTCCTTATTATTTGATTGCTTTACCGTTTCTTCTTCTTACGATCAGCTTGTTAGAAGCCTTCTTGCTCTTACGTGTCTTATAACCAAGAGCCGGCTTGCCCCAAGGTGTGCACGGTCCAGGACGTCCAACAGGAGCCTTACCTTCACCACCACCATGCGGGTGATCATTCGGGTTCATGACGGAACCACGAACTGTAGGACGGATTCCCATGTGACGGATACGACCAGCTTTACCGTAATTAATAAGGTTGTGATCAATGTTTCCGATTGTTCCGATTGATGCTCTGCATTCGATCGGTACCATTCTCATTTCGCCTGAAGGAAGACGAAGGGTTGCATACTTACCTTCTTTTGCCATCAGCTGAGCTGCGTTACCAGCGGAACGAACCATCTGGCCGCCTCTGCCCGGATAAAGCTCGATGTTGTGTACGTTAGTACCAACAGGGATCTCGGATAACGGGAGGCAGTTACCAACACGGATTTCAGCCTTTGAACCGTTCATAACTGTCATGCCATCTGTCAGTCCTGCAGGAGCAAGGATATATGACTTTGTTCCGTCTGTATAGCAGATCAGAGCGATGTTGGCAGTTCTGTTAGGATCATATTCAATACCGATAACCTTTGCAGGCATATCATCTTTATTTCTCTTGAAATCGATAATTCTGTATTTCTGTCTGTTACCGCATCCCTTATGTCTTACAGTGATCTTACCCTGGTTGTTACGACCTGCAATGCTGTTCTGTGAAACCAGAAGAGACTTTTCAGGAGTCTTCTTTGTGATTTCAGAGAAGTCAGAGCCAGTCATGTTTCTTCTGGATGGGGTATATGGGCCGAATTTCTTAATTCCCATGATTCTTCTCCTTTTATGCTTTTCGCATATTTTATCGCGTGTCTATGCAGGTGAACCTGCATCGGATCTCAGGACTTATCAGCACGATCCCGCACGCATAATCGTTGTTACACCGCTATCGCGGTCTGCCTGTTAAAAGCAGAAATTAAAGTCCCTGGAAAATCTCGATGTCCTTGCTGTCTTTTGTCAGCTGAACAATAGCCTTCTTGGTCTTTGCTGTGAAACCAACAGATGCTCCACGTCTTCTCTTTTTGCCATCAGCATTCAGAGTGTTGACCTTTTCAACCTTTGTTCCTTCGAACATCTTCTCAACAGCTTCCTTGATCTGAGTCTTGTTAGCTTCAGGATTTACAAGGAAAGTGTATTTCTTATCGCCCATGCCAGCCATGCTCTTCTCTGTAAGAACGGGCTTAAGGATTATATCATAATATTCTAAAGCTGCCATTATGCATACACCTCCTCGATCTTAGCAACTGCATCCTTTGTCAGGACCAGTGTCTTTGCATTCATAACGTCATATACATTGATTGTATTTGTAAGAGCAGTCTTTACTTCCGGAAGATTTCTTGCGGAAAGAACCACGTTCTCATCTTTGTCGTTCATAACAACCAGTGCCTTACGTGTAGCCTTGAGGTTAACCATAACCTCTGCAAGCTTCTTTGTCTTTGTCTCATCCATCTTCAGTTCATCAACAACGATCAGGCTGTTGTTTAAAACCTTATCTGTCAGAGCAGACTTAAGAGCTGCCTGCTTCTCTTTCCTGTTCATCTTGAAAGAGTAATCTCTCGGTGCCGGTGCAAATACAACACCACCGCCTGTCCACTGAGGAGATCTTGTTGAACCCTGTCTTGCATGACCGGTTCCCTTCTGCTTCCAAGGCTTTCTTCCGCCTCCGGATACTTCTGAACGGGTCTTTGCTTTCTGTGTACCCTGACGCTTGTTAGCGAGCTGCTGAACAACTGCCAGATGTACAAGATGTTCGTTGACTTCAACACCGAATACAGCATCGCTTAATTCGATTGTGCCAACTTCTTTGCCTTCCATATTATAAACAGATACATTAGCCATCTGAATGGTCCTCCTTTCATCGCCTCGTAGGTTTATGCCTCGACCTTAACGGTCTCTTTGATTGTAACTAAGCCCTTTTTCGGTCCCGGTATAGCGCCCTTTACAAGAATAAGATTCTTCTCAGCGTCAACCTTGACAACCTCAAGGTTCTGAACTGTTACTCTAAGGCCGCCCATATGTCCAGGCATTCCTTTTCCCTTGAATACACGGCTCGGATCAGAACTTGAACCGTTGGAACCCTGATGACGATGGAACTTGGAACCATGAGCCATAGGTCCTCTGTGCTGTCCGCACTTCTTGATTGCGCCCTGGAATCCCTTGCCCTTTGTGATTGCTGTTGCATCGATCTTGTCGCCTTCAGCAAAAACATCAGCCTTGATTTCGCTGCCGAGTGCATACTCATCAGCATTTTCAAGTTTCAGTTCTCTTACAAATCTCTTGCAGGTAACGCCTGCCTTGGCAAAATGACCTTTTTCAGCCTTATTAACGCCATGTCTGTGCCATGTCTTGCCTTTTTCGAAGTTCTTTTCCTTCTTATCGACAAAGCCAACCTGTACAGCACTGTAGCCATCGTTGTCAACTGTCTTGATCTGTGTTACTACGCACGGTCCTGCCTGAAGAACAGTTACAGGAACCAGTGAACCATCTTCCTTGAAGATCTGGGTCATACCGACCTTTGTAGCTAAAATAGCCTTCTTCATGTGTTTTACCTCCTTAATTCGTCTACAGCGGATGCTTGTTTCCATCGCAATGTCGCTTTAATTGCTTTGTGCAATTCTCCAGTTTTCACGGCATCATGCGGCTCACATCATACTAGTAGAGGTCAATGTTGTGTTGTTACTTATTTCATTTTGATGTTGATATAAACGCCTGCAGGCATTTCCAGTCTCTGCAGTGCATCAACTGTCTTAGGTGTAGGTGTAATGATATCGATCAGTCTCTTGTGAGTTCTCTGCTCGAACTGTTCTCTGGAATCCTTGTACTTGTGTACTGCTCTTAAGATAGTAACTACTTCCTTCTTTGTCGGCAGCGGCACAGGTCCACTCACCTGAGATCCGTTCTTCTTGACTGTCTCGATAATCTTCTTGGCAGATGCATCAACGAGCTGATGATCATAAGCCTTTAATGTGATTCTCATTACCTGATTTGCCATAAAAAAAGTCGCCTCCTTTTCGCACTTTTAATACTAAGTACGACAAGCGGTGACTGTACACTCTCCCGTGTGTGTCCTGATTCTTAACACAAAATAAAAATCAGATCTTTACTACACGTCGTTTCTGCTTACTCGAACCAGCTGAATCCTCAGCAGTTCCAACAGACCATTTTGTTTGTACAGTGACTTGTCGTCAGTTTGTTTGACCGACTGTGCGGTCTCTAGACATTCGCTCCACGGAAAACCCGCCTCACTGGATAAGGCGGCAACCTCACGCTTCACAGCTATCATGTCACAGCATTTGCTATTGTATCCCTTTTTTTTCGGACATGCAATAGTCTTTTCAAAATTAATGACTTTTGCCGAAAAATCAGCAAATAATTGCAATACCTATTGATCTTTTTTAACCTATCTTGCATTCAGATAGCTTCCTGCGCGCTTTTGCAGTAAAATCAATAAGCATTTCTTGTCATCTTCCGGGTACAACGTGTATTATATATAGAAGGTGCTTTTTTTGCAAACTTTTTGTGATTATATATAGAAGAAAGTGGAGTTCATATGTGGATAGCAGATCAGTGGAAAGATTATGAAGTAATTGATACATCGAATGGTGAAAAGCTTGAACGCTGGGGGAAATACATCCTGGTCCGTCCGGATCCCCAGGTCATCTGGAATACAGAACGCAGACTGAAGGAATGGAATAAACCGAACGGTCATTACCATCGCAGCAGCAAGGGCGGCGGCGAATGGGAATTCCATCAGCTGCCGGAGGAATGGGATATCAGCTACCGGGATACCACGTTTCATCTTAAGCCCTTCAGCTTCAAGCACACAGGACTTTTCCCGGAGCAGGCGGCCAACTGGGACTGGTTTTCAAAACTGATCCGTGAAGCAGGCAGACCGATCAGGGTTCTGAATCTCTTCGCCTATACCGGCGGTGCAACCGTTTCTGCTGCAAAGGCCGGTGCGAGTGTTGCTCACGTGGATGCATCCAAGGGAATGGTTTCCTGGGCAAAAGAAAACGCGGCAAGCTCAGGTCTGTCCGATGCGCCGATCCGTTACCTTGTAGATGACTGCACCAAATTCGTTGAGCGCGAAATCCGCCGTGGTAACAAGTATGATGCGATTATCATGGATCCTCCGTCTTACGGACGTGGCCCCAAGGGAGAAATCTGGAAGATTGAGGAAAGTGTATTTCCGTTTATTCAGCTGACTTCGCAGCTTCTGTCCGATCAGCCGCTGTTCTTCCTGATCAATTCCTATACAACAGGACTGCAGCCCGCTGTTCTCTCCTACATGCTGCATACTGTTCTTGACCCGATTCATAAGGGAAAAGTTGAAGCAGACGAAGTGGGACTTCCCGTTTCTTCGAATCATCTGGTATTACCCTGTGGTGCAAGCGGACGCTGGACAGCAATTAATGACTGATTTCTGTAAAAAAAGCTTCAGCCTGATCTGTGATGATGATCCTGCTGAAGCTTTTTTCTGACTTGAATTTCTTCTATTCTGCCTTTGCTGTCTTGGCTTTCGTCTCTGCAACTTTTCTGACTGCAGTTTTTTTCACAGGGCTCTTCGCTGTTGCCGCTGCCTTTTTCTTCACCGGCTCTTCTTCATCTGCTTTCGGATCTTCCCCGTCCGCATTCTGCACTTTGCCTGTCTCTTCCGGATCTGCTGCCGGGTCCTTTTTCGGTTTCTTCTCAGGCTTCAGCTCCGGCTTTTCTTCCAGAACCTTGCTGACTACATCTGCAACGCCCAGTAATGTATCTGTACTGCTGATCAGACTGCCGATCTTCCCATCATCCTTTACTGCACGCTCTGTAACTGCATTTTCCAGTTCATACTGTTCCTTGCTCTCATCAATACGCTCACGGATCTGCTGCATTCTGCGATCCAGCTGATTGATCAGATCTGCACTGAAACGAAGATCATCTGATATTGTCTCTGCATCCTGAATATCCTTCTTATACTTCATTTTATGCTCGAGACTTGCCCAGAAATCCATGGCAATCGTCCGGAACTGAACTTCCACCTTCATGAACTGCTTTTCCTGCGTCAGAAAAATCGGTACCTCCAGAATCAGATGCAGACTGCGATAACCGCTTGGCTTCGGATTAGCGATATAATCCTTTTCCTGAATCAGGATAATGTCATCCTGATGTTTCAGGCACTCCGCCAGCATGTAGATATCATCTACAAAGGAACAGATTACCCGGATTCCGGCAATATCCGAAAGGTTCTCTTCTATATTTTTTATGGAGAACTCAACGCCCTTCTTCTTCATCTTTTCATAAATACTGACAGGCGTCTTGATTCTGCTTTTGATGGATTCAAACGGATTTCTGTTGTTTCTGAGCGAAAGCTCTTTATTCAGAACATCCAGTTTGGTCCGTACCTCAGATAAAGCACAGTCATACTTCATCATCAGTGTCTGAAATTCATCTGCCTGATTTGTCAGGCGCAGAAGCCGTTCCACATCTTCCTGCGATATGTTGTTAAGCTTCGTCTGAAGATCTTTTTCATCCGCAGACAAAATATCCATTATATCCGTCTCTTCCATTTAAATCTGTAAACCCCTTTACATTTATCATGCCCAATAATTTTAATTCTATCTTCTCTTGTATTATAGCAGTTTCCACAATATTAGCCATTAAATAAATCTAAAGGTTTGTATAAAGTTTACTTAATTCAATGGTGCTGAACACAAATCTCCCCGGGATCTGCATATATCCATTCCGTGTTGCGTACTCTGTAATACGGTGTGCCTTTTATATGTGACGCAATATGCGCACCGAACGGGCCCAGTCTCGACATGATCGCCAGCCCGAATCTGCGTCTGCCGTACTCTGCTCCAAAAATCTCACGAATTCTTTTTACTGATTTGAAATCGTAAAAGACATGTGCTGCACGATAAAACTCTTCCTGCAGATCCCATGGGCTCATATTCTTTGGCTGAAATGTCACATTCATCATATCGTACTGCGTCCAGTCACCTGTAATCAGGCGATGTTCTTCAACCATTCCCTGATATACCGGCGTTCCCGGATAGGGTGTCAGAATTGCAGGCTGCAACTGGTATGCATCAATTGATCTGGCAAAATCAATTGACCTTCTGATATCTTCCTTCGTGTCATCATCCAGTCCCAGAACAATACTTGCAATCACGCGGATCTTATGCTTCTTGCAGGCTGCACCGGCACGTCTGATATCTTCAATATTCTGTCCTTTATGAATCGAATCGAGCGCTTTCTGATTCAGAGACTCAATTCCGATCAGTACTCTTGTCAGATGAGCCTTTTCCAACAGATCCAGCAGTTCTTCATCTTTTGCCAGATCTGTTCTTCCGAAGAAAAAAGTCTCCTTAAACTGCAAATGCTCTGCAATCATCCTGCGACAGATTTCCTTTGCACGTTCCTTATCTGCCGTAAAATTATCATCCTCAAAATTCATATACCGAAAGCCCATCCTGTGATAGAGTCTTATTTCCTCCATTACATTATCTACACTGCGCTGCCGGTATGGAGCAAACATTCTGGACGTTGTACAGAATGTGCATCTGAAGGGACACCCTCTGGTTGTCAGTACATTTGCACTCTCACAGGGCGTCTTCAGAATACTGTAATCCGGAAAAGGCACTTCATCCAGATTCTCAATCGGAATGCCTTCCACCACCTTGTCGGTAATCCTGCCTTCCACAACATCCAGAATTACTTTCTCTCCTTCGCCCCTGATCACATGATCTGCATGAAGAGAGGCTTCCTGCGGCATTGATGTTGCATGCATCCCTCCGATCAGTACTTTTGCACGGCCATAGCTTCTGACCTGATCCGCAAGTTCATATGCCCGTGGCGCATTTGATGTCATGATGGAAAAGCAGAATATATCTGTTGTTTTCAACAGTTTCTGCAGATTTACTGCACCATTCAGTTCCTCATAAACTTCAACATCGTGACCCGCTCTCTTCAGAATTCCGCCCAGAATCAGTGGTCCCGTAATTGAATTACTCTGTCCGTACATTTTACCGCTCAGCCGGTATAATTTCATTCTGCGCAAATATGGCGCAGGTGTAATAAATACAATTTTCATGATATACCTCTCAAAAAATAAAGTGATACAATATGTAACATATCCAGCTGTTACAAATTGTATCACTGCTTATCCGGTGCTTCAATTATGAGAGGCGTATCTGTTACAGAACGCCGGAAATTGTCTCAAAAAACATATCTTTCAGATATCGTCATAGATTCCTTTTAATACCAGCACCATCTCTTCGGGCGTCTCCCGGTAATGATTTTCAGACCATGCGATATAAAGCCCATACAGTGCTCCGGCAAAGGCCCGCATTTTATACACTTCCATACTGTTTTCTCCGGAACGTGTCCATTTTCTTACCATATAATCGCTGATCGATCTGAGAAAAAAATGACCGTAGCCGCATAAAATCAGCCCATCCAGAAAATCACTGTATTCCCTGAAATACTTGAAGCAATGGAGCAGATTCTCCTGATCATAATATTTCTTCTTACCATATTTCTTCTCAGTTTCCAGTTCATACTTGTCCAGAATTTCCGACATGTAAGAGCGGAAAATATCTTCCTTGGACTCATAGTTCCGATAAAATGTCATTCTGGAAACCCCTGCTCGCTCTGTCAGTTCGGAAATGGTAACAGCAGACAGCGGCTCTTTTTTGATCAGCTGCAGCAGCGCAGACACAATACATTCTCTTGCCAGTATATTGGCCTGATTCTTTCTTTCCTTTTCCATTACAGAATCTCCCTGATGATCAGAATTGGTAACAGTATAAATATAACACAGATTAAGGCAATCGCCGCTTGCCAAAAGCATAAAAATAGCCGGAGAGAATAAATTCTCTCCGGCTATCATTATGCTTTTTCAGACTTCTCGTTGCAATCTCGCAGCTTAAGCGATGATTGTAGCCACACGGCCTGATCCTACTGTACGGCCACCTTCACGGATAGCGAATGTAAGACCCTGCTCCATAGCGATCGGGTGAATCAGTTCGATTGACATCTCAACGTGATCACCAGGCATGCACATCTCTGTTCCTTCAGGAAGGTTGCAGACACCTGTTACATCAGTTGTTCTGAAATAGAACTGAGGTCTGTAGTTGTTGAAGAAAGGAGTATGACGTCCACCTTCATCTTTTGTCAGAACATAAACCTGAGCTGTGAATTTCTTGTGGCATGTTACTGTGCCAGGCTTTGCAACTACCTGACCTCTTTCAATGCCTTCACGATCGATACCACGAAGAAGGATACCAACGTTATCACCAGCTTCAGCATAGTCCAGAGTCTTTCTGAACATTTCGATACCAGTTACAACGGACTTTGTAGCTTCTTCCTTGATACCAACGATTTCGATTTCATCGTTCATGTGCAGCTGACCACGTTCTACACGGCCTGTTGCAACAGTTCCACGACCTGTGATTGTGAATACATCTTCAACAGGCATAAGGAAAGGCTTATCAATATCTCTCTTAGGATCCGGAATATAGGAATCAACAGTATCCATCAGTTCGATGATCTTGTCGCCCCATTCGCTCTTAGGATCTTCAAGAGCCTTCAGAGCTGAACCACGGATGATCGGTGTATCATCGCCCGGGAAATCATACTCTGTAAGAAGGTCTCTGATCTCCATCTCAACGAGGTCAAGAAGTTCAGGATCATCAACCATATCACACTTGTTCATGAATACAACGATGTACGGAACACCAACCTGACGAGCAAGAAGAACGTGCTCTTTGGTCTGCGCCATAACACCATCAGTTGCAGCAACAACAAGGATAGCGCCATCCATCTGTGCAGCACCAGTGATCATGTTCTTTACATAATCAGCATGGCCAGGGCAGTCAACGTGTGCGTAATGTCTCTTTGCTGTCTCATACTCGATATGTGCTGTGGAAATTGTTATACCACGAGCCTTTTCTTCAGGTGCCTTATCGATCTGATCGAACGGAACAGCATCTTCAAGACCAAGTCTATCTGCAAGTACTGTTGTAATAGCAGCTGTTAATGTTGTCTTACCGTGATCAACGTGACCGATTGTACCAATGTTACAATGCGGTTTTGTTCTGTCAAACTTAGCTTTAGCCATTTCTAAAGTCCTCCTTAAAATAAATGTTAACCAACATGATTAATCTTAACCGACTAATATCGATTATATTAAAACTCAGGCACAAATTCAAGCTTTACTTGCATTTTTCAGCAGGTTTTGCCTGAATTTGTTACCTAAAACCCGTTTTTCTGAAAGGAAAACGGATTAGTTAGCCTTTACAGCCGCAAGAACCTTCTCCTGAACGTTCTTCGGTACTGGTTCGTACTTATCAAAGAACATGGAATAGTTACCACGTCCCTGAGTCTTGGAACGAAGGTCTGTAGCATAACCGAACATCTCTGCAAGCGGAACGAATGCTTTAACAATCTTACCGCCGCCCAGATCGTCCATGCCTTCTACACGACCACGACGAGAGTTGATATCACCGATTACATCACCCATGTATTCTTCAGGCATTGTAACCTCTACCTTCATGATAGGCTCAAGAAGTACAGGACTTGCCTTGCTCATAGCATCCTTGAATGCCATGGATCCTGCGATATGGAATGCCATTTCGGAGGAATCGACTTCATGATAAGATCCATCATATACAGTAGCGTGAACACCAACAACCGGGAATCCGCCAAGGGAACCGGCCTTCATGGCCTCTTCGATACCATCGCTGATAGGCTGGATGAATTCCTTCGGAATCGCACCGCCGACAACAGCGTTATCAAACTTGTACAGCTCTTCGCCGTTGGCATCCATGGGTTCGAACTTAACTTTACAATGTCCGTACTGACCACGTCCACCAGACTGCTTTGCATATTTGCTTTCAACATCAACTGCCTTTGTAAATGCTTCCTTGTATGCTACCTGAGGAGCACCTACATTTGCCTCTACCTTGAACTCACGAAGCAGACGGTCAACGATGATTTCCAGATGAAGCTCGCCCATTCCGGCAATGATTGTCTGACCAGTTTCCTGATTTGTATGCGCACGGAATGTAGGATCTTCTTCAGCCAGCTTCTGCAGAGCTTCGCCCAGCTTTGTCTGACCAGCTTTTGTCTTAGGCTCGATTGCCAGCTCGATAACCGGATCCGGGAATTCCATGGACTCGAGGATGATCGGGTGGTTCTCGTCGCAGATTGTATCACCTGTTGTTGTATCCTTGAAACCTACTGCAGCAGCGATATCACCGGAGAATACTTCTTCCAGTTCCATACGCTTGTCAGCATGCATCTGCATGATACGGCCAACACGTTCCTTCTTGTTCTTTGTAGAATTCAGAACATAGGAACCTGCCTTTAATGTTCCGGAATATACACGGAAGAATGCAAGCTTTCCTACGAACGGATCTGCAATGATCTTGAATGCAAGAGCTGCAAAAGGTTCTTCATCAGAAGACTCTCTCTTATCTTCATTACCTTCAAGATCTGTTCCTGCGATAGCCGGAACATCCAGAGGTGAAGGAAGATATTCGATTACAGCGTCCAGAAGCTTCTGAACACCCTTGTTTCTGTATGCAGTACCATTGCATACCGGAACAGCCATGGATTCACAGGTACCTTTTCTAAGAGCGGTCTTCAGCTCTTCGTTGGATATTTCCTGTCCGTCAAGGTACTTCTCCATAAGATCCTCGTCAAGCTCTACGATCTGCTCAACCATCTTATCGTGCCATTCCTTAGCGGTATCCTTAAGGTCTTCCGGAATTTCTTCAACATCTTCTTCTGCACCATTACTGCCACGGAAGAAATATGCCTTCATTTCAAACAGGTCAACCAGACCTTCATATGAGTCTTCAGCACCAATCGGGATATTGATGACGATCGGGTTCTTACCCAGTCTGTTACGGATCTGATCAACGTCTGCGAAGAAATTGGCACCTACGATATCCATCTTGTTGATGAATGCAATTCTCGGTACCTTATATGTATCAGCCTGATGCCAAACGTTCTCAGACTGCGGCTCAACGCCGTTCTTCGCATCAAATACACCTACTGCACCATCAAGAACTCGAAGGGAACGCTCAACTTCTACTGTGAAGTCAACGTGTCCAGGGGTATCAATGATATTGATACGGTGCTCAAGAGCACCATCCTTTTTCTTTCCAAGTTCCTGGCAGGTCCAATGGCATGTTGTTGCTGCGGATGTGATTGTGATACCACGTTCCTGCTCCTGTACCATGTAATCCATGGTAGCAGCACCATCGTGGGTCTCACCAATCTTATAGTTAACACCAGTGTAATAAAGGATACGCTCTGTCAGTGTCGTTTTACCGGCATCGATATGAGCGATAATACCGATATTTCTGGTTCTATCCAATGGGTATTGTCTCTGAGCCAATGGTTCTTCCTCCTTATATATTTACGCAAACACCATTCTCATGCACAGATCAGAATCTGTAGTGTGAGAACGCCTTGTTTGCATCTGCCATCTTGTGCATGTCTTCTTTTCTCTTTACAGATGCACCTGTGTTGTTATATGCATCCATAAGTTCGCCGGCGAGCTTATCGATCATGGTCTTCTCGCCTCTCTTACGTGAAAACATTACAATCCAGCGAAGAGCCAGGGCCTGACGTCTATCCGGTCTAACCTCAATCGGTACCTGATATGTAGCACCGCCGATACGTCTTGCCTTTACTTCAAGAGCAGGCATAATGTTGTTCATAGCTCCTTCGAATACTTCCAGAGCCGGCTTACCTGTCTTCTCTTCCATCTGTGAAAATGCTCCATATACAATCTTCTGTGCAACACCCTTCTTACCATCCAGCATGATACCGTTGATAAGCTTTGTTACAACCTTGTTATTGTATAAAGGATCTTCTAATACATCACGTTTCTGAATATGTCCTTTACGCGGCACGGTTCTTCCCTCCTTATGAATTGGTCAATAAATCATCGGTACTCACTAATTAGTGTACGTGCGGTTTTCTATGCTGACACACCGAAAAGACGCTTGTCCGTGTTCTCTGTAAGAACCTGCGGCAGGTGCCTCTCCCTGTGCGTACATGGAACGTCCATGAGTATAACTGTTACAGATATAACTTCACATTGCATTACTGCTTTGAACCATCATACCGTTAACTATATATCATATAGAATCCCAACACCAATAATTAGATTTTTTTAGGCTGATCAAGTAAAATTACTTGGAAGCCTTAGGTCTCTTTGCGCCATACTTGGAGCGAGCCTGTTTTCTGTCAGCGACACCTGCTGTATCCAGGGTACCACGAATAATGTGATATCTTGTTCCAGGCAGATCCTTTACTCTTCCTCCACGGATCAGAACAACGCTGTGTTCCTGAAGGTTATGACCTTCACCAGGAATGTAGCTTGTTACTTCGATTCCGTTAGAAAGACGTACTCTGGCGATCTTTCTAAGAGCTGAGTTAGGTTTTTTCGGTGTTGCTGTCTTAACAGCTGTGCAGACACCTCTCTTCTGCGGGGATGCAGTTGCAGTGGCTTTCTTATGTAAAGAATTAAAGCCTTTCTGAAGTGCAGGCGCAGTAGACTTCTTAACGGATGTCTGACGACCCTTTCTGACTAACTGGTTAAATGTTGGCATTCTATTCACCTCCTGTGTGTGATTTGATAAAAATTATATATGATAAATAGATAATCCCATTGGGATTTCTATGTTATCCGCGTTTCATGCTCACAAACGGAGGGTCAGTATGACCCTCCGATGTGCACACAATTAGATAGTATAAATTCTCAGCTTTTACTTGTCAATAAAAATCTTCTCAGTCTTCATCGTCCTTAACAGTAAGGTCCTCTGAATCAAAATCCTCAATGACATCCGGGATCTCATCATCAATTTCCTTCTTCAGAACCAGATTAGCCGGATCCTTGAAGTGTTCATCTGTATTCAGGGCTGTTCCGCGGTATCTCTTCATGCCTGTGCCTGCCGGAATCAGTTTACCGATAATGACATTTTCCTTCAGACCGATCAGCGGATCAACCTTGCCCTTGATTGCAGCATCGGTCAGAACCTTTGTGGTCTCCTGGAAAGAAGCTGCTGACAGGAAGGAGTTTGTTGCCAGAGCAGCCTTGGTAATACCAAGAATTACCTGCTTTCCTTCTGCCGGTTTCTTACCATCATTTACAAGTGCTTCATTGCCATCTTCGAAATCCAGAACATCTACCAGTGTGCCCGGAAGGAAATCCGTGTCTCCGCTGTTTTCAATTCTTACCTTCTTCAACATCTGACGGACAATGACTTCGATATGTTTATCGCAGATATCAACACCCTGCAGTCTGTATACTCTCTGTACTTCACGAAGCAGATAATCCTGAACCGCACGGATTCCCTTGATCTTTAACAGATCGTGCGGGTTGACACTACCTTCAGTCAGCTCATCACCGGCTTCAATTGCAGCACCATCCTGTGCTTTGATTCTGGAACCGTAAGGAATCAGATATGCTTTTGATTCTCCGGTCTCATCGTTTGTTACAACGACTTCACGCTTCTTCTTTGTATCCTTGATTGCAACTGTTCCATCCAGCTCGGAGATAATTGCAAGTCCCTTAGGCTTTCTGGCTTCGAACAATTCCTCTACACGGGGAAGACCCTGTGTGATATCGCCGCCGGCAACACCACCGGTATGGAATGTTCTCATTGTCAGCTGTGTACCAGGTTCACCGATAGACTGTGCGGCAATGATACCAACTGCTTCACCGACCTGAACTGCTTCACCGGTTGCCATGTTCGCACCATAACATTTTGCACAGATACCGATATGTGAACGGCATGTCAGGATTGTACGGATCTTTACGGCCTCGACCGGCTGCCCCTTGGAATTTACACCAATGGTCAGGATCTTCTCTGCACGGCTCGGAGTAATCATATGATTCTTCTTTACCAGTATGTTTCCGTCCTTATCCTTAATGCTGTCGCATGCATATCTTCCGGTAATACGATCCTTTAACGGCTCGATTGTTTCCTTGCCGTCCATGAATGCTCTTACCGTCATGCCAGGAATCTCTTCCTTGCCTTCACTGCAGTCGATCTCACGGATGATCAGATCCTGAGATACATCGACCATTCGACGTGTCAGGTATCCGGAATCGGCTGTACGAAGTGCTGTATCAGACAGACCCTTACGTGCTCCATGAGCGGACATGAAATATTCCAGTACGTCCAGACCTTCACGGAAGTTTGACTTGATTGGCAGCTCGATGGTACGACCTGTTGTATCAGCCATCAGGCCTCGCATACCGGCCAGCTGTTTGATCTGCTGGTTACTACCACGGGCTCCGGAATCGGCCATCATGAAGATGTTGTTATACTTATCCAGACCTGACAGCAGTACATCGGTAAGCTGTCTATCTGTTTCCATCCATGTATCAATAACTGCACGGTAACGCTCTTCATCTGTAATAAGACCACGGCGGAAGTTTGCAGCAATCTTATCAACAGTAGCCTGTGCTTCATCCAGCATCTGCTGCTTCTGCGGCGGCACTGTCATATCAGAAATGGAAACGGTCATGGCAGCACGTGTGGAATAATGATAACCGGTTGCCTTGATGTAATCCAGAACTTCAGCAGTTCCGAATGTTCCGTGTGTGTTAATCAGTCTTTCAACGATCTGCTTCAACTGTTTCTTGCCTACCATGAAGTCTACTTCCAGCTTCATGAAGTTTTCCGGCTTGGAACGATCCACAAATCCGATATCCTGAGGCAGAATCTCATTGAACAGGAAACGTCCGAGTGTTGACTCTACTGTACCTGTCTCAACTGTTCCGTCCGGTCTCTTCTTATCCATTCTGACATGAATTCTGGACTGAAGTGTTACAAATCCGTTTTCATAAGCCAGAATTGCTTCATCAACATTCTTGAAGTACTTGCCTTCGCCCTTTGCGCCAGGTCTCTCCTGTGTCAGATAGTAAATACCCAGAACCATATCCTGTGTAGGAACGTTTACAGGGCCACCATCAGACGGCTTCAACAGGTTGTTCGGTGAGAGCATCAGGAATCTGCATTCTGCCTGAGCCTCAACGGACAGAGGAAGATGTACAGCCATCTGGTCACCATCGAAATCGGCATTGAACGGTGTACAAGCCAGCGGATGAAGTTTGATTGCCTTACCTTCAACAAGGATAGGCTCAAATGCCTGAATACCCAGTCTATGCAGTGTGGGTGCACGGTTCAGCATTACAGGATGCTCTTTGATTACATCTTCAAGTACATCCCATACCTGTTCATCCAGACGCTCAACAAGCTTCTTGGCATTCTTTATATTCTGTGAAATTCCTCTGGAAACAAGCTCTTTCATTACAAAAGGCTTGAACAGTTCGATTGCCATTTCCTTCGGAAGACCACACTGATAAATCTTCAGTTCAGGTCCAACGACGATAACGGAACGTCCTGAATAGTCAACTCGCTTACCCAGCAGGTTCTGACGGAAACGTCCGGACTTACCTTTCAGCATATCGGAAAGTGACTTCAGTGCTCTGTTACCAGGTCCTGTAACCGGACGTCCACGACGGCCGTTATCGATCAGCGCATCTACAGCTTCCTGCAGCATTCTCTTCTCGTTACGTACGATGATATCCGGTGCACCCAGATCCAGCAGTCTCTTCAGACGGTTGTTTCTGTTGATAATTCTTCTGTACAGATCATTCAGGTCAGATGTTGCGAAACGTCCGCCATCCAGCTGTACCATAGGACGAAGGTCCGGAGGGATAACCGGAACGCAGTCCAGAATCATCCATGAAGGCTGATTTCCGGACTCTCTGAATGCTTCAACAGCCTCAAGACGCTTGATAATTCTTGCTCTCTTCTGACCGCTGGAAGAATCCAGACCTTCCTTTAATTCCTTGTAATCTTTTTCAAGATCAATGTCCATCAGCAGTTCCTTGATGGATTCAGCGCCCATTCCTGCACGGAATTTGTTGCCCCACTGATCTCTTGCGTCCTGATATTCCTTCTCAGACAGCACCTGTTTGTACTCCAGTGTGGTCTCTCCCGGATTCAGAACAATATAGGATGCAAAGTACAGCACCTTTTCCAGAATTCTCGGAGAGAGATCCAGAATCAGTCCCATACGGCTCGGGATTCCCTTGAAATACCAGATATGGGAAACAGGAGCAGCCAGTTCGATATGGCCCATACGCTCTCTGCGGACGCTGGACTTTGTAACTTCAACACCGCAACGATCGCAGATTACACCCTTATATCTGATTTTCTTATATTTACCGCAATGACATTCCCAGTCCTTTGTAGGTCCGAAAATTCTTTCGCAGAACAGACCGTCTCTTTCCGGCTTCAGTGTTCTGTAATTGATGGTTTCCGGCTTTAACACCTCACCATGAGACCATTCTCTGATCTTCTCCGGTGAAGCAAGGCCGATCTTGATTGCATCAAACGTCATCGGCTGATACGTCTGCTGCATGGAGGATCTGCCACTGGAAGCTTCATTGATTGCTTTATTCATAGTTGAATCTGACATGTTTGTTGCTCTCCTTCCAATCGACGTTTACTGTTCATCGGATGAATCAGAATTTTCTTCAGCTGCACCGGCGTCGTCAAAACTGTCATCTTCGCCTTCATCTGCATCTGCAACAAGCTCGCCACTCTCATCATCGAATTTCTGCTTGCTGTATCCATTTTCCTCGAAGGATTCCTGACCGTAGTCACGGTTCTGATTCTCTCCCTCGATCTCATAACGATAATCCGAATCACTGTAATCGATGGTTTCCATGATTTCAACTTCTGTATTATCTTCACGCAGAACTCTTACATCAAGTCCGAGTGACTGTAATTCCTTAAGAAGTACCTTGAAGGATTCCGGTACACCAGGTTCAGGAATGTTGTCTCCCTTGATGATTGCTTCATAGGTCTTGACACGGCCTACCACATCATCAGACTTCACTGTCAGAATTTCCTGCAGTGTATATGCGGCACCGTATGCTTCCAGTGCCCAAACTTCCATTTCTCCGAAACGCTGTCCGCCGAACTGGGCTTTACCACCCAGAGGCTGCTGTGTAACCAGAGAGTAAGGGCCGGTTGAACGTGCATGGATCTTATCATCAACCAGATGATGGAGTTTGAGGTAATGCATGTGTCCGATTGTTGTCGGTCCGTCAAACTTCTGGCCCGTACGACCGTCACGCAGCTGTACCTTTCCGTCTGAAGTAATCGGAACACCCTTCCAGAGTTCTCTGTGATCTCTGTTTTCATACAGATAATCCATGATTTCCGGAAGAACAACATCCTTATACTTCTTCTCGAAATCTTCCCATGAACTGTTTACATAGTCATTGGCCATTTCGAGTGTATCCTGAATATCTTTTTCATTTGCACCATCAAAGATAGGTGTTGCAATGTTAAATCCAAGTGCCTTGGCAGCAAGTGAAAGGTGAATTTCCAGTACCTGTCCGATATTCATACGGGAAGGTACACCCAGGGGATTCAGCACGATATCCAGCGGACGACCGTTCGGAAGATAAGGCATATCCTCAATAGGAAGAATACGTGAAACTACACCCTTGTTACCATGACGGCCGGCCATCTTATCACCTACAGAAATCTTTCTCTTCTGTGCGATGTAGATGCGGACTGCCTGGTTGACACCCGGTGACAGCTCATCACCATTTTCTCTTGTAAATACCTTTGCATCAACGACGATACCATATTCGCCGTGCGGAACCTTAAGAGATGTATCACGTACTTCTCTTGCCTTCTCACCAAAGATGGCACGAAGCAGTCTCTCTTCAGCTGTCAGCTCTGTCTCTCCCTTAGGAGTTACCTTGCCGACAAGGATATCCCCGGCACGAACCTCCGCACCGATACGGATGATACCGCGATCATCCAGATCCTTAAGAGCATCATCGCCGACACCCGGAACATCACATGTGATCTCTTCCGGTCCGAGCTTTGTTTCTCTTGCTTCTGCTTCATATTCTTCAATATGAACAGAGGTAAATACATCATCACGTACAAGACGCTCACTCAGCAGTACAGCATCCTCGTAGTTATAACCTTCCCAGGTCATGAATCCGATCAGCGGGTTCTTGCCAAGTCCAAGTTCTCCCTGTGAAGTAGACGGACCATCGGCAATTACCTGTCCGGCCTTTACACGGTCACCTTTGACTACGATCGGTCTCTGATTGTAACAGTTACTCTGGTTGGATCTCTGGAACTTGATCAGGTGGAATTCTTCCTTCTCACCATCATCATATGTCAGGCGGATCAGCTTGGAATCAACAAAGTCAATCACACCGTCTTTTCTGGCAACAATGCAGACACCTGAATCGACTGCAGCCTTTGCTTCCATACCTGTACCTACTGCAGGAGCTTCGGTTGTCAGAAGCGGTACTGCCTGACGCTGCATGTTGGAACCCATCAGTGCACGGTTTGCATCATCATTTTCCAGGAAAGGAATCAGTGCTGTAGCTACAGAGAATACCATTCGCGGAGATACATCCATGTACTCGAATGCAGTCTTCGGATATTCCTGTGTTTCCTCTCTGAAACGGCCGGATACATTATTTCTTACGAAATGCCCTTCGGCATCCAGAGGTGTGTTAGCCTGTGCTACATGATAATTATCTTCTTCATCGGCAGTCAGATACTCAACCTCATCTGTTACAACAGGGTTCTGCGGATCTGTTCTGTCAACTCTGCGGTACGGAGCCTCTACGAAGCCGTACTCGTTTACTCTTGCATAGCTTGCCAGAGAGTTGATCAGACCGATGTTCGGTCCTTCAGGAGTCTCGATAGGACACATACGGCCATAATGCGTATAGTGTACATCTCGAACCTCGAATCCGGCTCTGTCTCGTGACAGACCGCCAGGACCCAGGGCGGAAAGACGTCTCTTATGTGTCAGCTCACCAAGCGGGTTGTTCTGATCCATGAACTGTGACAGCTGTGAAGATCCGAAGAACTCCTTGACAGCAGCCTGTACCGGTTTGATGTTGATCAGTGTCTGAGGAGAAATCTCCTCTGCATCATGTGTTGTCATTCTTTCACGGACAACTCTTTCCAGTCTGGAAAGACCGATACGATACTGGTTCTGTAACAGTTCGCCTACGCAGCGGATACGACGGTTGCCCAGATGATCGATATCATCATCGTGACCTGCGCCATATTCCACGTGCATGTTATAGTTAATGGAAGCAAGAATATCTTCCTTCGTAATATGCTTCGGAATCAACAGATGAACATTGGCACGGATTGCCTCAGCAAGGCCTTCCGGATCATTCTTGTCTGCATACTCATCCAGGATCTTTTTCAGTTCCGGATAATATACATCTTCAGTAATGCCCAGTTCTGCAGGATTGCAGTCTACAAAGTGTGTAATATCCACCATCATATTGGACAGAATCTTGATGTTGCGTTCTTCCATCTGCAGCATGACATAAGGAATGGCTGCATTCTGAATCTCTGTTGCAAGCGCGCGGTCAACCTTTGTGCCTGCGGCAGCGATCATCTCGCCGGTACCCTCATCTACTACATCTTCTGCAAGAATCTGACCATTGATACGATTCTTGAAATGAAGCTTCTTATTAAACTTGTATCTGCCGACCTTTGCCAGATCATATCTTCTCGGATCGAAGAACATGGCATTGATCAGACTCTCTGCGCTGTCTACGCTGAGAGGTTCACCGGGGCGGATCTTTTTGTATAACTCAAGCAGGCCGCTCTGATAATCCGTTGCCGGATCCTTTGAAAAGCTGCCTTCAATCTTGGGTTCATCTCCGAAGAGATCGATGATTTCTTCATTTGTTCCGATTCCGAGTGCTCTGATCAGGACCGTTACAGGAACCTTTCTGGTTCTGTCGACCCTTACATAGAAGACATCGTTGGAATCTGTTTCATACTCCAGCCATGCACCACGATTCGGGATAACTGTGCAGGCAATCAGTTTCTTACCAAGTTTATCGAATGTAATATCGTAGTAGATACCGGGGGAACGTACCAACTGACTGACAATGACTCGTTCTGCGCCATTGATAACAAAAGTGCCTGTAGCCGTCATAAGCGGAAGATCACCCATGAAGATCTCATGCTCGGTAATCTCATCCTTCTCCTTGTTATGAAGGCGCACTTTTACCTTAAGAGGCGCAGCATAAGTTGCATCTCTCTCTTTGCATTTTTCAATAGAATACTTCACTTCATCTTCACATAACTTGAAGTCTACAAATTCAAGGCTTAACTTACCGCTGTAGTCCTCAATAGGAGAGATATCGTCAAAGGCCTCTTTCAGACCTTCATCGAGGAACCACTGATAGGAGTTCTTCTGAACTTCAATCAGATTCGGCATCTCCAGGACTTCCTTCTGACGCTGATAGCTCATGCGCAAGTTCTTACCCGAACCAGTAGGATGTATTCTGTACTTTTCCATTGACATTCACCCCGTTCTCTATATTTTTGAAACTATGGATGCCTTGTTGCCTAAAAATGAGCGCAATAAAGCCTACCACTCCACAATAGTGCATCATCCATTGTACAACAAGTGATTTTTGGTGTCAAGAAAAAATATTTTCTTTTTGACTTTTTGAGGAAAATGTGATAGGAGCGTCGTTCTGACACTCACTGAGATAACCCGGAAACCTCCGGACAGAAAATCTGATCTGATAGAAAAAGGAAAAAATACCGTTTTATTTTTTAATGAAAAAACAGGAGAAGGTGTGTGCGCCATCTCTGAGCACACGCCTCCCCCTGAACATATCTGTCTGATGACAAAAATTACTTAAGAGTAACCTTTGCGCCTTCAGCTTCAACCTTAGCCTTGATATCATCAGCTTCAGCCTTCTCAACGTTCTCCTTGATCATCTTCGGAGCGCCGTCAACAAGATCCTTTGCTTCCTTCAGGCCAAGACCTGTGATCTCACGAACAACCTTGATAACCTTAACCTTGTTAGGGCCAACTTCTGTCAGCTCAACGTTGAACTCTGTCTGCTCTTCAGCAGCACCTGCACCAGCGCCTGCTGCTGCTACAACAACACCTGCTGCTGCAGAAACACCAAACTCCTCTTCGCAAGCCTTTACGAGATCGTTCAGTTCAAGAACGGATAACTCTTTGATCGCATCAATAATTTCCTGTGTGGATAACTTTGCCATGATAATATACCTCCATATTAGTATAATTTGTAATTTCTCTGGTAGAGTCACACTGCCTCTGGCAGCGGACTGTTATGAATCAGACAACTGTCCGGTTCATGCTGCAACAGATTTAAGCCTCTGTTGTAGGAGCTGTTTCCTCGGCTGCCGGAGCTGCTGCTTCTGCAGGAGCTTCTGTTGCTGCGCCGTCTGCATTCTTCTCTGCGATCTGCTTGATAACACGAGCAAAATTCGTAATAGGAGACTGAATGCTTCCAAGGAACTTGGAGAGAAGCTCTTCTCTTGAAGGGATCGTAGCGATCTCACTGAGTGCCTGACTGTCATAGAACTTTCCTTCTACAACACCACCCTTGATCTCGAGCTTATCTGCTGTCTTCGCAAACTTGTAAAGAACACGAGCCGGAGCTGCCGGATCTGTAGCAGAAACTGCCATTCCACTCGGTCCGTTCAGAAGATCATCCATCTGAGCGAAATCTGTTCCTTCAAATGCGAAATTCATCATCGTATTCTTGTAAACCTTGTAAGATACGCCTTCTGCACGAAGCTGCTTACGAAGTTCTGTATCCTGCTCTACCGTAAGTCCGCGGTAATCTACAAGTACGACGGCCTGTGCGTCTTTGATCTTCTCAGAAATCTCATCAACTACAGGCTTTTTTAATTCAACCTTTGCCATCTTTTTACCTCCTTATAGAATTATTTACCGCCGAAAAAAAGCCTCTCCCAAGACAGGAGAGGCTAAAAGTTCTAACTTTTCCTCGGCAGGCGCGTTACGCTTATGTCTTATGTTTCAAGACACCTGCTGTCTTCGGCTGGTCAATGACCTTAGTTAACTTACCACACCGGATCAGATCTGTCAACTGTTTTTTACATTTTTTCATCCGGCATCACTTCTTCGTTAACATGCCGTCTCCATCAATCGACACATCCGGACTCATTGCCGCCATTTCATTCAGAATCCGGACCTTCTCCGTGTCCTGTGCCGAGCTCACCGTGCAGCCCTGCTGCAAGGCCGGTATGAACTGCAGTGCTTTCAGACCGTTTGCATCAAATGTTGCTTTCAGCAGACATGTATCCACTGTTTTGGAATTGAACAGGAAATTTCCGAGACTGTAGATCACCGGTACACCGTTCACATAATCAAACTTCTGCAGACAGTGTGAATGATCTCCCACAATCAGATCTGCGCCGGCAGCCGCAATCTCCGGTGCCTGCTGCAGCTGCAGCCATGTCGGCTCCGTCACGCTCTCTTTGCCCCAGTGAATGAAAACCACCACAAATGCGCCGGCAGCTTTGGCTTCCTTAATCCGCTGCAGGAGCAGTGCATCATCAACACTGCGGAACACCCCGGGTGAGGTCTGCGTCGCCCCTTTCGTGTCCGGATTGTCCATCTGCTCGATGTCCGTCGACGCGATCAGCGCGATCTTCATATTGCCCGCATGATAATAAATAATGCGTGATGCCTCGTCTATGTTTCTTCCTGCGCCGACATGCGCGATTCCCGCGCCCTCCAGCGTCGTCAGTGTGTTTACAAGCCCTGTCTCGCCGTAATCATAGGAATGATTGTTGGCCACCGATACCGCATCCACACCCATATCCCGCAAAAGAGATACCGATGCCGGATCGGCATGAAACGTGTACTGTTTACCTGCTGTCGGCGTTCCCGTATTCGTATACGGAAACTCATTGTTCACCATCGTGATGTCCGCATTCTGCATTTCTGAAAGAAGATCCGCACTCATAACTCCGGACATCCCGCCGTTTTGCTGAATTTTCGTCATCACACTGTACCCGGAATCGAACAGAATATCCCCGGCAAAAACACAGGTCACCTCTCCGTCCGTTTTCGGTGTGATCACATAATTACCGGAATCCTCCTGCATTGCCGCATTCGAATTTTCCTGCGCGGCAGATGCCGCTGCAACGCTCTCCGCATTTGCTCTGTCCTGTGATGTAATCGGCTCCGCAAGACCGGAAGCAGACTCCGCCGCCTCTGCAGTTTCACTCCCTGATGCCGTACTTACCGCTGATGCATTCCCCCTTATGCCCATCAGCGACACTGCCAGCAGAATCATCATTCCGCCACACAGCACTGTCGTCAGCGTAAACACAAACACTTTCGCAAACTTCCAGGCCCCGCTCCTGTATTTATTTGTATGCTGCCCCGCATCCCTGCGCCTTCTCCGTTTTTTCATAATTTCTACTATAGCAAAACGCCATTCATTTCACAACTTCAATGAAAAAATATCATAAATTCATAAGAATCTGCATCTGATTCACAAATAAGCGGCCACAATATGCCACATGGCTCTGCCTGTTTGTGAATAAGCAGCCGCCACCTGCGAAACCTTCGGTTTCTCGGTCGCGTTGCTCGCCATATGTCACTCGTCATCTTTGCATGCAAGCATGCAGCTGACTCCTGCCACATGGCTCTGCTTATTCACGGCCAATCGGGCATAGAACCCGCCCGATTGTGATAATGATATCCACATCTCATGACTCACGTCATTCGATGATGGATATTCGCCATATGAGGCAATTTTCATGCAAGCATGAATTGCCTCGCATGGCTCATTATCTACACAAAAAGAAGACACAGCTTTCGCTGTGTCTTCTCCTTCAATTGATAATGTGTTTTAACACATTATCTTTTAATATCTGTTGGAAATAACCTTCACACCAGGGCCCATTGTGGTTGCCAGTGTGATGCTCTTAAGGTACTGACCCTTAACGGTAGACGGCTTAGCCTTTTCAATAGCTTCCATCAGAGCGCCAAAGTTCTGCTCAAGCTTTTCCTGTGAGAAAGATGCCTTTCCAACCGGAACGTGGATGATGTTAGCCTTGTCAAGTCTGTACTCAATCTTACCTGCTTTGATATCGTTAATAGCCTTTGTAACATCCATGGTTACTGTGCCGGCCTTCGGGTTAGGCATAAGTCCCTTAGGACCAAGAACCTTACCAAGACGACCAACAACACCCATCATGTCAGGTGTAGCTACAACAACGTCGAAATCAAGCCATCCTTCATTCTGAATCTTCGGAACGAGCTCGTCTCCGCCAACATAATCAGCGCCGGCAGCCTGAGCCTCATCCAGCTTTGTGCCTTTTGCAAATACCAGAACCTTAACAGTCTTACCTGTTCCGTTCGGCAGTACAACAGCGCCTCTGATCTGCTGATCAGCATGACGGCTGTCGCAGCCTGTCTTGATATGAACTTCTACAGTTTCATCAAATTTAGCAGTAGCTGACTTTTTAACAAGAGCTATTGCATCAGATGCTTCATACTGCTTTGTCTTCTCAATGAGCTTAGCAGCTTCTACATACTTCTTACCGTGTTTCATCTCTTATTCCTCCGTCAGTCTTCTACTGTGATTCCCATGGATCTGGCTGTTCCGGCGATCATGCTCATAGCACCCTCAACATCAACAGCGTTCAGATCAGGCATCTTAAGTTCTGCGATTTCTCTGACCTTATCCTTGGAAATTGTGGCAACCTTGTTCTTGTTCGGAACACCGGAAGCCTTCTTCAGGTTACAAGCCTTCTTAAGAAGAACTGCAGCAGGCGGAGTCTTCGTGATGAATGTGAAGCTTCTGTCTGTATATACAGTGATAACAACAGGGATGATCAGATCACCCTTATCTGCTGTCTTTGCGTTGAACTGCTTTGTAAATTCAACGATGTTAACACCGTGCTGACCAAGTGCTGGTCCAACCGGCGGTGCTGGTGTTGCTTTACCAGCCTGGATCTGTAACTTAATGTATCCTTCGACTTTCTTTGCCATAATGGCACCTCCTGAAAATATGTGGTTGGCGCATAAATCTCCGCCATGGGGCAGAGCCATGCTCCCACTCCAGTAACTGCACAGATGACGCTCACGCGCTTCTCCGTGCTGCCTGCTCTCATCATGAAATAATGAAAACAGTGAACTGTCTGAGGGACAGTTCCTTCATCCGTCAGATAACCCTTCGGATGAATATATTCAAGCGCTGCGAACCGGAGTTCTCAGCGCAGAACATATCGAATCATAAACTTAATTCTCTCAGCTGTCAATACGTCTTACTTCGGCAAAGCTGATTTCGACCGGTGTCTCACGTCCAAACAGATCTACATTGATTGTAGCGGTCTGCTTGCTCATATCCATACGCTGTACCACGCCTGCGGTATCCTTCCAGACACCTGCGATAACAGCGATTTCATCGCCGACACCAAAGTCAACAGATACAGTATCTGTTCTGATTCCAAGCGGTTTGATCTCCGCATCGGAAAGCGGTACAGGCTTGCTTCCCGGTCCGACAAATCCGGTTACACCACGGGTATTTCTGACTACATACCATGTTTCGTCATTCATATCCATGTTTACCAGAACATATCCGGGGAACATCTTCCTCTGTACGGTCTTACGCGCGCCGTTCTTCATTTCAACTACATCCTGAAGCGGTACACGAACCTCCAGAATCTGATCCTCGAGATGTCTGTTCTCGATTGTCTTCTCAAGGTTTGCCTTTACCTTATTTTCATATCCGGAATAGGTATGTACTACATACCAGTGAGTCTTGCCTGCAAGGTCTTCCGGGGCTTTGTCATTCTCATAAGCCACATCGCCGTTTTCAGACTGCTCTTCCTTCTGTACGTCCTTTTCTTCGTCTGCCATATGATCTCCTCAAATGTGATGCACTTCAGAAACAATGATCACAATGTTCATCCGAGTACCGGTTCAGCTTTCTTAAGACCACATCTCACAGTTTCAGATTGGTCAGTAAGTTGATTCCATAGCCAAAGCCATAATCAAGTGCAGCGATTAAAGCGCCACTGATCAGAGAAATGATAACGACTGCAGTGGTCTGCTTGATAATGTCGTCCTTGGACGGCCATACAATCTTAGCATATTCAGCCTTGACACCCTCGAAGAATTTGCTGATCCTGTTCTCTTTGCGGGGAGCACTTTTTTCTTTACCAGCAGAGCTCTTTTTCGTGCTCTCTGTGATTTTGGATTCTTCCATTTTGCTCACGGTCTCCCTTCGAAAATCGGACGAAAATTATTTTGTTTCCTTGTGTAATGTGTGCTTTCTGCAGAAAGGACAGTACTTCTTGATTTCCATTCTGTCGGGATGTGTCTTCTTATCCTTTGTTGTATCATAGTTACGGTTCTTGCATTCTGTGCATGCCAGTGTGATTCTTGTACGCATATTCCACCTCCGCGTGAAACTTATTCAACACGCTCATCAACTTAATTTTTAGCATAAAAAAAAGACCCAAATTTCATGTCCGTACACAAATATAGCATA
>CAYMBY010000159.1:0-53513 GCA_964388815.1 uncultured Butyrivibrio sp. | reverse complement strand
TGCACTTGCTTATGGCGCAGGCCTTGGCGGAGCAAGAGCAGGTCTTCTGGAGACAACATTCAGAACAGAGACAGAAACAGACCTCTTTGGTGAGCAGGCAGTCCTTTGCGGCGGTGTATGCGCACTGATGCAGACAGGTTTCGAGACACTCTGCGAAGCTGGTTATGATCCGAGAAATGCATACTTTGAATGTATCCATGAGATGAAGCTGATTGTAGATCTGATCTATCAGTCAGGTTTCGCAGGAATGAGATATTCCATCTCCAATACAGCTGAGTACGGCGATTATGTAACAGGTCCGAAGCTCATCACACCTGAGACCAAGAAGACCATGAAGAAGATCCTTTCTGATATTCAGGATGGTACATTTGCAAAGGAATTCCTGCTTGACATGTCTGATGCAGGCGGTCAGGTACACTTCCAGATGATGAGAAAGCTTCACGCTGAGCATCCTTCAGAGAAGGTCGGTGCTGAGATCCGTAAGCTCTACAGCTGGAACAATGAAAATGATAAGCTGATCAACAACTGATTATTTCAGTTATTGAAAAGACGACTCGATTAAGCTAATATGGAAAGAGTGCCATTTGGATATCAGAATGACACTCTTTCTTCATGTCAGAGACTGCCGGCGGTTCCTGCCGGAAAAAACTGATCCACCTGATCGGACGACATGAAGAGGTATGAGGGAATATCTGAGAAAGGTCGCATCTGCTGATTATGAACAGTGAAAATGAAATAACTGAAATACCGGAAACATCCGAAACACCGGAAACATCTGAAGCACCGGAAGCACCGGAAACACCGGAAACATCCGGAACCCCGGAAGCATCGGTAACATCTGAAATGCCTGTGACAACAGGACTGGTCGGAGAAAAGGAAAAGACAGGGGGAATACCAAAGGGAATCAGACTTTTCCTGATGGGATTTCTGATGTATGTGATTGCAGCACTGCCGATTCTCATCCGGCATGGCGGTCTCTTTTTCTATTACGGAGATTATAATGTTCAGCAGGTACCGTTTTATATTCTGGCGCATCGTGCTGTCAGAAGCGGGCATTTTCTGTGGAACTGGAATCTGGATCTTGGCGGATCACTGATCGGAGATCTGTCCTTTTATCTGATGGGAAGTCCGTTTTTCTGGATCACTGTTCCGTTTCCAGAGACAGCGCTGCCTTATCTGATGCCGTTCCTGATGGGACTAAAATATGCGACGGCAACAGTGACCTCCTATTATTATATCAGGAGATATACAAAGCATTCCAGAACTGCACAGATCGGAGCACTGCTCTATGCGTTCTCCGGGTTTGATGCATGTAACGTGGTATTTAATCATTTCACGGATGTTGTAGCCTTTTTCCCGCTGCTGATGATCGCATTTGATGATCTGATGCAGGTCGATCATCATAAGTCACCTGAGAAGTTTAAGCTGTGCGGATTTAAGTGGGTACGTTTTACACTTACCGTGACGCTGATTGCAACGATTAACTATTATTTCTTCTTTGGAGAGGTACTGTTCCTGATTCTGTATGCATGCATCAGATATCTGAAGGGCAACAGCTTCAGAACGGTCCGCTACATGATCCTGCGTGCACTGACAGGCGGAGCGATCGGTATCGGCATTGCCGGATTCTATCTGATGATGGCGCTTGGCGGCGTGGCCGGCAATACGCGTCTTGATAATATCCTTCTTGGCTATGACCTGCTGGTATATCCGAGTGCGAAGATGTACTTTGATATCTTCAAGAGTATGATCATGATTCCGGATATCATCGGCAAGGGAACACTTTTCTATACGACTACGGTAAAAAATGCATCACTGGCGGTTTATCTTCCGATGTTCGGGCTGGCCGGTGTCATTGCCTATTGCATTGCACATAAGAGAGACTGGAAGAGAACACTGATTCTGGTCTGCCTTGTCATTGCCATGATGCCGTTTCTGAATGCAACGTTTTCACTTCTTAATTCGCAGTATTATGCAAGATGGTTCTACATGCCGATCCTGATCATGGCGATCATGACGGTACAGATGCTCGAACATGATGAGCACGGAGATTTAAGAACGGGTACAATTGCCACGATTATCTGTTTCCTTCTGATGGTAGTGATTGCAATCCTTCCGGCAAGGGATGATGACGGCAAGATCGTATATAATTCCATGGCGGAAAATAATCTGATGTTCTGGCATAATGTTGCAGTTACGGCAGTCATCAGTATTGCACTGGTGCTGATCATCTTTATGGTCAGAAGCAGGAAGATGCGGATTACGCTTGCCTATGCGGCAACCATTGTATCCTGTATCGCCTGCACGATGATGATGCTCATCAACGGAAGCAGTCTGATCAGCGATTACGGAATGAAGGAATGGAAGAAGCAGATGCTGGATACGAAGCCTGCGATCGATACAGAACAGTTCGGGCGCGGGGAGACAGACAGCACTTCCACCAACTATGAGATGGTATGGGGAACGCCTACAATTCACTGTTTCCTCAGTACGGTTCCTTCGGAAATTTTCAATTTCTATGAAGGCGCCTGCGGAATCACGAGAACGGTAGAGTCTGATGCACCGCTGGAAAGAATCGGACTGCGTGCGCTTCTGTCCACAAGGTATTACACGGAAAATTCAGAGATCAATAAAGATGGTGAATTTGCTCAGGGCAAGGGAATCATCGGTTATATGCAGCTGGGCGAAAACAGTGTGCAGAACGGCTTCACCATTTATGAGAACATGAATTACATCCCGATGGGATTTACATTTGATTACTATGTACCGCAGTCTGTCTGGGATACGCTGAACAAGGCGGACGCAGACAGATCTCTGGTAAAGGCCATCATACTCAGTGATGAGGACGCTGCGAAATACGGCAGTCTGATGCAGGAGCTCGGACAGGACGATATTACGGCGGAAACAATGACGAATGAGGATTTTGCAGATGCCTGCAATGCAAGGGCACAGACGGCATGTACAGAGTTCACCACAACTTCAGACGGCTTTTCGGCAACCACTTCCAATCTGCCGAAAGAAAATCTGGTATTTTTCTCGGTACCGAATGTAGCAGGCTTTACGGCAAAGGTGGATGGCGTCAAAACGGATATCATTACGGCTGATTATGGCCTGATGGCAATTGATGTTCCTGCCGGTGTTCATGAGATTACCGTCAGCTATCTGCCGCAGGGCTTTTATCTGGGCATGCTGATCTCCGTTGTCAGCATCATGATCCTTCTTTGTTATATTCTGATCTTTTTGAAGAAAGGAAAGAAGGCAGCTTCTCTGCAGGAGCCGGATGACAACGAAATTAAAATAAATCAATAAAGTTGTTAAAAATATTATGTGTTTTGCTTTGATAAACTGTGTTATTCTAACTTCAATGTAAATTTCAGGCCGAAGAGGAGTACTTTTTCAAAAGGCAGAATGGAGATCAATCATGGGAATGACAATGAGCCAGAAGATTCTGGCAAAGCATGCTGGACTTGATCACGTGGAAGCAGGACAGCTGATAGAAGCAGATCTTGATCTGGTGCTCGGTAATGATATTACAAGTCCGGTTGCAATCAAGGAAATGGATAAGTTCAAACGTACCGGCGTTTTTGATAAGGACAGGATCGCGCTGGTTCCGGATCATTTTGTTCCGAACAAGGATATCAAGTCTGCAGAAAACTGCAAGTGCGTCAGAGAGTTTGCACGTAAAAACCAGATTACCAATTATTTTGAAGTCGGTCAGATGGGCATTGAACATGCACTTCTTCCGGAACAGGGACTCACGGTTGCGGGAGATCTTATCATCGGCGCAGATTCACATACCTGTACTTATGGCGCGCTTGGTGCGTTTTCTACGGGCGTCGGTTCTACGGATATGGCTGCCGGAATGGCAACCGGAAAAGCCTGGTTCAAGGTCCCTTCCGCAATCCGTTTCAACCTGATCGGAAAGCCCTCAAAGTGGATCAGCGGTAAGGATGTGATTCTGCATATCATCGGTATGATCGGTGTGGACGGAGCACTTTACCAGTCCATGGAGTTTACCGGCGAAGGGGTAAAGAATCTGTCTATGGACGATCGTTTCACGATTGCCAATATGGCAATTGAGGCCGGTGGTAAGAACGGAATTTTCCCCGTAGATGAGAAGGCAGCCGCATATATGAAAGAACATGCACCGTCCAGAAGCTATGAAGTCTTTGAAGCGGATGCAGATGCAGAATATACACAGGAATATACGATTGATCTGTCCACACTCGGTTCAACTGTAGCGTTCCCGCATCTTCCGGAGAATGCCAGAATCTTTGATCAGATCGGAGAGATTCCGGTAGATCAGGTGGTTATCGGTTCCTGCACCAACGGACGGATCAGCGATCTCAGAACGGCAGCGGAGATTCTGAAAAACAGACATGTGGCACAGGGGATGCGCTGCATCGTAATCCCGGCAACACAGCAGATCTACATGCAGGCGATGGAAGAGGGCCTTTTAAAGATCTTTATTGAAGCCGGTGCTGTTGTTTCCACACCGACCTGTGGTCCGTGTCTTGGCGGTTATATGGGAATTCTTGCCAGCGGAGAGCGCTGCGTTTCCACGACAAACCGTAACTTTGTCGGTCGTATGGGTGCAATTGATTCTGAGGTTTATCTGGCGTCTCCTGCAGTTGCAGCAGCAAGTGCAGTGACAGGCAGAATATCCCAGCCATCGGAAATCGGTCTTTAAAGGAGGCATTCGAATATGAAATCAGCAAACGGTACCGTTTTTAAATTCGGTGATAATGTAGATACGGATGTCATCATTCCGGCAAGATATTTAAATACAACAGATCCTGCAGAGCTTGCACAGCACTGTATGGAGGATATCGACCGCAGCTTTATCCGGAACGTAAAGGCAGGAGATATCATTGTAGCCAATAAGAATTTCGGCTGCGGCTCTTCCCGCGAGCACGCACCGATTGCCATCAAGGCAGCCGGTGTCAGCTGTGTTATTGCAGAGACCTTCGCCAGAATCTTTTATCGTAACAGCATCAATATCGGACTTCCCATTGTGGAGTGTCCGGAGGCTGCAAGACAGATCAGTGCAGGTGATCAGGTCAGTGTGAATTTCGACAGCGGCGTGATTACAGACGAGACGACCGGCAAAACGTATCAGGGTCAGGCTTTTCCGCCTTTCATGCAGAAGATCATTGATTCTGAAGGACTGATCAATTATATTAATGCATCGTGCTGATCACAATGAGAAATAGAAAATAAGAATTCTGAGAAAGCCTGCTTTCCTATGATTCTGTTTGCACAACAGAAGAGGAAAGCAAGCTTTTTCTTTATTTTTGCGGTAATTTATATTATGATATTAACTGGTGTGCAAAAGGAAAGCGGAAAGGGTAGTAGAAGAGAATGCGAGAAAACAGATTGTTTTGTGTGATTCCATGTTACAACGAGCAGGAAGTTCTGCCGGAGACATCAAAGCGGATCAGAGTAAAGATGCAGCAGCTGGTTTCTGAAGGAAAGATTTCTGCAGACAGCCGTGTTGTGTTTGTTAATGATGGCTCAAAGGATGAAACCTGGAATATCATCAGTCAGCTTCATCAGACGGATCCTCTTTTTCAGGGAATCAATCTCAGCAGGAACAGAGGACATCAGAATGCGCTGATTGCGGGTCTCATGACAGTCAGGCAGATCTGTGATATGGCGATTTCCATGGATGCGGATCTTCAGGATGACATTAATGCCATGGATGAAATGGTTGATAAATATCTGGGTGGAATTGATATTGTATACGGTGTCCGTTCCAGCAGAGCAAAAGATACTTTTTTCAAGAAGTTTACGGCAGAGAGCTTCTATAAGATGATGAATGCACTCGGCGCAAATACGGTCTACAATCATGCAGACTACCGCCTGATGAGCAGACGCGCACTGGAAGGACTCTCAGAGTTCCATGAAGTCAATCTGTTCCTGCGCGGAATGGTGCCGATGGTCGGATATTCGTCTGATGTGGTCTATTACGAACGTGCAGAACGGTTCGCAGGAGAGAGCAAATATCCCCTGAAGAAGATGCTGCAGTTTGCAACAGAGGGAATCACATCACTGAGTACGAAACCGATCCGGATGATTACGGGACTCGGATTCTTTATTTTCCTGGTCAGTATCATTGTCCTGATCTACTGCCTGATCCGGTATGCAAACGGCAATACCATACAGGGATGGACGACAACGGTATTGTCTGTATGGGCAATCGGCGGTCTGATCATGATCTCGCTCGGCATTATCGGAGAATACATCGGTAAGATCTACCTGGAAAGCAAGAACCGTCCCAGATTTATCATTGAGTCCTATCTCGGGGATGCGCAGGATCAGGTGGATCTGGCAGACCACAAATAAAAAGAACGATCTGAAAGGAAAGAAATAAGATGGCAAATGAAGAAAAGAAACCGGAAAGCTGCTCAGGCAGCTGTGAATCCTGCGGAGAGAACTGCAGTTCCAGAAGTAATCCGCAGAGCCTTAAGGTGGCACCCGGTGCAAATACGCATGTAAAGAAGGTAATCGGTATCGTCAGCGGCAAGGGCGGCGTCGGCAAGAGCTTTGTAACTGGACTTGCAGCTTGCAGCATGAATAAAAAGGGTCATAAGACCGCAATTCTGGATGCAGATATTACAGGACCTTCGATTCCCAAAATGTTCGGACTTTCTTCGGTAAAGGAAGTGGATGAAAACGGCGCGATTCTGCCGGCACAGTCAGAGGGCGGAATCAAGGTGATGTCTTTAAATCTTCTGATGGAGCACGATACAGATCCTGTTGTCTGGAGAGGACCTGTAATTGCCAATGTGGTCAAGCAGTTCTGGGCAGAAGTAAACTGGGGCGATGTGGACTATATGTTTGTTGATATGCCTCCGGGAACCGGCGATGTGCCGCTGACCGTATTCCAGTCTCTTCCGGTAGATGGTATCATCGTTGTTTCCACACCGCAGGAACTGGTATCCATGATCGTGGAGAAGGCAGTCAATATGGCCGCCATGATGAATGTCCCGGTGATCGGACTGGTTGAAAACATGAGTTATATGAAGTGCCCGCACTGCGGAGAGATGATTCCGGTATTCGGAGAAAGCAATATCGAGGGTTATGCAGCATCCAGAGGCCTTGACGTTGTCGGAAGAATTCCGCTTGATCCGGCATTTGCCGCATTATGTGACAGTGGTAAAATCGAAAATTATTCAGAGGACTATCTTGACAGCCTGACCTACAAGCTGGATGCCCTTCTTGATGAACAGAAGTAATTCTTAGATTGAGGCAGACAGATGAAACTGAAGCCAGACAAAAAACAAATGACATGGGGAATCACCATATTCCTGACAGCAGTGGCATCACTTCTTTTTTATTACCTGCTGTTTCACGGCGGTAATATTTCAAAGGGCATTCACAGCGTTTCCAATGCAATGATGGCAATCCTGTACGGGATCATCATTGCATATGTCATGTCTCCGACGCTGAATTTCATAGAAAAGAAAATGCTGATTCCGATTTATGGCAGAAGAGGCATTACATTTGAAAATCATGCCAATCTCCGGAAAAGAAAGCAGATGCGGAAAATTTCCGTATTTTTTACCATGGCCTTTCTGATCCTGATTCTGTATGCACTTCTGGCGGTCATTATTCCGCAACTGATCAAGAGTCTTCAGGAGATCATTTACAATTTCCCGATCTATATCAATAACGTCAATAAATATGCCAATAAATATCTTGCGTCAAACCCTTCTGTTGCGGGTACGGTCGATGATCTGCTGGATCATGCAACGGACAGAATCAATGATTATATCAAGAACAGTGTTGTACCGAACATGTCGAGCATCATTCAGATTGTTTCCAGGCGCTTCGTGGATCTGATCAAAGGCATATTCAACTGGATTATCGGAATGATTGTTGCAGTCTACCTGCTTAATTCCAAGGAAATATTCTGCGGACAGGGCAAAAAAATGGCATACGCCTTCTTTAAAGAAGACATTGCCAATGAGATTGTCAGTGCATTCAGATTTGTGCATTATACATTCATCGGTTTTATTACCGGCAAAATCGTGGATTCGATTATCATCGGTCTGCTGTGCTTTGCAGGGACGATGTTCCTGAATATTCCTTACCCGGTACTGATTTCGGTGATTGTGGGTGTTACGAATATTATTCCGTTCTTCGGCCCGTACATCGGCGCAATTGTCGGCGGTATTCTGCTGGTCATGATCAACCCGGTTTCCGCACTGGTATATCTGATCTTCGTTATTGTTCTGCAGCAGTTTGACGGTAATATTCTGGGCCCCAAGATCCTGGGGGATTCCACGGGACTGTCGAGCTTCTGGGTTATTTTTTCCATTATGCTCTTCGGAAGCATGTTCGGATTCGTCGGCTGGATCGTCGGGGTCCCGGTCTTTGCGGTGTTCTATGCGTTTGTCAGAAGAGTGACCAACCATTATCTCAAAAAGCGCGGAATGCAGACGGATACAGGAAGCTATATCGAGGTTGCCTATGTGGAAGAAGGCAGTTTCAAGCCGCTGTCTGATCTTGACAATACCAGATATAATGCACAGAAGCCTGAATCGAGCTGGAAAAAAATATTCCATATCAGAAAACATGGTTAAAAAAGATCAAAAAGTAATTTTTATCAATTCAGCTAAATTGAAGCCTTGACAGCATAAACATTTGAACTATAATGTAATTTATTAACACTTTATAGTGCTAAAATCGTAAAGTAAAAGCATTGAAAGGAAGTAATCGGATATGGGTAAGAAGAACATTGATTGGGCAAATATCGGATTTGGTTACATGAAGACAGATAACAGGTATGTCTCCAATTTTAAGAACGGAGCCTGGGATAATGGAGTCATTACCACAGACGATAAGGTCGTGCTCAGCGAGTGCGCAGGTGTTCTTCAGTATTCACAGTCCTGTTTTGAAGGCCTCAAGGCATATGAGACAAAAGAAGGAAAGATTGTTACCTTCCGTCCTGACCTGAATGCACAGCGTATGGTTGATTCTGCAAAGAGACTGGAAATGCCTCCGTTCCCGCAGGAGCGTTTCATTGATGCAGTGGATCAGGTGGTAAAGGCCAATGAAGACTGGGTTCCGCCTTACGGGAGCGGTGCCACACTTTATATCCGTCCTGTCATGTTCGGTTCCAATGAAGTTATCGGTGTAAAGCCTGCTGATGAATATCAGTTCAGAATGTTCTGCACACCGGTTGGCCCCTATTTCAAGGGCGGTGCAAAGCCGATCGTTGTCAAGATCAGTGATTTCGACAGAGCAGCTCCGCACGGCACAGGGAATATCAAGGCCGGACTGAACTATGCAATGAGTCTTCATGCAATTGTTACTGCACATGCAGAAGGATTTGCAGAGAATGTATATCTGGATCCTGCAACCAGAACAACGATTGAGGAAACAGGCGGTGCCAACATTATCTTCGTAGATGCTGACGGCAACCTTGTGGTTCCGAAGTCTGCATCTGATTCCATATTGCCGTCCATCACACGTCGTTCCATCGTACAGGTGGCAAAGGATTATCTGAAGCTGAATGTAACAGAGAGAACCGTAAGACTTGATGAAGTACATAACTTCAAGGAAATGGGCCTTTGCGGAACAGCTGCAGTAATCAGCCCGGTTGGCAAGATCAATGACCATGGTAAGGAAATCTGCTTTGAAAGCGGAATGGAAGAAATGGGACCGACCATTAAGAAGCTGTATGAAACGCTGACAGGCATCCAGATGGGTCGTCTTGAAGCTCCTGCAGGCTGGATTCATGAGATCAAGAGATAAGAATAAATAAATAAAATTAGATACTGTTCAAAAGCGCTGCCAGATGACGGGTTTCCGTTCATCCGGCAGCGCTTCTTTTATTCAGAACCCGCGAAGCGGGCTCTTTTGAAATCAGGTGAAATATTTTTTACTGCTTCCGGGCATCAGCCATGGAAGACCGGTGAAAATGCACCATAGCCGGAGACCGGCTCGTCATGTGCCATCAGGTGCGCGGTATTGCCAAGCGCCTGAATCCGGAAATAAGCGATATCATGCATCTGCTTTTCCGCGTTGACAATGGTTACGGAAGAGGGTGCAAGATAAGTTCCCTGCCAGAGCATGACCGGAGACACACCGATCAGATGCGCGAGCATGACACAGGTAACGCCGAGATGGCAGAAGAATACGAGATTCGGTTCTCCTGTTTCCGGATCATCGGCAGTCGAAGTGACTTTGTAACAGGCGCCGTCACGCGAATAACCATATCCTGCAAGAAGACGGTCAAGACCGTTGCAGACATCCCGCCAGCCGGTTTCAATCTCAGGATTGGTACGGTAGAGAGGCGCACGGAACCAGTTGTCTTTATCATAGAACAGAGGCTCTTTCGTAAAGTATTCCGGCATCAGGTCCCACGGCACACCGAAACGCCCGGTAAGCGGGTCCGTAACCGGGTAATAGAATTCCTTCAGCCATTCACAGACGGCAGCTTTCTGAGAGAGCTTCTGCAGAGACGGCGCAGCAGTTGCTTTCGCACGCCCCAGCGGTGAACTGTAAAAGTGATCAACCTTCCATGTTGCAACACGTTCAGAAAGGAAGCCGGCTTCACGCTCTCCTTTTGGCGTGAGCCCGTCGATATCATAGTCCGGTTCTGCATGTCTGATGAAAATGAGTCTCATATGTTTTTTTCTCCTGTATCTGGCAGATCTGCCGCAATATTTCATGGAATTCACGAATGGATTCGAACATATTTTCTTAACAAGGGTATAAATCTATGTTAAAATAAATCCATATAAATTGCAATCCGAAGAGGTAGGGAATGGACGAAAAGGAATTCTTCGGTCAGCTTCAGGAGCTGGTCGCAGAGGAAGATGATGCAAAAACCGAGATCTTTCTGAAAAAATATCTTGCATGGGCGGACCGGAATCAGAAATATGATTTCTATGTCGTAATCTGCCAGAACCTGATATCCCTTTACAGATCAGAAAAAAATTATGAAAAGGCATCAGACGTCGGCGAAGATATGCTGATGCTTATGGAAGAACTGCATATGGAAGAAGAAACAGCCTATGCAGATGCACTGGTGAGCGTAGCTGCGGTCTGCAGGGAGAGCGGAAAACTGCAGGATGCGGTGACGTTTTATCAGAATGCCCGGCCGGTCTTTGAAAATGCAGGTGACGAGGGCACAAAGGATCTGGCCTATATGGAACTGCTGCTGGGACTTGGTGAATGCGGGGTGCAGCTGGGAAAGCCGGAAGAATCATTGCATGCATATGAGCAGGCGGCAAAGCTGATTCAGTCACAGTATGGCAGAAATGAAGCATACCGCGTGGTTACGGCGAACTGTGCAGCAATCTGCGACACACTGGGGGACGCGGAAAAGGCAGCCTGGTTCAGAGAAAAAGAGAACTGATGGATGAGCAGAATGACGGCAGATGAGAAAAGAAAACTGCGTGCAGATCTTGTGCTGGCGCTTTTGGTAATTGCTGTTTCACTGATTCTTCTGGCGCTGCTGTATCAGAGACAGGACGGACAGCGTGTGGTGATTCTGATTGACGGGAAGGCAACGGCAGAGTATGACCTGTCTGTTAACCGTACAGTGACCATAAAGACTGCAGACGGCGGCGAGAATATACTGGCCATCCAGGATGGGAGCTGTTATATGAAAGAAGCCAACTGCCCGGATCATATCTGTGTCCGGGAAGGGCATATTCACAGAAAGGGACAGAGCATCATCTGCCTGCCGCATCATCTGGTGGTTCAGATTGAGGGCGGTAAGGAAAACGGGGTTGATGCGGTTGCCAGGTAAGACCGGAAATGAAACTGAAAGTATCTCAGATGGGCCTTCTGCTCGCGGTAGCGCTGGTCCTTTCCTATATTGAATCGGTGATTCCCCTGAATTTCGGAATCCCCGGCATGAAGCTGGGACTGCCGAATCTTGCAGTGGTACTGACCCTGTACCTGTTTGGATGGAAGGAAGCACTGCTTATTAATCTGACCAGAATCCTCCTGTCCGGATTCATGTTCGGAAATATGGCGGGAATTCTCTTTTCGCTTGCCGGGGCGGCAGTCAGTTTCATAAGCATGCTGGCGGCCAGAAAAACAGGACTTTTTGATCTGTGCGGTGTCAGCATCTGCGGCGGCGTGACGCACAATATCGGACAGATGCTGATTGCAGCATACGTAGTCAGAACCGCAGGCATCATGTATTACCTTCCGGTGCTGCTGATTGCAGGTGTGATGACCGGCGCCTTGAACGGCATTATCGCCATGAGAACAGAACCATATCTTAAGAAAATGCAGAGGAGAGCATGATGATTGCATTTGTAAACGGAATAACAGCAGAAACAGAGGCAGATCATGCCGTTATTGATGTCGGCGGAATCGGGTACAGCGTGTTTATTTCACCATCGACGGCTGACCGTATGCCGGGGATCGGAGAACCGGTCAAGCTATATACCTATATGAGTGTAAAGGAAGACGGAATCAGTCTGTACGGCTTTCTGACAAAGGATGAACTGGGAGTATTCAAAATGCTGATTACCGTCAGCGGAATCGGACCGAAGGGCGGACTGTCCATTCTGTCGGCACTTGGAACCGATGATCTGCGGTTTGCAATTCTTTCAGGAGATGCCAAAACAATTGCGAGGGCACCCGGTGTCGGTAAGAAAACTGCGGAGCGTCTGGTACTGGAGCTTCATGACAAGATTTCAAATGAGGATATTGTAAGCGGAAATGCAGGACCTTCCCTGCAGATGGCAGGAACTGCTGATCTTTCTTCCAGGGATGACGCGGTGCAGGCGCTTGTGGCACTTGGCTATAACGGCGCGGATGCAATGAAAGCGGTCCGGAAGGTAATGGCAGACGGGCAGCATGACGATCAGGATACGGAACAGATTCTGAAAGCAGCATTAAAAGAGATGTTCTGAGAGATCAGGATAAAAACAGGATGGTAGAATGACGGGAAATCGTACAATTCAGACAACAAGAAATATGGATGCGCAGTACACCGGTGAAGATCAGCCGATTGAAGGGTCACTTCGTCCCAGACATCTGAGCGAATACATCGGTCAGGAAAAGATCAGGAGAAGTCTGCAGATTTATATTGAAGCGGCAAAGCAGAGAAAGGAGTGTCTCGATCATCTCCTTTTTTACGGCCCTCCGGGACTTGGAAAAACGACACTTGCAGGTATTATTGCCAATGAGATGGGCGTGAACATTAAGATCACGAGCGGACCTGCGATTGAAAAGCCGGGGGAAATGGCGGCAATTCTGAATAATCTGCAGGAAGGGGATATCCTGTTCATTGATGAGATTCACAGACTGAACCGTCAGGTGGAGGAAGTACTGTATCCTGCCATGGAGGATTTTGCCATTGATATCATGATCGGCAAAGGTCCCACGGCACGTTCAATCCGTCTGGATCTGCCGAAATTCACACTGGTAGGCGCAACGACGAGAGCAGGTATGCTGTCTGCGCCGCTTCGCGACCGGTTCGGAATGATACACCGGATGGAATTCTATACGACGCAGGAGCTCTGTCAGATCATCATGCAGTCGGCCAGAGTACTGGAAGTGAAGGTCAATCAGACAGGCGCTGAGGAAATGGCCAGAAGAAGCCGCGGAACACCGAGACTTGCCAACAGAATCCTAAAGAGAGTCAGAGATTATGCGCAGGTCAAAAACAGCAGTGAAATCAATGATGAAATTGTCATGGAGGCGCTCAGCCTCATGGATGTCGATGAGATGGGACTTGATCATACGGATCATAACATTCTGCTGACCATGATCGACAAGTTCGCAGGCGGCCCTGTAGGCCTTGATACGCTGGCAGCGGCAATCGGCGAGGACGCAGGAACCATTGAAGATGTATATGAGCCATACCTGATCAAATGCGGAATGATCAACAGAACACCGAGAGGACGTGTCGTGACGGATCTGGCATACCATCACTTGGGACTTGAAAACCCTGCAGACAGTAGTATATAATTGGAGAGAAGTTCTTTTGCGTTTGAAACTGTTGTATTCTGTTTTTCACTGGGGTAGTTTTTTCTCATATAAGGGGAGGCCATAATGGCTGGCAAGACGGATACGGAAGTGATTATCGGCGGTAAGGTGTTTACGCTGAGCGGAAATGAAAGCGAAGAATATCTCCAGAAGGTTGCCAATTATATCAACAACAAGATTGCGGAATATAATAAGGTGGATGGCTTCAAAAAGCAGCCGGTGGATGTACAGAATGTACTCATGCAGCTGAATATTGCGGACGATTATTTTAAGGCCAGAAAGCAGATCGAACTGCTGGAAGAACAGGCGTCCGAAAAAGAAAAAGAGCTGTATGATTTAAAACATGAACTGATTGCTGCACAGATCAAACTGGAAAATACAGAGAAGAACATGAAGGATCTGCAGACAGATCTGAATGAGGATTCCAGAAAAATCATCCAGATGGAAACAGAACTGAAGGGATATAAGAAGAAATAAGAAGGGGCTGTCTGATAAGACAGCCTTCTCTTTTGGGAGATTTATGCAGAACGTGGAACTGCTCGCTCCGGCGGGTAATTATGAAGCAATGACAGGTGCGTTTGCGGCAGGCGCAGATGCGGTATACCTTGGCGGAGCCAGATTTGGCGCAAGAGCATACGCGGACAATTTCGATGAAGAAGAGACTGTCCGTGCGATCCGTTATGCGCATCTTCATGGAAAAAAAATCTATATGACGGTCAATACGCTGGTAAAAGAAGCGGAGTATGATGACCTTGGACCGTTTCTGCAGCCATATGCAGAGGCGGGGCTTGACGGTGTGATCGTACAGGATTTCGGTGTATTCGGTTATATCAGAGAACATTTTCCGCAGGTGGAGCTGCATGCGAGTACGCAGATGGCAGTGACCGGCGTATACGGTGCCAGAATGCTCAAACGTATGGGGGCAACCCGCGTTGTACCTGCAAGAGAGCTGAGCCTGTCCGAGATCCGGAATATCCGTGACCAGGCGGACATTGAGGTGGAAGCATTTGTACACGGGGCAATGTGCTATTGCTATTCCGGCATGTGCCTGTTCAGCAGCATCGTCGGCGGCAGAAGCGGAAATCGCGGCCGCTGTGCTCAGCCCTGCAGGCTGCCGTACAGAATGGATGCAGATGAGAAGGCGGGAGAGTGTTATCCCTTAAGCCTGAAGGATATGTGTACGGTTGAAATTCTGCCGGAACTGATCCGCGCAGGAACTTCTTCCTTTAAAATTGAGGGCAGAATGAAGAAGCCTGAGTATGTGGCAGGAGTAACTGCGGTTTACAGAAAGTATATTGACCGCTTTCTGAAAGATCCGGATGCGCCATACCATATCGAACAGAAGGATATGGATCTGCTGCGCGCGCTTTATCTCAGAACGTCGATCAGTCAGGGCTATTATCATCAGCATAACGGCAGAGACATGGTAACCATGTCTGCACCGGGATATGCCGGAAGTGATGAGGCATTGCTGCTTGATGTACGAAACCGATATCTGCGCGGAGAACAGAAGATCCCGGTAACGCTGGACTGTGTTCTGAAAACCGGGCAGCCCGCCGGAATAACCCTGTGCGCAGGACGGATCCGTGCAGATGTACAGGGGAATCCGGTACAGCAGGCGCAGAAACGTCCCATGACCAGAGAAGATATCACAAAGCAGCTGGATCGCTTCGGCAACAGCTCTTTTACACTGGAACATCTGAATCTGGAAATGGATGAAGGCGGAGCAGGAATCTTCCTGCCGGTCAGAGAACTGAATGAACTTCGCAGAATGGCCTGTGAGCTTCTGGAAGAGAAAATACTGGAGTCAAATGAAAACTGACAGAATCAGATTATATATTTCGATCATGAATCAGGAACAGCTGACAGCGCTTTGTACATCCGGGGTCAGGCCGGAAGCGGTTTATCTGGATATGTATCCGGCGCTTCCCATCCTGCAGGGCGGCAGAGTGCCGCAGGAGCTTGAACAGCTGCGTTCTGACGGGGTGCGCCTGTGTATTGCGCTTCCGTATATCTTCCGGCAGGAGGATGCACTTGCCTCTTTGGCAGATCTGAAGCTGGTACTTCAGAAAAGCGCAGATTACGGCTTTGAAGGAGTACTCGTCCGGAACCTGGAAGAACTGGCATTTCTGACGGAGAACGGGTATAAAGGCAGCGTACTGCTGGATTATGGCATTTATATCTGGAATCACGGGGCACAATCGTTTATACTGTATGATGAATCCGGAGGAAAAAGATACGAAGCTTTTTCTGTTCCGCTTGAGTTGAACGGGCATGAAATCCGTGAACTGATAAAGAAAAAGGAGCCGGAGGTTCCGGCTGCACTTTGTGTATATGGCAGGATTCCGATGATGATCAGTGCTTCCTGCCTGCTGAAAACCGCAGGAAAATGCAGCGGTAAAGCAGGACAGAATGCAGTGCAGACAACGCAGATTGAAGACCGTATGTCACATCTGATGCCGGTGTCCTGCATGTGCCGCTACTGCTATAATGTGATCTGGAATCATCTGCCGCTGTCGCTTCACAGACAGATGGAGGAGATCAGAAGGACGGCGCTTGCCGATATCTTCAGAATGGATTTTACGACAGAAAATCAGAAGCAGACGGAAAAAATCCTTTCCTTCTGGAATGAAATCATACAAAAACAACAGATGGGGAACCCGCCTTACGAAGACTATACAACAGGTCATTTCAGGCGCGGTGTTGAATAATCAATGGAATTATATATAACAGAGCTTTCTAGATATCTGATATGTTTTCTGATGGCAGCCTATACGGTTGTCTCTTTTCTGACACTTTGTTTTAAAGATGAAGAGAGCCGCTCACCGCTGTATATTTTCCAGAATATACTGATGCTTGCCATACAGTTCTTCTGCTTTCTGCAGATTGAAACCAGAACGGGACAGATCAGTTATCTGTTCTTTTATGCGTTTCAGATGATCATACTGATGGCCACCATTATCCTGTTCCACATGATGTATCCGGATGGAAACAGGCTGATTATCAATAATATGTGTCTGCTTCTGATGGTGGGAATGGTCATGCTGATCCGGATTGATTCCGCCAAGGCAGTCAGACAGTTCGTAATTGCAGCGGGGTCTATCGTAATCGGTTTTCTGATTCCACAGCTGATCTATCGTTGGAAATTCCTGAAAAAATTCACATGGATCTATGCGATTGCAGGTGTCTGTGCGCTTGGCGTGGTACTGATTCTGGGTTCTGTAACACACGGCTCCAAGATTTCCTATTCAATTGCAGGAGTTACCTTTCAGCCGTCCGAGTTTGTAAAGATTCTTTTTGTCTTTTTCATTGCAGGAGCGTTATATGAATCGACATCTTTCCTGCAGGTGCTGATTGCAGGAGTGTTTGCAGGTGCGCACGTCATGATTCTGGTGGCGTCAAAAGATCTGGGAAGTGCGGTAATCTTTTTCGTGGTATATATCTGCATGGTCTTTGTGGCAACGGGAAATCCCCTGTATCTGATTGCAGGAATGGCCGGTGGTGCGGCGGCATCGGTTGCCGCATATCACATTTTTGCGCATGTGCAGGTACGTGTACAGGCCTGGCGGGATCCCTGGAGTACAATTGATTCAACCGGGTATCAGATTACACAGTCACTGTTCGGGATCAGCAGCGGCGGCTGGTTCGGACTTGGAATATTCGGTGGTACGCCGACCTCCATTCCTTACGTGGAAGACGATTTCATCTTTTCTGCAATTGCAGAGGAACTGGGTATTGTTTTTGCTGTCTGCCTGGTTCTGGTATGTGTCAGTATTTTCCTGATGTTTATGTACCAGGCGTACAGAATCCGCGATGTTTTTTACAGACTGATTGCATTCGGGTTTGGAGTAACCTATATTTTTCAGGTCTTTCTGACGGTAGGAGGCGGCTGCAAATTCATTCCGCTGACGGGAGTAACGCTTCCGCTGGTAAGCTACGGAGGTTCTTCCGTACTTACGACGATTATGATGTTTATGATATTCGAAGGACTGTGTATGCTGCAGACAGAAGAGCAGAATGCAGCGATCATGCGCAGAAAGCGCCGGCGCAGGGAAAGCAGAGACGGTTATGAAGAAATATGAAGATGAGCCTGTCAGAAGAAGAGACAGAGAAAACGGCAGAGACAGAGATTTCGATGACTTTTCCGAAGATGACAGATATGATCAGGGCGAATATGAAGAGCGGATGGACCGCTATGACAGAGCATATGAAGATCGCAGAAGAAACTCAGGTCAGAAGAAAAAGGGAAAGAAAAAGCCTTTTTCCATCGTATTTCTTTCTGCCCTGTTTACCGTACTTCTGTGCAGTATGCTGTTTTATGTCTGTGATTACTCCGCTGAAAATAAGGAAAAACTGATCAATAACAGCTATAACGGCAGACAGCAGATCCTTCTGTCACAGAATACAAGAGGTTCCATCATGGCATCCGATGGTACGGTACTGGCCAAAACAACAACGGATGCGCAGGGGAATGAAGTCCGGGAATATCCGTTCAGCAATGAGTTTGCGCATGTTGTCGGATATGCTTCTCAGGGCCGTGCAGGTGTTGAGGCGATGGCAAACTATTACCTCATCAATTCCAATGTGTCAATTGCAGAAAAAGCCAAGGATGATGCATCGAAGCAAAAGTATCCGGGGGACGATGTCTATACGACCCTGAATACCAAGCTGCAGGAAATTGCCTATAAATCTCTCGGGGTATACCGGGGCGCGGTGGTCGTTTCAGATCCGAAAACCGGAGCAATCCTGGCCATGGTCTCCAAGCCTGATTTTGATCCGAATTCCATTGATCAGGACTGGAAAACGCTGGTTGCGGATAAGGACAATTCAGAACTTTTAAACCGTGCAACGCAGGGGCTTTATCCTCCGGGATCCACCTTCAAGATTATGACTTCACTTGAGTATATCAGGGAAAATCCGGATACCTACAAGAATTACCGGTTTAACTGTACCGGTTCCTATACACACGGTCAGGATACAATCAAATGCTTCCACGGGGAACATCATGGACAGCTGGATTTCTTCGGCTCTTTTGCCAAGTCCTGTAATTCCTCATATGCCAATATCAGTATGACACTGGACAGAAGCAGTTTCAAAAAGACACTGACTGAGCTGATGTTCAATTCGGAACTGCCGCTGGAAATGAATTACAGCAAGAGTGTGGCCATTTCCGAGGAGACAACTTCGGACTCGGATATCATGCAGCTGGCGATCGGGCAGGGAACGACGGCAATGACGCCGATTCATCTGAATATGATCACCTGTGCGATTGCAAACGGCGGAGATCTCATGAAACCGTATCTGATTGATCATGTACAGACGGCAAACGGTAAAATGGTCAAGCAGTTTGAGGCCGGGGAATATAAGAGACTGATGACGCAGGATGAAGCGTCAGTTCTGACAGAGATGATGAAGGGTGTTGTGCAGAACGGCACAGCGACCAAGCTGAAGGGATTATCCTATACGGCAGCCGGTAAAACGGGATCTGCAGAATACAGCAATCTGACATCCGATTCGCATGCATGGTTCACCGGCTTTGCACCTGCAGATGACCCGAAGATCTGCGTGACAATCATCATTGAAAAAGCAGGTTCAGGCGGTGAATATGCAGTTCCGGTTGCAAAGAGAATCTTCGATGCGTACTTCGGTGCATGAGGACTCAGTAAACAGAGTCAATCGTGACATTCGGCATGGTGGAAAGATCAATCAGCGTATCGTTTTCAAGTGACTTTACCATGGGACGGGAAAGCGCACGTTCATTGATCAGAATGACTTCTGCGTTTATGCCGCTGCTCAGGTGAACATTCATACCCAGCTGCGACTGGGCAATATGAGACAGGATCGGTTTAAGGAGGGATGAGGCATAGCGCTCGAATCCCTCTTTTTCATAGTTGGCAATGACCTGGAACGGATTGAGCTGCGGGCGGTATACACGGTAGGAAGTCATGGCTTCATAGGTATCGATGATGGCGATGATCTTGGCATAATGATCGATCTCATCGTCCCTGAGACCGGAAGGATAGCCGGAGCCGTCCATGCGTTCATGATGCATCAGCGCTGTTCTGGCAATATGTGAATTCCAGGGGAGCATGCGGAGTACTTCATAACCCTTTGTGGTATGCTGCTTGACGAGATTGTATTCTTCAGGCGTAAGACGGCCGGGTTTCCACAGCAGATTGTAGGGCAGCCACAGTTTACCGATATCATATACGAACGCACACCGGATCAGCAGCGAGATGTCTTCTGCAGGCAGAGACAGCCACGTACCGAATACGCCGGCGACCAGGGCGGAATTCAGGCAGTGCGCATGTGTCATATCATCATTTCCGGGCAGCATGTTATACAGATAGTCCAGCAGCTGCTCACCGGTGGAAGTGCAGATGATGATGTTATGATATACCTTCATCAGATTATCCATGTTGATGGGTTCATGGTTCATGACGTAATTTACCATGTAGGTTTTATATACGGGAAAAAGTTTCTGATAATTGGATTCAAATTTTTTAAAGCCCTCGCTGAGGCGGACTTTTTCAAAATGTGTTGTGGCGAAGTCAATTTCTTCCTTGACGGAGACGACCAGAATGGAATGCCGCGCGAGCTTTTCAATGACAGAGTCGGTGATTTTGGTATTGGCAGGAACGATGACTTCATTTTTGTAACTTAAGACATCCTCGGCAATGATCATTCCGGGCGTTAATTCCATACGCGCAATGCTTTTCATACAGTTTCCCCTCTTTTACAGAATTATATGTTATAATTAGATTCAACTGAAGCATCAGTTGAATCTAAACGAGGATTGCTTCGCAACCTCGGAAAGCGATCAACTGAAGCATCAGTTGAATCTGAACGAGGATTGCTTCGCAACCTCGGAAAACAGTTTATATATATTTTATCACAGTTACGGACATCATTATATTAAATTGAGATAATTGAATGAAAAATAATGGATTTTGCAGATTTTATAAAAGTTTATATGTCGGCGAATCGATAAAACATCCGCGGCGGGTCCGGTGGAAGCTGGTACATGGCGCGGGACAGTTTACCGTGTTCTGTATTACCGGTTCACTGACGGAGACCGATCAGCTGGAGATCCAGCATTGTGCGTTTCTGAAGCAGCCATGGTACAGGGAACACCCTGCGTTCATCTATGGAATTGCCGGAAGTTATGAAGAGGCGATGGATCTGATCGTGAAAATCTCGGATGAGGCCATAGGGTGCGGTCTTCCGGGGCAGCTCAGAGCTTATCTGGACAGAAATACGCAGTAAAATAAACGGGGAGCAGAATAAGAGGAAATGCTGACAATTGTTCTTACGATACTTAAAATCATCGGAATTGTTCTTCTATGGATCATCGGAATTATTCTTGTTCTTTTGCTGCTGATTCTGTTTGTGCCGGTTCGCTATCATGCAGATCTGAACCTTCCGCAGAAGGATCTGTCGGAGGGAATTGATGAGCATTTTACTGAGGGACTGACAGCGGATGCGGGGTTCAGTTTTCTGCTGCATCTTGTCAGGGGCAGAATCACATATCCGCAGTCGCCGCAGTTTACGGTGAAAATCCTTTTCTTTACACTGTTTCCACGAAAAGAAAAGTCTGCCGGAAAAGAAGAGTCTGCCGGAGAAGAAAAGGCAGAAAAAAAAGAGAACAGGAAATCAGCGCAGAAGAAGCCGGAAAGAGAAGCAGAGCCCGGAAGCGATGAGGAATGGTTCACGCCGGAAAAAGAAGAACACAAAGAGAGCAAAACAGAAGAAGCCGGGGCGGAAGCACAGCAGAGTGCGAACTGGGAAGGATACAGACCGGCAACACCGCCGGAAGAGGAAACAGATGAAAGCGGTGCTTCTGAAAACAGTACCGGTGATACAGAGCAGGAAGAAGAGGAAAGCTCCATGCAGGGCTTTATCCGCAAATGCAGAGAAATCCTGCAGCGTATCATAAACTTTCTGAAAACTCAACAAGATGTGTTTAAAAAAACCGGGTATACAATATCTCGTATTTGTGGTAAGATATCAATGATCAAAGAAACGCTGGAAAGTAATACATTTCAGCGTGCATGGAAAGTGGCTTCAGGACAGCTTTTGAAGGTCTGGAAGAGGCTCCGCCCGGGGAAATGTGACATAGATCTTGTTTATGGCACGGATGATCCGGCATTGACAGCACAGATATTGGGAATATATGGAATCATGTATCCGTCCCTTCCGGATGGCGTCAGCGTAAATGCAGTGTTCGACGCAGCCGTAATCGGATGCACCGCAAAGATCAGAGGCAGTATTACTGTATTCAGACTCCTGTGGTGTGCGGGTATGATATATTTTAATAAAGACATCAGGAGAGTATATAAAAGATTTCGCAGAATAATGGCGAAATAAGGCTATATACAAGCGAAAGGCGGAGAAGATCATGGGAGAAAATAATTTTTCCGGAGTTGTGGAATCTCTGATGAAGGGAATGAACACAATTCTGTCAACAAAGACAGTTGTCGGTGAGGCAACCAAAATTGGAGATACAATAATATTACCGCTTGTAGATGTTTCTTTCGGCGTGGGAGCAGGGGCAAAGAGCGCTGATAAGAAGGACGGCGGTGCAGGCGGCTTTGGAGCAAGGATGTCTCCGAGCGCGGTCCTGGTCATCAAAAACGGTTCTACGAAGCTTGTCAATATCAAGAATCAGGATGCAGTTACCAAGATCCTCGATCTGGTACCTGATGTGGTAGATAAGTTCTCAAGCAGGAAGCAGAACATGATGGATGATGATGATGCTGTTGATATTGCTTTTCCGGACAAGGATGACGACGAAAAGTAATGCCCGTCGGGGGACAGATCCATGGAGAAAGAATTCAGCAAGGAAGATATCATCAAAAACGGAGACGCAGATGAACTGTATGAACTGAGACTGTGGCTTTTCAAGGAAAGCTGCAGGCTCGAGAATCAGGAGAGTTCTCTGGATGATCGCTTTATGAGGCTGGAGGCGGAAGAGAAGAAATTCCGTGAAGAAGCTGCGGCAATGAAGAAGGATATTGCGCATCAGGAAAACAAACTGAGGCAGGATGCGGCATTCTTCGATCAGAAGCTGGCAATTCTGCGCAAAGGCTATGACGATCTCAATGAAGACCGCAGGAAACTGGAGCAGGAGCGCGAACGGCTGGCGCAGGAGAAAAAGTATACGACAGAAGCAATGTATGAAGGCTCTGAAATTCTGTTTAAGGGAGTTCACAGCCAGCTTGCACTGAAGAAACGCTATAAGGATCTGATGAAGATCTATCATCCGGACAATCTGTGCGGAGATCGTGATGTGGTACAGCTGATCAACGCAGAGTATGCAAACCTGAGCCGTGAGATGGATATGAGTATGAAAGCATAGGCATGTATGATTATAATCAGATGCCGCAGGATAACCGGAGTATTGAAAACGGTTATTCTGCGGCATCTTTTTGAATATGAAAGCCCGCGAAGCGGGCTTTCAGTCATTTACAGATAATTTCCCTGATGATCATGTCGTTACCTTCCAGAATCTCCATATTGCGGCTGCCGCATTTTGGACAGGAAAGATCTGCGGAGACAGCATTGAAGACTTCGCCGCAGTCACGGCATTTGACCATGCCGGGGATGACGATCAGTTCCAGTTCTGTATTTTTCATGAAGGTTTTGTAGCGGGCTGCCGGCCAGCATTCCTCAATGTAACGAGGAACGATGCCGGAGAGCTCACCGATTTCAATGACCAGTTTATCAACTTCAGTGATACCCTGTTCATTTACAACATTCTGGATTGTATGGATCATAGAATTCAGAATTCCAAGTTCATGCATAAAAACACCTCATGTTATTTCTTCAGAGAAGCAGCAACGATCTTGCCACTGCGCCTGATGGCATTGCCGGCGATTCTGATCGGCAGCTTTTCATATGCATCCGGAACCGTGTTGCCAGTGCGTTCAAGATGAATGGCGTCGAACCTGCACTTCGTGGTGCACATTCCGCAGCCAAGGCACATGTACGGATCAACCTGAACAGCGCCGCAGCCAAGGCACCGTTCTGTTTCTTTCTTCAGCTGTTCTTCCGTGAAGGTCTCACGATCATCCCTGAAGGTCTTTTTTGCATCTTCGTTGTGCAGCGGACGCTGACGCGGAATGTTGTCATAACCGGACAGATCTGCATTATCCTTGTCAAAAGCATGATAGTCGCGTCTGTCACGGCCGAGTGTCAGAGACTGACCGGGCTGTACGAAACGATGAATGGAAATGGCACCTTCCTTACCTTCTGCGATTGCATTGATTGCGAACTTCGGACCTGTTGCACAGTCGCCGCCGGCAAATACATCCGGCTGAGCGGTCTGCCATGTCAGTTCATCACAGACAGCAGTGTTTCCGCGTCCCATAGCAACCTTGCTGCCTTCCAGCATGCCGCCCCACTGAATGGACTGGCCGATGGAGAGCAGAACAGCATCTGCAGGAACGGTAATGGTATCATTGTCATCATATTTCGGTGAGAAACGATGATTTTCATCAAATACGCTTGTGCAGCGGCGGAACTCAACGCTGGTTACCTTGCCGTTTTCTGTAATGATTTTCTTCGGACCCCAGCTGTTATTGAAGACAACTGCGTCGCTCTGTGCTTCTTCGATTTCATCATCAAGAGCAGGCATTTCCTTACGGCTCTCAAGGCAGTACAGATTAACGGTAGCAGCGCCTTCTCTGGTAGCGGTACGTGCCACGTCGATGGCAACATTACCACCGCCGATGACAACAACATTACCGGACAGAGCTGTCTTGTTTCCAAGGTTTACATTACGCAGGAAGTCAACACCGCTGATGACGCCTTCGGCATCTTCACCTTCTACACCAAGGCTGCGTCCGCCCTGTGCACCGATTGCCAGATAGAAAGCTTCATAGCCTTCACTTCTGAGCTGATCCAGTGTGATGTCCTTACCGACTTCAACACCTGTTTTAAATTCAACGCCCATTTCACGCAGCACATTGATTTCGGCATCAATGACTTCTTTTTCCAGACGGAAGGAAGGAATACCGAGTGCGAGCATACCGCCGAGTTTGGGCTGCTTCTCAAATACGGTTACCTTATATCCGTCGATGGCAAGATAGTAGGCGCAGGAAAGGCCTGCAGGGCCGGCACCCACGATGGCTACCTTATTACCGAGGTCGTAACGCTTCTGCGGAAGTACATGGATGGAACCGTCCAGTTCCTTATCGGCGATGAACTTCTTGATTTCATCGATGGCAACCGGTTCATCCACACGTCCTCTGGTACATTCATCCTCACACTTGTGCGGGCAGATACGGCCGCAGACAGCAGGGAACGGATTCTCTTTCTTGATGAGGGCAAGTGCATCTTCATATTTGCCCTGTGCAGCGAGCTTGATATAACCCTGAACTGCAATATGTGCAGGACATTTGGTTTTGCACGGAGAGGTTCCTTCCGGTGCAACGTCCTGTCTGTTTTCACGATAGTCGACATTCCAGTTTTTGGAGGTCCATCTGTGATCACGTGCAGTGATTTTTTCTTCCTTTGCAGGCTCTTTCTTTGCACACAGACGCTGACCGAGCTTCAAGGCATTGGACGGGCAGTTTTCTACGCACTGACCGCAGGCAACGCACTTCTCGGGATCTGCAACAGCAGTGAAGTTGGAGCGGATGGCATCCGGTGTGTTGAACAGGGTGGCAAGACGCAGGGAGAAGCAGGAGCAGGAACAGCAGTTACAGATGGCAAAAGATTCACCAAGACCGTCTGTATGCGGCATTTCATGCATCAGACCGTTGTCTTCTGCAAATTTGATGATTTCTTCTACTTCCTTACGGCTGATCTTGCGGCCACGACCGGTCTTGGCATAGAATTCCGCGCCTTCACCCATCTGGATGCACATCTCATGTGCCAGATGTCCGCAGCCTTCGCCTGCAACCTGACGGCACTGACGGCAGGAGCAGTCGGATACGGTATAGGTATCGTATTTGTCAAGATAGTAGGAGAGCTTTTCCCATGGCTGAACGCCGGGCAGATCTTTAATGGCGCTTTCAACGGGAACGACACGCATCATGGCCATGCCTTCCGGGAAAAGAGCTGCCATCGGTGCCAGACGCTTTCTGGTATATTCCTCAAAGGCACGTCCGATTTCCGGATGTGCTGCGAGCTGTTCGCGGTTGTTTACCATCATTTCCAGAATGCCGGGAGCAAAGATATTTACAAAGTAAAGATCCTTGCCTGTCTTTTTATCCTTCCAGGTCTTTACAACACCGGTATAGCAGAGCTGATCCAGAAGCTTCTGGGTTTCCTGCATGTTCTTGCCGCATTTCTGCTGAATGTAATCAAGTGTGCGCTCCTGACGAAGACCAAGGCAGAGTGCAACGTCTGCCATGTCATCTGTGACAACACCGTCAAGGGCGTAGTATTCAGGCATGGTTTTTTCAATTTTGTTCATGGCACCGGCCACACCGCCGATCATTTTAATCAGCTTTACGATTTTGGGTCTGAGTTCTTCAGCCATTTTGTTTTACCTCTTTCTTTTACAGAATTATTTTGGATCAGCTTCTCCATTCCTTAACCTGACCGCGGAGCCAGTCAGCCCATTCTTCAATGCCTTCGCCCGTTTTTGCACAGATCGGAATGATCTTTGCCTTCGGGTTGCGCATCAGAATGTTTTTGCGGCATTCTTCCATGTCGAAGTCGAAATAGGGGAGCACATCGATCTTGTTGATCAGAACCACGTCGCATACCTGAAAAATCAGCGGGTACTTGAGGGGTTTGTCATCTCCTTCGGGAACAGACAGGATCATGGCGTTTTTCACAGCGCCGGTATCAAATTCGGCAGGGCATACCAGATTGCCGACATTTTCCAGAATGGCCAGATCAACATCCTGTGTGTCAAGGCCTTCCAGACCCTGTCTGGTCATTTCTGCGTCCAGATGGCACATGCCGCCGGTATGCAGCTGAATGACCTTTGCGCCGAACTTCTCAATCTCACGGGCATCCACATCGGAATCAATATCGGCTTCCATGACACCGATTTTCATTTCATCTCGAAGGGCCTCAATGGTACGGGAAAGTGTAGTTGTCTTTCCGGAACCCGGGCTGGACATGAGATTCAGAAGGAACACCTTTTTCTTTTTGAGCTCTCTTCGCATTTCGTCTGCCTGACGGTCATTGTCGGCAAAGACACTCTGTTTGATTTCAAGTACCTTGAATTCTTCCATAGACTTCCTCCCTGGTGCGTTTATGCATCGGTTTATAAAATATCCTGGTATATCCAGAAAAAACATGTAACAAACCGAACTGCAATATATTATAAAATTTCCATAGCATTTTTACAAGAATCATGCCGCAAAAATGGCAGATTGCACATAAAAAAGGATTGAATTCAGTAAAAAAGCATGGTAAAATGGACATTGGTTCGTGGTATAACCAACACCAAGTGGAGGAAAATATGGAATTTCAGAAACTGAATGCACCGAGTCTTAAGGACCTGTTTATTTCGCAGATCAGAGAAAATATATTGTCAGGGCAGCTTCCCGTCGGCACAAAAATGCCGCCGGAACGTGAAATTGCAGATCAGATGCAGGTAAGCCGGGCAGTAGTGAACAGCGGTTTTGAACTTCTGGAACGGCAGGGATTTCTGGAAATTGTACCCAGACAGGGTGTTTTTGTGGCGGATTACTGCAAGAACGGCAATATCGATACGCTGATTGCCATTATGGAATATCGGGGTGAAATGATCAAACCTTCAGAGATCCGGTCCATTCTGGAGTTCCGGCGTGCCGTTGAGCACCTGGCGACAGATGCCTTTATTATGAATGCAACAGATGAAGATTATGTCCGGATGGAAGAACTGACAGAGAAGATCGGAACTTCAGAAAATGTTATGATGGCGGTGGAAGCCGCGTTTCAGTTCCAGCATGAACTGGCTGCCGCAGGAGGCAACAGTATTCTGCCGCTGATCTATGTTTCCTTCAAGCCGATTACCACAAGGATGTGGATGCGTTTCTGCAGCAGATACGGCGTAAAACTTCTTTATGAAAAACACAGAGAGCTTTATGATACACTCAGACAGGGAGACTGCGCTCTTGCAAGAGCGTGCACGGACAGGCATATGGATGATATAATTGATGGTATGCATAAAATATACTAGATAATGCTTTGGACTGATCGGAGGCAGCATGATGAAAATTGCGATTGTTACAGGTGCATCCAGCGGACTTGGCTATGAAATGATCCGGCAGCTGGATGGCAGGACGGACATACAGGAGTTCTGGCTGATTGCCAGAAGAAAAGAACGGCTGGAAGCCATTGCAGGCCTGATTCATACAAAGGTGAGAATCTTCACCTGGGATCTGTCTGAACGAGACTCCATAGATGAACTGGAAAAGACCCTGAAGACGGAAAAACCGCTGGTAAAGCTGCTGATCAATGCAGCAGGCTTTGGAAAAATCGGAAACTACAGTGAAATATCCAGACAGGACTGTGACAGGATGATCGACCTCAACTGCAGGGCTGCAGTTGATATCACGCAGGCTGTAATTCCTTATATGAAAGGCGGCAGCCATATTATGGAAGTCTGCTCTTCATCGGCTTATATGCCGGTACCTTATCTGAATGTGTATGCGGCGACCAAGGTGTTTCTTCTGCATTACAGCCGGGCACTCAGAAAAGAACTGCTGCCGCAGGGGATTCTGGTGACAGCGGTCTGCCCGTACTGGATCAGGGATACGGAATTTATCGCAAAAGCGCAGAAATCAGAGAACAGTTCCTATATCAGACATTTTCCGATGGCAACCTGGAGCAGGGATGTTGCAGCAGGGGCGATCCGTGACACCTATTACGGACACGCGGTATCCACACCCGGACTTTTCTGCACGCTGCAGAGAATTTTTTCCAGATTTTTTGCTACCGATGCACTTCTGGAAATGTGGGAACTGATAAGACGCCTGTAAGAACAGCAGATTTGTCTCTTTTAAGAAAACCGTATTTGGTGTATGCTGTTACTTGTTGAAAGAGAGAATCAGGGGGAATCATCTGATGGACTGTAAGGATGCGGAACGAATGATTCCGCTGTTTCTGGAAGATAATCTGGACAATCAGGAACTGCAGGAATTTTTAAGGCATGTAAACGGATGCGCGGACTGCAAGGAAGAACTGACCATACAGTTTCTGATCAGTGTCGGAATGAAACGTCTGGAAGAGGGAAATGCCTTTAATCTGACGGGAGAACTGGAACAGAAGCTTCAGGATGCCGGACATAGAATGAGGATCAGAACCTCCCTGCAGTGGACGGCTGTAATTCTGCAGGTTCTTGTTGTGCTTGCAATTGCACTTCTGATTGCAATCGCATTTTTCATGTAATAAATCAGACGGGGTGCGATGCACCTGTAATTAGAAAATAAAGAGAGAATTGGCTGAATATGACAGAGAAACTGTTACTGATAGATGGATACAGCATACTGAGAAAGGCATTCTACGGACTTCCGTCAGAAGGAAAGGCGGACACGGTTCCGGTGAATGCCGTTTACGGATTTCTGAACCTGTTCTTCCATGTGATGCAGGAGTATACGCCGGCGTACGTTGCGGCAGTGCTGTCAGAGGATGCAATGGATCAGCCGCCGGAAGAGTTTAAAGAGCAGCTTCCTGTTTTGAAAAAAGTGCTGGATGCCATGCAGATCAGCACAATATCAGCCGGGGGACGAAGCGCTGCTGACGTGCTGAATTCAGCTTCATCAGATGAAAATGGCGAAACGCTGATTCTGACGGGTGACAGACGCCTTCTGCAGGCAGCATCACAGGATACCATGGTGCTGATCCCTGTGATGACGGCGGGTAAGGCACAGCTGCAGTGCTATCATGCAGCTGATGTGCAGAATGAGTTCATGGTTATGCCGGCACAGTGGCCGCAGCTGCGTGCACTGGCAGGAGATCCGCAGCACGCAGTCTGCGGGATTCCCGGAATGGGAGAACGTGCAGCGGCAAGGCTTCTGCAGACATATGGTTCTGTCAGCAATGCCTGCGTGCATGCGGATGAACTGGAAAAAAGCGTTCCTGAAAAACACATACCGGAAAATGCAGCTGCTCTGCAGCACAGCATCGATACAGAAACACTGCAGGCGGACCTTCCTCTGACAGCGGAAGAACGTGAAAGCTGGAAAACGCCGCAGTATCTGAATCCGGAGACATATACACTTCTGGAACAGCTGGGCATGAAGGATCTGCTGAAATACTTTGATGAAGCACAGACGCCGCAGCAAAAGGGCGCAGAAATACATGAAGTGACAGAACTTGCCGAAGCGGAAGCTCTTTTTCAGAAAATCATGAAATATGCGGAAGGCAGACCGGACCGGTTCGTCGGCTTTGCACCGATCGAGGATTCTGAGGATCCGGCAGATTTCATCGGCCTTTCGCTGGCGTTTGAAACGGAAAACAGCTATCTGGTCCGTCCGGAAGGACTGATTACAGCCGGATACCTTGGCGACTGGCTGCAGAAGCTTTCTGCAGGATGCAGGCTGAGTGCATGTGACATCAAGGACAGCTACCATCTGTTTACACCATATGAAGTGGATCATCAGGAGGAGTGGACTTCTTCCTTTGATATTCTGCTGGCGGCGTATCTGCTCAATCCGCTGAAAAATGATTATGATCCTGAAGATATTGCGGCTGAGCACCTGGAGCTGACAATGAAGGGCAGAGCGCAGCGCTTTGGTAAAAACCGTTTAAAGGACAGTGATCCAAAGGAAGTCCTGGCTTATGCAGGGGAACTGTCGCAGGTCTGCCTTAAGGCGGCACCTGTTCTGGAGAAAAAGCTTGCGGATGAGGAAATGCTCACGCTTATGCGCCGGATTGAAATGCCGCTGACCTATGTACTCTATGACATGCAGCGCGTCGGGATTATTGTCAGGAGAGATGAGCTGAAGGAATACGGCGATCAGCTGACCGGCAGAATCGGAGAACTTGAGCAGCATATTCATGAGGAAGCAGGTTCTGATTTCAATATCAATTCGCCAAAGCAGCTGGGAGAGATTCTGTTCGAACAGATGCAGATTCCCGGCGGCAAGAAGACCAAATCAGGATATTCCACGGCAGCGGACGTACTGGAGAAGCTGGCACCGGATTATCCGTTTGTTGCAGACATTCTGGAGTACAGAGGCCTGACCAAATTAAAGTCCACCTATGCAGACGGACTTGCAGACTACATCGGCAGTGACAACCGGATTCATACCACATATCATCAGACGATTACGGCAACAGGAAGAATCAGTTCCACAGATCCGAATCTGCAGAACATTCCCATGCGTACGGAACTGGGCAGAATGATCCGTAAGGTATTTGTTCCGCAGGAGGGATATCTTTTCTCTGATGCAGATTATTCGCAGATTGAGCTGAGAATCCTGGCGCATATGTCGGGAGACAAAGAACTGATTGCGGCATACCATGAAGGCAGGGACATTCACAGAATCACCGCTTCCAAGGTATTTCATACACCGTTTGCAGAAGTCACACCGCTGCAGAGGCGGAATGCCAAGGCGGTTAATTTCGGAATTGTCTACGGAATCAGCGCATTCGGTCTCAGTAATGACCTGAATATTTCCAGGTCTGAAGCGAAAGAATACATGGACCAGTACCTGAAGACCTACCCCGGAGTCAGAAAGTATCAGGAGGAAGCGGTAGCACTTGCCAAGGAGCGCGGCTATGCGATTACCATGTTCGGCAGGAGACGTCCCATGCCGGAACTCAAGGCTTCGAATTTCATGCAGAGACAGTTCGGAGAACGTGTCGCCATGAATGCACCGATCCAGGGCACTGCCGCAGATATCATGAAAATCGGCATGCTGCGTGTCTTTCGCAGAATCCGTAAGGAAAAGCTGCATTCCAGGCTGATTCTGCAGATTCACGATGAACTGGTTGTCGAGACAGCGCCGGATGAACTGAAACAGATTGAGGATATTCTGACGCAGGAAATGACAGGTGCTGCAGATCTTGCAGTTCCGCTTGATGTAGACTGCCACAGCGGAAGCGACTGGTTCGAAGCCAAGGGCTGAGACAATCCGGATGCAGAAAAAATATTTTTTTTACAGAAAAAGTCACATAAAAGCAGGGGATTAATGTATCATGAAGGTAATCGGTATTACCGGTGGAATCGGTGCGGGGAAAAGCGAACTGCTGTCCTATATCAGTGCGCATTACAGATGCAGAATCATTCTCTCTGATCAGGTTGCAAATGAAGTCAAGGAGAAAGGGACAGCATGTTATGATGCCATTGTGGAACTTCTTGGGAAGAGCGTTCTTGAACCGGACGGAGAGATCAGCAGAAACAGAATGGCGGCCAGAATTTTTGCAGACAAAGCGCTTCTGACAAAAGTAAATGCGATCCTGCATCCTGCGGTAAATACCTTTATCATGGATACCATAGAGGAAGAACGTGAAAAGAAAGAGATGGATTATCTTTTTATTGAAGCGGCTCTTCTGATTGAATCCGGGTATGAACATGTTGTGGATCAGATGTGGTATATCTACGCACCGGATGAAATCCGCAGAAAACGGCTGAAGGAAAGCCGCGGTTATCCGGATGAAAAAATAACAAAAATACTGGAGAAGCAGCTGTCAGAAGAAGCGTTCAGAGCACATTGCGATGTGGTGATCGATAACAGCGCGGATCTTGCACATGCATATCTTCAGATTGATAAGGAATTGGAGGGAAGGATCGGTGGCGAGCCTGGAACAAAGTAAAGAGGGAGTTGTTTTTGGACTGGATATCGGTACCCGAAGTGTTGTAGGAACCGTAGGCTTCATGAAGGACGGCAGGTTTCATGTCATTGCACAGAAGGTGCAGAAGCATGAAACGAGAGCCATGCTGGACGGACAGATTCACGATATCGGGAAGGTCGGGATGACAATCCGGAATGTCAAAGACATGCTGGAGCAGGAAACAGACATTCATCTGACTGATGTATGTATTGCAGCAGCAGGGCGTGTGCTGCATACGGTACAGACGACATACGACGAGGAATATCCGGAAGGACATGAGGTTACGGATGAGGATATCTATAACCTGGACTCCAGAGCGGTACAGAAAGCATATGCAGAATTTCTGGAACAGAATACCTCGGATATGAAATTTTATCTGGTCGGATATTCTACAATGCACTATTATCTGAATGGATATCAGATCGCAAATCTGGAAGGCCATAAGGCCGGAAAGGTATCTGTGGATCTGATTGCAACCTTCCTGCCGGATGACGTTGTGGACGGACTTTATAAAGCCTGTGAACGTGCAGAGCTTCAGGTTGCCAATCTTACGCTCGAGCCGATTGCAGCCATTATGGTGGCTATTCCTGAGAAGTTCAGAATGCTGAATCTTGCGCTGATCGATGTCGGTGCCGGTACCTCCGATATCTGTATTACCGATGACGGAACGATTACCGCATACGGAATGATTCCGGTTGCCGGTGATCATCTGACGGAAATGATTGCACAGCACTGTCTTGTGGATTTTAATACCGCGGATCAGATCAAGATTGATGCCAGCCATATGGACAAAGTGGAATACACGGACATCATGGGGCTCAAAAAGACCATTACCTCAAAAGAAGTGCAGAAGATTATCAGGCCGCTTGTGGAATCCATGGCGCAGCAGGTTACGGAGCAGATCAGAAAGCTGAACGGAGACAAGCCGGTCAGTGCTGTATTTGTAGTCGGCGGCGGCGGACGTATTCCGGAGTACACGAAGCAGATTTCGAAGGATATGGGAATTGCCGAGGAGCGTGTCGCTTTGAGAGGCGAAGAAGTGATGAAAGATATCGTCTTCCTGCAGGATGACGGCATCGAAAGAGATTCCCTGATGGTAACACCGCTTGGTATCTGCATCAGCTTCTATGAAGAATGCAACAATTTCGTATTTGTATCCTTTAACGGACAACAGACGAAGCTGTATGATAACGGACGTCTTGCCATTGTGGATGCTGCCATGCAGGCTTCTTTCCCGAATGAAGACCTGTTCCCGAAGAGAGGTCAGGAGCTGTCCTTCCTGGTAAACGGAGAACAGCGTATTGTGCGCGGAGAACCTGGCGAAGCCGCAGTGATTACCTTAAACGGCAAGCCGGCAGATATTCATACCAGAATTCATGGCAATGACATGATCGGCGTACAGCAGTCTACAGCCGGGGCACCGGGTGAAGCGATGATTGAGGCACTTCCGGAATTCAAATCAACCTTCCATGTTGTCGTGAACGGCAAGGATGTTCAGGCGTCCCGTTTTGCAACTGTAAACGGTCAGCCGCAGACCGCCTTTTATGAGATTCAGCCCGAAGATGATGTGCGCATACTGGACTATGATACGGCAGCACAGATTGCAAAACTGATGGATATTGAACTGACACCGGATACCGTAATCCGTGTCAACAATGAAAAGGCAGACGGTGAAACGCCTGTTTATGAGAATTTCAAGGTGGAATTCGGCTTAAAGGAAGACGACATCATGGATTCCTATAAGGATTTCCCGGATGCCGATGAAATTGCCGTAGAGGATGAAAATGCGGAGGCATTTGACAATGCAGAAGATACTGCTGCTGCAGATTCACAGGCACCTTCTCCTGCGCCGGCTTCTGTGATTAAGAACATTCTGGTCCGCGATCTTCATGTGACAGTCAATGACAGACCGGTTGTCATGCACGGCAAAACGGAATATATTTTTGTAGATGTATTTGATTATATCGATTTTGATCTGTCACAGCCAAACGGCCGTTCCATCGTGACACAGCTCAACGGCGACACGCCGGATTATATGCAGCAGCTGCATGAGGGCGACAGAATCGAAGTCTATTGGAAAGAGAACAGATAAATGAGACTTGCCAGCATAGCAAGTGGCAGCAGCGGCAATTGTATTTATGTCGGTTCCGAATCGACACATATTCTTGTTGATACTGGCACCAGTAAGAAAAAAATCGAAGAAGGCTTAAATGCACTGCAACTGAGTCTTAAGGATGTGGACGCGGTATTTGTCACACATGAGCACTCGGATCATATTGCAGGACTTCATACGATTCTGAAAAAATATGACATTCCGGTTTATGCAACGGCAGGAACCATACAGGGAATTCATGACAGTGATAAGAAGCATGAGATGGATGAAGCTGAATTCCATATCATCCGCGCAGATGAGAAGCTGACCGTAGGGGATATGTCCATTGCACCCATGAGAATTTCGCATGATGCAAATGAACCGGTTGCCTACAGGTTCCGCTATGGTGAGCACAGAGTCGGTATTGCAACTGATCTTGGCTGCTATAACGAATATACAGTGGAGTGCCTTCAGAATATGGATGCACTGCTGCTCGAAGCCAATCATGACGTGCACATGCTGCAGGTGGGGCCTTATCCGTATCAGCTCAAAAGGCGTATTCTGGGAGACCGCGGGCACCTGTCCAATGAAAAATCAGGAGAGCTGCTGTGCAGACTTCTCAATGATCATATGAAGGCCATCATTCTCGGCCATTTAAGTGAACAGAACAATCTGCCGGAACTGGCCTATGAAACCGTTCGTGTGGAGATTGAAATGGGGGATAATCCGTATCACGGAACAGATATTCCGCTGATGGTCGCGGACAGAAAGAACATGTCGTCAGTAATAGAAATCTAATCATATAAAGAAGCGCATTCACAGGAGGAGTAAGTATTATGAAGAAGGCTATTATCACCGTTGTAGGGCAGGACACCGTCGGCATTATTGCAAAGATCTGCACCTATCTGGCAGAGGAGAAAATCAATATTCTCGACATTTCACAGACCATTGTTTCGGGATATTTTAATATGATGATGATCGTAGATCTTTCCGGCTGCAGCGAGAATTTTGAGAAGATCGCGGACAGTCTTGAGAAGACCGGAACACAGATCGGCGTTATCGTAAAGTGTCAGCGCGAAGATATCTTCGATTCCATGCACAGAATCTGAAATAGCGTTTCGCACACCTTCTATGGGGAAGGCAATCCTATAACTGTACATGAAATGGAGAATGACGATAAGATGATTAATATCAGTGAAGTGGAAGAAACCAATGACATGATCGAGAAGGAAAATCTGGATGTACGTACCATTACGATGGGTATCAGCCTTTTTTCCTGTATTGATTCTGATCTGGACCGTTTGAATGCCAATGTGTATCAGCGGATTACGACAGCTGCAAAGGATCTGGTAAAGACCGGCGAGGACATTTCCAGAGAATACGGCATTCCGATTGTAAATAAAAGAATTTCTGTAACACCGATTGCAATGATCGGCAGTGCGGCATGCAGGAAGCCGGAGGATTTTGTAACACTGGCACATACCATGGACAGAGCAGCCAAGGATGTCGGTGTCAATCTGATCGGCGGCTATTCTGCACTGGTGTCCAAGGGAATGACAGCAGCAGATGAGCTGCTCATCCGTTCAATTCCGCAGGCACTTGCAGAGACAGAACGTGTCTGCAGCAGTGTGAATGTCGGGTCCACCAAGACAGGGATCAACATGGATGCAGTGCGCCTGATCGGGCAGATCATTCTGGAGACGGCAGAGAGAACCAAAGAACGTGATTCTGTCGGCTGTATGAAATTCGTTGTCTTCTGCAACGCACCGGATGACAATCCGTTTATGGCGGGTGCGTTCCACGGCGTAACAGAAGCAGATGAGATCATCAATGTCGGTGTCAGCGGCCCCGGCGTTGTAAAGACCGCACTGGAAAAAGTGCGCGGCGAGAGCTTTGAGGTACTGTGCGAGACCATCAAGAAGACCGCGTTCAAGGTAACCCGTGTCGGACAGCTGGTTGCAAAGGAAGCTTCACAGAGACTGGGCGTTCCGTTCGGTATCGTGGATCTGTCACTTGCACCGACACCGGCAATCGGAGATTCCGTTGCGGATATTCTGTGTGAGATCGGTCTGGAGCATGCAGGAGCACCGGGAACAACGGCAGCACTTGCACTTCTGAATGATCAGGTGAAAAAGGGCGGCATCATGGCCAGTTCCTATGTCGGCGGACTCTCCGGAGCATTCATTCCGGTCAGCGAGGACCAGGGAATGATTGACGCAGTGGAAGCCGGCGCACTGACACTGGAGAAACTGGAAGCAATGACCTGCGTATGTTCAGTAGGCCTTGATATGATCGCAATTCCCGGGGATACGAAGGCAACAACGATTTCCGGAATCATTGCGGATGAGATGGCAATCGGTATGATCAATCAGAAGACGACGGCTGTCCGTCTGATCCCGGCGATCGGCAAGTCGGTAGGAGACAAGGTGGAGTTTGGCGGACTTTTCGGCTATGCACCGATCATGCCGGTCAACCAGTTCTCCTGTGATGCATTCGTAGGCCGTACGGGACGTATCCCGGCACCGATCCACAGCTTTAAAAACTAAAATGAAATAGAGTGAATGACCGGAACCGGAAGATGCGTTGCATCTTTCGGTTTTTTATTGACAGCAGGAGAGTCGGATGTTATGCTTGAACTATGTGTATTACTTGAACTAGTACACGTGGTATACACCAGAGGAGAGGAGGATCCGGCAGGGATCTTTGCAGGCAGGATACGAAGAGACCTTGCGGTTTGAGACAAATGGAACTGATTGATTATCAGGATGCCAGACCGATTTATGAGCAGATTGTTGAAAATTTCAAATTGCAGATATTAAAAGGAATACTGCAGCCGGATGAGCAGATGCCTTCTGTCAGAAATCTGGCGATGGAACTGTCGACGAATCCCAATACCATACAGAAAGCCTATGCAGTACTTGAAAGTCAGGGTTTTATCTATACGGTTAAAGGGAGAGGTAATTTTGTCAGCGGCGATCAGTCCCTGAAAGAAGCACGTAAAAAAGAACTGGCAGAGAGACTTGAAAAACTCTTTCTGGAAGCGGAGGACCTTGGTATCAGCAGAATGGAGCTGATCAAGAGTATTCCACAGAAAGGAATGTCATGATAGAAGCATTGAATGTGGAAAAGACATTTGACCGGGTGAAAGCCGTGAACGGCGTCACTCTGAAAATACAGGATGCAGAAGTGTTTGGACTTGTCGGAACCAATGGTGCAGGCAAAAGTACATTGCTGCGCATGATGGCGGGAGTTCTGATTCCGGATCATGGGACGGTCTGTCTGGACCAGCGTCCGGTGTATGATAATCCGGAAGTGAAAAGAGATCTTTTTTTTATTGCAGATGATGCTTACTTTTTCCCGAACAGTACGGCGATGGATATGATGCAGTATTACAGCAGAATTTACCCATCCTTTGATACGGAGAGATTTCAGAAGCTCTGCGGAGGCTTCGAACTGGATGTGACGAGGAAGGTTGCAGATTATTCCAAGGGAATGAAAAAGCAGCTGTCTATTCTGCTGGGAATCTGTTCCGGAACGAAATATCTGTTGTGTGACGAGACATTTGACGGACTTGATCCTGTCGTCCGCCAGGGCGTAAAAAGCCTGTTTGCAGGAGAAATGGCGGACAGAGGACTTACACCGGTAATCGCATCGCATAACCTCAGAGAACTGGAGGACATCTGTGATCACGTCGGACTTTTGCATAAAGGCGGCGTGCTTCTGTCTGAAAATATCGAAGATATGAAGCTGGAGCTGCAGAAGGTGCAGTGTGTGTTTGCTTCTGAGCAGGATCAGCATAAGGCAGAAGATCAGATGGATATTATGGTGCATGAAACAAGAGGGAGACTTCATACATATACAGTCCGCGGCAAACGGAGCGATATTGAAGTGATTTTCCGCGGGGTTGACACTGTGTTTTTTGAGATTCTTGCACTTTCGCTGGAGGAAATATTCATCAGTGAAACGGAGGTAGTTGGATATGATGTCCGTAAATTTATTCTCAGCTGAATACAGAAAGCAGCAGAAAGAACTGACCGCAAGAAGAATCTGGGTCATTGTGGTTACGGCACTTTCTCTTCTGATCTATTATCCGATCGGCGTTTTTGTTCTGGTCACGAGAACACATTCCTACGGTTATGTAACGGATGCTGAAATGCAGCGCATGTGTGCACAGGCAGTCAGAAATCAGATCGGGATACAGCAGAAGGGGTTTGTACTGGTCATGATTCTGGCAGCCATTCTGGCACTGCAGGGGTTTGACTTCCTGTTTCACCGTGTGCAGCTGGACTTCTATGAAAGTCAGCCCATGTCCAGAAAACAGCGCTTTCATTTGATCTTTCAGAACGGGATTCTGATTTTCACACTGCTTTCAGCGGTCACGTTACTGATTACCACAGTGGTTTCCGCAGTGTTTGGAGTGATGAGTATGGAACTGCTGCTGGAAATTCTGTATGAATACCTCCGGATCATCATTGTATTTCTGGCAGCCTACAGCATTACGACACTGGCGATCACGCTGAGCGGAAGTCTTCCGATCGCTGTCATCATGGCGGCTTTTTTCATGGGAATAGAGTATATGTACGCCTTTGTGCTGCGGTATTATGCCAGAATTTTTTTCAAAACCTTCAGTGACGATACTTCAAGAGCGTTTGCCTGGGGATCCCCTGTCTATCATGCAGTAAGCAGTGCCAGAAATACAGCGGATCTTGTGACTGCAGAAAATTACACCATCAGTATGAAAACACTGGGGCAGATGATCAGAATCTGCCTGCCTGGTGATCTGATTACGCTTGCAGCTGGCGTTATCTGTTATCTGATTGCTCTGAAATGCTATCATCAGAGAAAAGCGGAGTGGGCAGGAAAGGCGATTGTCTTTGCACCGGTAAGAACCATCGTGAAGCTTTTGCTTACGGTACTGGCCTCGCTTTCCGGCGGACTTTTCCTTTATGCATTTTATAACACCGACAGTACAGGGATGATTGCCAGAATCGGAATGCCGGTGACAATCATCGGTGTCGGCATTTTATCCTGCCTTATATTTGAAGCGGTTCTGAACTATAACATCAGAGCTGCACTGAAGAGAGCCTGGCAGGTGCCGGTTACCATAATTGCTGCGCTTCTGATCTTTACCTGCTATCGCACAGATACATTTGGCTATGATCAGTATCTTCCGGAAGTCAGCAGTGTCTCCAGCTGCGCACTTTATCTTGCCAATAACGGAGACAGCTATTATGAAGACAATCTGTCCAGATCTGTGGATACAAATGAATATTATGAAAAACATATGATCCTCACAGATGTTCAGGATGTAGAAGATATTGTTCTTGAGAGCATGGATTATATGAAAAAATGGGATGATTCCCGGACTGATTATTATCAGGCAACCGTACTGTATCGTATGACGGATGGCCGCAGAGTTTATCGGAAGATCAAGATCCCGTCAGATATCAATAAGAAGCTCATGGACCGTGTCTTTGCAGGCAGCGAATTCAGAAAAGGCTATTTTCAGGTATACAATGACGATGCCATTTTGCAGGATGCGTCCGATAACATGCAGCTGGTGATCCGTTCCGGTTATGCGTCGGTGTTTGCACCGGGAAGTCTGTACAGCGAGCTTCGAAAGTGTTATCTGAATGACCTTGAGAAATTCAGCTTTTCCATGGCCAGTACACAGCCGTGTACAGCAGTGGTAGAGATACAGGATTTTTCAGATAGCAGCAATCTGGATATGAATTATTATGTCTATCCGGAATTTACCAATACCATTTCCTTTCTGAAGAAAAACAATATCTATCTGCAGGCGGAGATCCCGGTTTCACAGATCCGTTCCGTCAAGGTAACCAATTATTATCCCGGTCATGATGCGGAAAAGGAAGATATTTCAGGTCTTGCCTATGTTAACTCCAAATCAAAGGAGTACACGGATCCGGGGAAAGTGGCAGAGATCATGAAACATGTGGTCAGCTATCAGATTTCAGACGGATGGCTGCCGGACAGCTATTATAACAGCCAGTATTCTGTTGAAGTGGCAAGCGGACAGAATTATGATTCTGCCAGTTATGGTTTTAAGACAGGAGAAATTCCGGAATTTGTAAAGGAAGATACTGCAAAATAGCAGCATGGCGGCAGAAGGATAAAGCATGAATAGTAAGGAAAGTCATACCCTGCTGCAGGCAGGAAACAAACTGAACAGATTCCTTCGGAAAAATGCTTCCGGGCAGAAGATGACCAGGTCACAGAAGGACAGGATCAAATCGTGGATGTTTCTGACACCGAGTATCGCGGGTGTCCTCCTCTTTTTCGGGCTGCCGTTCTGCGTGGTTATTTATTATTCACTTGTAAATAATCCGGTTCAGCACATTTTCGTCGGATTTCACAATTTCATCCGTGTATGGAATAACGGAGCATTTCAGCTCGCCGCGGGCAATACACTGAAGTTTTCGTTTGTGGCGGTTCCTCTTGCAGTGGTTCTGTCACTTTTCCTGGCGGTGGTGATGGAGAGCAGGATTCCGTTTAAAAGTCAGTTCAGAACTTTTTTCTTAAGTCCCATGATGGTTCCGATTGCGTCTGTCGTACTGATCTGGCAGGTGCTGTTCCATTATAACGGACTCGTAAATGAAGTGCTGATGGCATTCGGTCATGATAAGATTGACTGGCTTAAATCAAATCAGGCACAGATTGTAATCGTTATTCTGTTTCTGTGGAAGAATCTGGGTTACAACATGATTCTGTTCATGGCGGCACTTTCAAGTGTGCCGAGAGACATTCTGGAGGTGGCAAGACTGGAAAGTGCTTCAGAATCTCAGATTTTCTGGAAGATCAAGCTCAGATACCTGTCCTCGACAATCCTGTTTGTTACCATTATGTCGCTCATCAATTCATTCAAGGTATTCCGTGAGGTGTATCTTCTGACCGGAGATTATCCTTATGATTCGCTATACATGCTGCAGCATTTCATGAACAACACATTCCAGTCACTGGATTATCAGAAGCTGTCTGCTGCAGCCATTATCATGTCGCTTGTCATTATTGTGCTGGTCGGCATCATGTTCTTTGCAGAAGACCGGTTTGGCAGAGACGTGGAGGAGTAAAAAGCTATGTGGAGAAATGGCCGAAATGCCGGGGAGTACCGTGAGTGTATCATCGAACGGGCACCAGAGAACAGATGGCTGGATGAACCGGAAGAAGTGCGAAGGCTTCATGCCGCTGCATCACGGGAGCAGGACAGTCCGGTGCTTTCTGAAACAGAAAGGAAAAAGGACAGCCGCAGATACAGGCAGCTCGTCAGTGCCTCTCACAGAAAGCACAGAGTGGAAAAAATACAGACCGGAATCGGAACTGTGATCTGTGCCTTTTTCGCAATTCTGTTTCTGATGCCGATCATCCTGACGATTACCAATTCATTTATGTCTTCTTCGGAAATCAGTGCCGATTATGGAGCTGTGTTTCAGACTACCAGTACCGGTGGCAAGGTATATATTGCAAAGACCGTAACACTGAAGTTTATTCCGGATATTGTATCCTTCAGCCAGTATTTTACGGTATTGCTGAAGAGTCCGCAGTATCTTTTAAAGTTCTGGAACTCCGTAATCTATGTGGTTCCGATTGTCGGATTTCAGCTGTTCGTTGCAGCACTTGCTTCTTACGGATTTGCCAGATACAGGGGCAGGGTAAAGGACATTATATTTTTTATCTATGTCATTGTCATGCTGATGCCGTATCAGGTAACACTGGTTCCGAATTTTCTGGTATCTTCGTGGCTGGGAATTCTGAACACAAGATGGGCGATCTGGCTGCCCGGAATTTTTTCACCGTTTGCCGTATTTCTTCTGACCAAATTTATCAGAAGAATTCCGACTTCTGTGATTGAAGCGTCTGAAATTGACGGCGCAGGTGAATGGCAGATCTTTTCCCAGATCTGCATGCCGCTGTGTAAGGGAGGAATCATTTCCATTGCGATTCTGATCTTTATTGATTACTGGAATATGGTAGAACAGCCGCTGATCCTGTTGACAGATGATCAGCTGCATCCGCTGTCGGTATTCCTGTCCAAGATCAATTCGGGAGAAATCAGTCTTGCATTTGCAGTTGCAGTAATATATATGGTGCCGCCGCTTCTGGTCTTTTTGTACGGGGAGGAATACCTGGTGGAAGGAATCACCTATCAGGGCGGTATCAAGGGTTAAGTGAATGAAATACGGAGGTAGAAAAAGGTGGCTGATACAACGATGAATGAAAAAAAGGCGGATAAACGAAAGGATACAATCAAGAACATCGCGATTGCATTTCTGGCAATCATGCTGATCCTGACGTTCTTTTCCAATACAATTATGAATTATTCTCTGCCGGAGGTGGCAACGCAGGCAGTACAGCAGGGATCCATTTCTCCGCAGATCCGCGGTACGGGGACTGTTGCTGCAGATGATCCGTACAATCTGACAGTATCTGAGACCAGAAAGATTGCCAGTGTGGCAGTCAAGGTCGGGGACGAGGTTAAAAAGGGTGCTGTCATTTACAGTCTGGAGGATCAGGAATCTACAGAACTGACAGATGCGCAGGATAATCTTGAAAAGCTGCAGCTGGCATATGAACAGGCACTGCTGAGCGGAGACATTAATGATTCCGTGATTACAAAGGTCAGAAGCGGAAACACAGATTCCCTGGATGCCTACCAGAAAAAACTCAGGGAAATCAATGATCAGTATGTGTCTGCAACAAAAGATGATGCCGTTGCCCAGGCAAAGCTGGATCTGATCAAGTATGAGCAGGCGTATGCGCAGGCTCTGATTTCAGGAGGAACGGGAAGCAGTTCTTCTTCCGGCGCATCATCTTCCGCAGGCACTGCGTCTTCAAATTCGGGATACAATGCGGAATCAGCAGCAGATATTACCTATGAACTGACAAAAATCAAAACCAATACGACCAATACAAGTGCAACAATCACCGATCTGAATTCACAGATCAGTACGATGCAGAGCAAACTGAAAGATCTGGATTCATTAAGGAGTACGCGTGACAGTGCGGCAGATGCAATCACTGCAGCCAAAAAGGATTTAAGCGATTATCTCAGTGCACAGAAAATCACTGATGAAAGCACCGTAACAGATACTACCATAAAGGCCACCATAAATTCGTATCATGATGCGATTGATTCTGCACAGTCAGCATGGAATACAGCGGAAGCGGCTTATGAAGCAGCTCTTTCTTCAAACAGTGATTACAACAGCCAGATTTCAGATCTCAAGGCACAGCTGGAAACGAGCAAGGCAAATCTCTCTACACTCAATGCCGAAACAGATGCACTGACAGATGCACAGAACAAGCAGACAAGAGATGCGGCAATTTTCAAGAACAATTATGATAAGGATGAGGCCATTGCCGAAGGAACAAAGACGCAGACTGCAACGGCGCTTGCAGATATTACCAAGAAGCGTGAGAACCTGATCAAGGGGATCAACGTGGAACTGAGCCTGTCTTCCCAGAAGAAACAGATTCAGGAAGCCCAGGACAAGCTGGACCGGCTCAAAGCCAAGGCAATCGGTGCATCCATCAAGTCTCCTGTAGACGGAACGATTTCCTCACTTGCCTATGTGGCAGGAGAATCGACAGCAGCCGATCAGACTGCAGCAGTCATACAGGTCGCAGGTAAGCCCATGACCGTAAGTTTTTCTGTTACCAATGATCAGGCCAAGAAGGTAAAGGTCGGAGATGAGGCACAGCCGCAGAATGCATGGTATTATACACAGTTCAAGGCAACACTGACAGCGATCAAGCCGGATACAACAGATCCTGCCGGCAAGAAACTGCTGACCTTCCAGATCGTCAGTCCGGAAGTGACAACGGGGCAGAGTGTCAGCATCGCCATCGGGGAATCTTCACAGGACTATGATACGACAGTGCCGAACAGTGCGATCCGTGAAGATAATAACGGTAAGTTCATCCTGGTCATTCAGAGCAAGGCAAGCCCGCTCGGAAACCGTTATATTGCACAGAGAGTGGACGTAAAGGTACAGGCAAGTGATGATACGACAACAGCAATCAGCGGCAGTCTTGAAGGGGATGAGTATGTCATTACCACGTCAACCGCTCCGGTAAAAGCAGGACAGCAGGTGAGACTCGCCAACACAGAGATGCAGTGATGAAAAATAGAATATACAGAATCAGAGACAAACTGAAACATCTGCCGAGAAGGCAGATCATATGGATCAGCGTATGCGTAATCTGCTTTCTGTTATGGGGGATTCTCCATCTGTACAGCAGAAAGAGTATGGAAAGTCTTCCTGATCAGAATGAAGCATCCAGATGGTCTGAAAACGGAGGCGTATCGCAGGTCAGCCTGTTTTTTACCCAGGATGCGGATATTACGCAGGACCGGATCAGAGAATTCGAATATTATATCGATAAGGCGCTGACAGAGAATTCGATTACCGAGACCTCTCCGGATACGGGAGCAAGACTGTGGGCAGACTGCTACAGCGCATACGGCTCGGTTACACTGACAAATGGCAGTAAGAATGTGACAGTAAATGCCATCGGTGTCGGCGGTGATTTCTTCCTGTTCCATCCGCTTACCCTGGTAAAGGGCGCCTTTTTTGAAAAAGACAATCTGATGAAAGATCAGATTGTCATTGATGAGGATACGGCATGGCAGCTGTTCGGCTCTGATAATGTGGTCGGGCAGAGTGTGACAATCGGATCCGTTCCGCATTATATTTCAGGCGTAGTCAAAAGAAATCGCGGAAGGCTGCAGGATGCCGCAGGACTTTCCCAGAGCTATGTCTATCTGTCCTATGAATCCTTAAAACAGTACGGGACGATCAGCAGCGCCGGAATTGTTACAGGTCAGTCACAGTCCGGAAGCGGCAGTACTTCTTCCGGAGGTACCGGAACCATGACGGCAGCGGCGCCGCAGACACAGCAGACATCCACTTCTTCCGGAAACGGTGGCAGCTCATCTGCTGCGAAAAGTACGGCGGGAAATGCAACAGCGCAGCAGGCAGTAACATCAGCATCTGACGGTGACAGTTCTCAGGATGGCGGGATCGGCTGCTATGAGGTTGTCATGCCCGGACCGGTCAGAGGTTTTGCTGCATCGCTTCTGCGTGAGAAGCTGTCTTTGCCGCAGAACCAGATGTCGGTCATTGATAATACGGCCAGATTCGACGTCCCGGCGCTGCTTAAAGTTCTGATGAGCTTTGGCACACGCAGCATGCAGGAGATGCCGATCAATTATCCGTACTGGGAAAATATTGCAAGAGGCTGGGAAGATATTCTGGCACTGATCCTGCTGATCAAGGCAATCTGCATTACCATTCCGGTGCTGATCATTACCGTGATGATCATTCAGGCATACCGGCATAAGAAGTGGACTGCAGGAAGTGTCTGGAAGAGCCTGATGGATCGTAAGTACGATATGGAATCGCGTGTCAGATATCATAACGATAAATGGAAGTATTTCTGATATACAGTTTATTTTGCATGAATCATGCAGAGAGGGACCATGTGATGAAAAAGAGAAAGAGGATTCTGAGTCTGGGACTTGCCGTATTGATGGCGGCTTCAGTAACCGCGTGCGGAGGAACCCAGAAGGATGAAAATTCCGATGCGGCAAAGGCCGTAGCGGATTCTAAAAATTATGTCTACAAAGAAGACGAACTGAAGAACGGCAGTAAAAATGCAGCAAATGAAATTTCCGGCATGACTTATGCAAACGGCAGAATCTATGATTATGGCTATCATTATGCAGAAGACGGATCAAGCGCTACTTTTTTCCTGGAAAATTATAAAACGGACGGAAGCGATTACAAGACCTTCTCCATTAAAAACAGCACTGATGTAACCTTTTCCTCGGTCTGCATCGGAACGGACGGAAGCATTTATGCAGTAAAGACAACCTATGCATCCGGAGATTATCCGGTAACGCCTGCAACCGGGACCGGCGAAGAAGGCGGAGAGACAGCACCGGCAGAAGAAGGAGCCACGGATGCTGCGGCCGCAGAATCCGTGCAGGCTGACACGGCAGCCACATCTGTTTCAGCGTCTTCTGCAGATGCAGTGTCATCTTCAGCATCTGCTACAGACGCTGCTGCAGTGTCATCTTCAGAATCTTCTGCAGATGCAGATGCATCGTCATCTGCAGGGTCTGATGCGGATGCAGGCAGTTCAAACCAGACGGTACTTGTGAAGATGGATGCTGACGGCAAAGTACAGTGGGAATCCAAAATGGGAGCGGATGCGCCGGATGGCAGTTATTATGTCAGTGGCATGACCTTTTCAGAGAAGTATGGACTGCTGGTCTGTGACAGTCAGGGCATCAGCGTTTACAGCAGTAAAGACGGCAAGGCAGGTAAGGGAATCACAGACAGTGCAGAGGCAAATGCAGCCGGAATCTACTGTATCAGAGTTGGTCGCATCATTGTCATGACCTACGCGGATAAAGGACCTGAATTCAGGGAACTTGATCTGCAGACCGGTAAAATGTCTGATGCTCTGCAGATGCCGGGGAACATGTCTGAATACGGGACTTTTTTTGCCGGGACGGACTATGATCTGTATATGTCTTCAAGTGATGGTGTATTTGCTGTAAACATCGGAGACACAAAGGTAACGCAGCTGATCAATTTCGTGGATTCGGATATTGATACCTCTTATGTCGGCGCAATCTGTGCGCTGAATGATAAACAGTTTGCAGCTGTAATTTCAGACAATGATAATAATTATCTGCTGGCAGTTCTGACCAAGGTGGAACCGAAAGATGTCAAGGACAAGAAGATACTGACGCTTGGCTGCACCTACGTGGACTACCGTGTACGTCAGCAGGTGGTCGCCTTTAACAAGAGCAGCAATGAGTACAGAGTCAAGATCCTGGATTATTCACAGTACAATTCCGAGGATGATTACAGTGCAGGGCTGACGAAACTGAATACGGATATTGTGTCCGGAAATACTCCGGATCTGATGCTGCTGGATGTCTCCATGCCTTCGGAGAGTTATATTTCAAAGGGTGTGCTGAAGGACCTGGACGGCTATTTCAAAAAGGATGAGGATCTGAGCAAAAATAAATATCTGACCAATGTTATGGATGCCTTTAAAGCAAACGGAAAAATGTATATGGTTATTCCTTCTTTCTCCGTTTATACGGTAGCTGCCAGAACTGCAGATGTCGGCAATCAGACCGGTTGGACCATTGCAGATGTGGAGAACCTTGCAAAGAAAAAGAATGTGGAATATGCAAATCTTTTCGGCCCGTCAAACAGTACACAGGATAACATCATGAGTCTTGCCATGGGGCTTTCCAGCGAAGATTATATTAACTGGGATACACAGCAGTGCCATTACAATTCAGACGGCTTTATCAGCATGCTGGACTTTATTAAAAAGTTCCCTGCAAAAGATCAGACCGATCAGAACACGGATACCTCCGGATACTGGAGAGACGGCAAGTCGCTTCTGGAATCGGCCTATATCTACAGCTTTGATGCCTATAATCAGATGAAAAAAGGGGATTTCGGAACTGACATTACACTGATCGGCTTCCCGACCGCGTCCAAAAACGGTTCTGTCATCATGCCGGATTTCAAACTGGCCATGAGCGCAACATCAAAATATCAGGATGGCTGCTGGCAGTTTATGCGCATCTTCCTGGGTAATGATTATCAGAATGCGCTGACAGATACTTTCCCTGTCAGTGAGACCGCGCTGAATGCACTTGGTGCAAAGGCAATGAAGGTTCCGACCTATACAGATCAGAACGGTAAGGTGACAGAAGCACCGCAAACGTGTTATATTGGAGGGCAGGAAGTAAAACTGAATCCGATGACACAGGATGAGGTGAATACACTGACCGGCTTTATCAAGGGGCTGACCAGGCCTTATTCCCTGAATCAGGAGATTCAGAATATCATCACGGAGGAAACGGCCCCGTTCCTGCAGGGACAGAAGCAGGCAAAGGATGTGGCGGATATCATTCAGAGCAAGATTCAGATCTATGTGAATGAGAACAGCTGATGTCCGCGCGGGCTGTCAGGCGCATATGACAATCAGAGAATATCTTCAGGAAAAAAAGCTGTTAACAGACGGCGCTTTCGGAACCTATTTCGCCGGAAAGTACAATACGGAAATGCTGCCGGAGCAGGCAAATCTGTCTGCGCCGGAGCAGGTACGTACGCTTCACAGAGAATATATACAGGCAGGGGCAAGGCTCATCCGTACCAATACGTTTGCCTCAGATACAGAAAATCTTCATTGCAGCAGACAGACCCTTCGAGAGAACATTCTCGCCGCCTGCCTGATTGCACTTGAAACAGCACAGGAGTGGAACCGGGATCATGAAAATGACCCGGTTTTTGTCGTAGGAGATATCGGACCGATACCGGTCAGTGATCCGCAGGATGCGGATTCTGCCACAGATGAATACCGTCAGATCATTGACAGCATGCTGGAAGCCGGTGTAAACGGTATTGTATTTGAGACTTTTCCGGGAATTGATGAGATTCTGCCTGCAGTGCATTATTGCAGACAGAAGAGTGCTTCACCGGATTTTTTCCTGCTCGTACAGATCTGTGCAAACCAGCATGGATATACAAACAGAGGACTGCATATCCGGAAAATTTTCAAAGCACTTTCACAGAATCCGGATATTGATGCTTTTGGCATCAACTGCGGAATCGGACCCGGTGCAATGAAAAACGTCATGGACAGCGTGGATCTCGGCAGTCTTCTGAAATCCTGCGGAAAGTTCTTTTCCGCGCTTCCGAATGCAAGCTTCCCCAAACGTATGGCAGACCGGATGGTGTTTCAGAGTAATGAAGCCTATTTTACCGACCGCATGCGTAATATTGCCGATGCAGGTGCCAATATCATCGGCGGCTGCTGTGGTACGACACCGCAGTACATCCGCCGGATGAAAGAGGAAATTTCTCTGGAGAACGGTGCTTCGCATTTCGTATTACCAAAGGAAGAGCAGAGCGTACATGAAAGAATCAAAGACAGCAGCTTCTATGCGGGAAAAGAGGGCAGAAAGCTTGTAACCGTTGAACTTGCGCCGCCGTTTATGGCCGATGATCAGAAGCTTATGGACGCTGCCAACAGTCTGACACATATTACGGTAGATGCCATCACACTGCCGGATTCACCGTCCGGAAGAACAAGGGCGGATTCCATCCTCATGGGACTTAAGGTGCATGAAGAGACCGGGATCTGCACGATTCCGCATATCTGCTGCAGAGATAAGAATATTATTGCCATCCGTTCCTATCTGCTGGGTTCCTATCTGAACGGTATCCGCAATTTCCTGGTGGTGACGGGTGATCCGATTCCGACACTGATGCGTCAGGATGTAAAGAGCGTATTCAATTTTGATTCCATCGGCCTTATGCGTATCATACAGGAACTCAATGAAGAACAGTTCTATGCGGATCCGATTACCTACGGCGGTGCGTTGAACTATACCCGTAAGAATCTGGACGTGGAGATCGGACGGATGGAAAAGAAGATTGATGCCGGTGCATCCTTCTTCATGACGCAGCCGGTATTTTCTGCAGAGGATGAAGAGCGTCTTCATCTGCTGAAGGATGCGATGCGCAGAAAAGATCCTTCTGTAAAGCTGTTCTGCGGTCTGATGCCGCTGGTCAGCAGAAAAAATGCACTCTTCATTCAGAATGAGATGAGCGGAATCAATGTGACGGATGAGATTGCGGATCTTTATCGTGAAGATATGACAAGGCAGGAAGGTGAAGCCGTCGGGATCGGGATCGTAAACCAGGTCATAAAGGATACGGCATCTTTTACAGACGGATATTATTTCTCCATTCCGTTTAACCGTGTATATATGCTGGAGAAGATTCTGCCGGAGATGGAAGCGGATACTGCGATATGATGAACAGAAGCCATTTTACCGGCTTTGTACAAAAAAGGAAGAGATTCAGCAATACAGCAGAATCTCTTCCTTTTTTATATAAGCAGATGGCGGGAGTCGAACCCGTCTCACCAGCTTGGGAAGCTGGAGTTCTACCGATGAACTACATCTGCGAAATACTTTCTTATTTTACTAAACAAAAGGAAAAATTTCAAGTGGCAGTTTCAGAAAATTGCAGGGCGCTTGTTTCACTTTTCTGTAATCTTGCTATAATGATACTGTATAATAAAAGCAGAAGTCTGAAAGAAACAGCATTGGAGGAGAAAAATGGCGGATCAGAATAAGAAGGGATTTACACAGGAATTCAGAGAGTTTATCATGCGCGGAAATGTCATGGACATGGCAGTCGGCGTAATCATCGGCGGAGCGTTTCAGAGTATAATCAGTTCGCTTGTGAATGACATTATCATGCCGCTGCTTGGCAGAATTACCGGCGGACTCAACTTTGATAATTATTTTCTGGCTCTTGACGGACAGAAATATGCGACGCTGCAGGCGGCCAAAGATGCAGGTGCAGCAACGCTGAATTACGGAACATTCATTACTGTTGTGATAAATTTCCTGCTTATGGCGCTTGTAATTTTTATGCTGGTGCGTTTTCTGAATCGTGTTTCAGATCGTCTTTCACCCAAAAAAGAGGAAGCACCAAAGCCGGTAAAAATCTGTCCTTATTGCAAATCAGAGATTTCTCCTGAAGCGACAAGATGCCCGCACTGCACATCACAGCTGTAAATAGCGAACCTGCTGTTGTATTTCATCCGGAAGGTCAGCGCCCTGTGTCTGCACCTTGCGGATGATTCCCGAGAGTGCATGCAGTGAGGCTTTTATATGTGTGCTGCGAACCTGAATCAGTTCGGCGTACTGCGGATTTGCAGATAACTGGTCCCGGATCTGCTGAGAAAACGGGCAGAAGGTAAACAGAATTGTTCTGGCAACGCGGTTAAGCCGCAGAGAACCGTTCTGCTCATATTTCATGTACTGAATATAATCAGTAATAAATACTTCACGGTATTTATTACTGCTTTTTTTGATTTCATCACGTACTTTTTCCTTCTGATCTTCGGAAAGAGAGTGATTCTTTTTATAAAACTGCAGATAATCTGTATAAATGCTGGTCAGAGAAGGATCTGTCACATCGTTCCAGTGTACGCCCTGGACGGTCTTACACAGTTCCCAGCGATATTCGCCGCACATATGCAGCAGACTGGTCTCAGGATCATCAGTATGGAAGATGGAGATCAGCATACGTGCAGGGGTATTCCGCCGCCTCCCTTCGATTTCCTGCCACATGGCTCCACGGCCGCCAACATTGGGCATGAGAATAATATAGGGAAGAATCTCTTTCTGATAAAAGAACTGATTGATTCCCAATGCAGGGGCAGAATAAACGACTTCTCTGTAAAAGCATGAAAAATCTGCGCCAAGGATCCGGTCAAGAACCGAATGAAGAAGCGCCGGTGTCATAAGTTCATTTTTCAGCGGACTTAAGATCATTGACTGATTCAGAACAGGGACAAAGGAAGCTACCCGGCCAAAGGTCATTCTGTTACCCATGGCAAATAGATTGCTGATCTCAAAATTCAGCCAGTGCTCCTGGTTATTTAAAAGAGAAGCAGCTTCTTCTGCAGTAATATTGCCGATTGATTTCTGTTCTTTCAGGTAAGCCGGATAATCCAGATTGAATTCATTCATGGAGGGTTCGACTTTTCCTTCATAGATGAGGCGGAGCCAGTCATAAATGGTCAGAACCTTTCCCTCGGGATCCGGTGTCCAGGACTTCATGAAATGATAGAGTGATACTGTATTTTCATGTCCGACGAGAGATTCGTCCATGAAACCGAACAGAAAGAACATCTTAAGTTCATCCGGGATATGATCATCCTTCAGACTTTTCAGAAAGGCTCCGGTATAGATCCGGTAAAACATGGAAGCAATTTCTCTGCGCATCATGCGGACTTCGTCAGAGAGATCCGTATGCTGCATTGTCAGGGAAAAGCTGTGCAGCAGCCGGTGAAACTGTTCACGGTCATCAGCCGGCAGACCAGAATACGACAGAATCCGGTCAAGGGATCCTTCAAAGGACGGAATCTGCTCAGTATCGTCTGGACCGGCGGCAGAAGTGTCGTTTCGCATCGCCGCAGTTTTGGACTGCAGGTCCATGAATTCTGTACGAAAAGCCATTGTTGTACGGATCAGTGACTTTCTGTAGGCAGTGATTTTCTGTGATTCTTTTGCAATCTTTTTTATAAAATCCTTTACGTACATAATATAACCGATGCAGATATCTGCGCTCAGCGGATAGAAATTCTTCTTCAGTTCAGCCTGATGAGCCTGAAGCGCATCGATCATGGAAGACTGCCATTCGGGTATGATCTCTTCTCTGGAAATCGGTACCAGTTCCAGAACTTCCGGAAAGATCTGGGGCTGCCTGCCGGCCATGGTACACAGCATGGAATACTCGGCATAGTTGGCGCGGATCTGCTGATAGTCCTGATCAGCATCTTCATATTGTTTTTCAAAAACAGCATAAACTTCAGATGCCATATGAATGCACTCTGCAGCCAGAAACGGGGCAACTTTGGGATTATCACGAATGACATAGGCAAAATCTCCCGGTTGCTGATACGCATAGGAATAAACCACAGTATCTTCAACGGCCTCATAATAAAAGAGATAATTCTCACCCGGTGTTTCGGAAAGCCCGATCACACTGCCGCTTTCAAGATCCAGGTGGCTGTATGCATTTGAAATGCGTATTGTTCCTTTGGAGATTATTTCAATGGTTTCGACAGTACTGCCTGCTTCGTGCAGTGT
>CAYMBY010000158.1:0-1348 GCA_964388815.1 uncultured Butyrivibrio sp. | reverse complement strand
TTCCGGTCAGAACCTGATCCATCTTCCGGCTCCTGATATGTTCCTTGCTCTCGTGCGGTCTTACCACCGTCTGTGCACAGATTCTCCGGATAAAGGAATAACGCATGTCTGCAATTGCCGCCGCACGGTCCAGACCGCGCTCCTTTTCCATCTGTGTAATGATATGCTCCAGCATTTCCTGTTCGTTCTCATCCAGTTCCAGCCGTTTCAATACCATCTGGTCCGATTCGATCAGTTTGCAGGCTGCAAATCTGACAGGGATACCGGCCTTTTCCGCATGATCCCCGATCAGATCCATAATACCGTGAATACAGCGGTGAACTGCGCCGCCATGATCGTTTTCATCACAGAAATCCAGTCGTTTCGGGCTTTCCTGATATCTTGCCACATGAATGGAATGGCTGATCAGTTCGTCAATACCTTCATTTTTCGCTGCTGAAATCGGCACTACCGGTATTCCCAGCAGTTCCTCAAGCTGATTGACACGGATGGTTCCGCCGTTTTCACGCACTTCATCCATCATGTTCAGTGCCAGTACCATCGGCACATCCAGTTCCATGAGCTGCATGGTCAGGAAGAGATTCCGTTCGATATTGGTTGCATCTACAATATTGATAATTCCCTTGGGCTTTTCCCGCAGGATGAATTCCCTTGTTACAATTTCCTCATTGCTGTAGGGAGACATGGAATAAATACCGGGAAGATCCGTTACCAGCGCCTTATCCTGTCCCCTGATCACGCCGTCCTTACGGTCTACCGTAACACCCGGAAAATTTCCGACATGCTGATTTGAGCCTGTCATCTGATTAAAAAGAGTGGTTTTGCCGCAGTTCTGATTGCCTGCGAGTGCGAAAGTCAGCGGCGTTCCCTTGGGAAGCGGATGCTCCGCCTTTTTATCATGATATTTACCGCCTTCACCAAGTCCGGGATGCGGAATCAGTGCCGCGTTTTCTGCTGTTTTATCTTTATTTCTGCCTTCTGCCCGTTCTGCAGCTGCCTTTACTTCACATTCTGCTGCTTCCCGGTCCGTAATATCCTCCACCTCTATCCTGCCTGCATCCGCAAGCCGCAGTGTCAGCTCATAGCCATTGATATTCAGCTCCATCGGATCGCCCATCGGTGCGAACTTGGTCAGTACCACTCTGGTTCCGGGAATAATCCCCATATCCAGAAAATGCTGCCTGAGTGCGCCTTCTCCGCCGACGACCGTTACGGTTGCAGATTGTCCTGTCTTCAACTCTCTCAGTGTCATATTTGCCTCGTATGTTTTGATTATGATTATCAATAAGATGATATCCGATTTGATGATAATCTTATTGATAATCATTGTCAACAACATACTGTCTGT
>CAYMBY010000157.1:0-6193 GCA_964388815.1 uncultured Butyrivibrio sp. | reverse complement strand
AGATTCCACCACGGATCATAGTGAATGACAATATCCGCTGCCGTCAGATTCAGTCCCGTTCCGCCTGCCTTAAGAGAGATGAAAAAAACCTGTGTGTCATCCGTCTCAAACTCCTGCACCATCTGCGCGCGTTCCTCCTTGGAGGTGGCACCGGTCAGCAGATGATAACGGATCTGCTCTGCCTGTGCCTTCTTCGTCAGAATATCCAGCATGGAGGTAAACTGGGAAAAGACGAGCACCTTGTGCCCGCTTCCTGCAGCATCCCGCAGCATATCCATGCACTGATCCGTTTTGGCTGAATCGCCATGGTAATTTTCCAGAATCAGTTCCGGAGAACAGCACAGCTGTCTGAGCCTTGTCAGTGCTGCCAGAATCTCGATCCTGTCCCGGTTGAAATCAGTATCCCGCTTTGCAAGACGCTGCCGCAGTTTCTGTACCTCTGCCCGGTACACGCGGTTCTGTTCTCCCTGCAGCTGCACATATATGACCTCCTCCATTTTATCCGGAAGGTCCCTGAGCACATCCTTCTTCAGACGGCGCAGTACAAAAGGTGCAATAAACCTTCGAAGCTTCTCCACAACTTCTTCATCCTGCTCTTCCACAATCGGAATTTCCAGTTTCTCCCGGAACTGCCGGTAGCTCATCAGAAATCCGGGCATCAGATAATCAAAGATGCTCCACAGTTCGCTCAGCCTGTTTTCCACCGGCGTTCCCGTCAGCGCAAACCGGGTCAGCGCATGAATCTGCTTGACACTTCTGGCTGCCTGCGTGGTCTGGTTCTTAATAAACTGTGCTTCGTCAATAATTTCGCTGAAAAAAGTTATGTTTTCATATGCATCAATATCTCTTTTCACCAGATCAATTGAAGTGATCAGAATATCCCTGTCTGTACTCTCCCGGATCATCCGGCTGCGCTCCGCTGCCGTTCCCGTCACCATCTGCACCTGCAGAAGCGGTGCAAACCGCGAAATCTCATTCTTCCAGTTATATACAAGCGATGCCGGACAGATGATCAGGCTTCTGCGGTTATCACCTGCTGCGGCTTCCTCCTGCTCAGACAACAGAAATGCGATGATCTGAAGCGTTTTGCCAAGTCCCATATCATCGGCCAGAATTCCGCCGAATCCGTTATGTGAAAGTGTCCTGAGCCACATAAATCCTGTTTTCTGATAGCCGCGCATGATACCGGACAGCGATGCCGGAACCTCATAATCACTTTCATCCACGGATTTCATATTCCGCACCAGTTCACGGAAACTCCGGTCTCTCGTAAAGGACGTGAGTCCGCCATCCGCCGCGAGTGCATCCAGGTACATGGCACGATATCTGGGAATGGTAACAGAACCGCCGAGAATCTCCCTGCCGGTAATGTGCAGATCATCAAGTGCAGAAACCACACTCCGGATCCCGTCATCCTCCATGGAAACAAATTCACCGTTTTTCAATCTGAAATATTTCTTTTTGCGATCATATCTGGACAGAATCTCAGCCAGTTCCTGCGGTGCCATATCCTCAGAAGAAATATCAAACTGCAGCAGATCGGAGCGTATGGAAACGCCTGCGCTGAAATGAGAAGGCTGCCGGATCTGCATTTTCTTTAATGCATCGGAAATATACACCTCTCCCAGATCCTGCAGACGGGAAATTCCCTCCGACAGGAATCTGTAGATCAGATCATTGTCCTCACGGATCGTAAACAGATCCGCCTGCATGTCATAGTGTTCAAAAAAGCTTCTGACAGCAGACAGGGCCTGCCATTCCTTTTCCTCATCACGCTCAGCCGTATTCTGCTCCGGTGCATACAGGGAATAGATTTCTTCACCGTACACCGCACTGCATCTGGCTGTAATCACATCTCTCTGCGGTGCATCCAGATAAAAGCGGAAGGTCACTTCCGCCGGCTCATACTCCTGCACATCAAAATCCCGGATTTCGATGTCATAATGCTCCTGCAGCAAAGGAATCAGCTTCCGGACCAGAAACGAAAGTTCCTTTCTGCCGACGTAGGTTCCTTTGGCCCTGCCCAGCAGATAATCGCGGAACCTGCGGATCTGCGCCATATTTTCCATCGGGAACATGCAGATCAGTTCCGGCGTAACCAGATATTCAAACTGTGCACCGTCAAACAACATCCCTCTGCTGCAGTCCCTGATCTGCACCCCGCTTCCGGAACCGCATATTTCCAGCTTCAGACGCGGTTCCTCCATTACTGCTTCCGCATACTGTCTGAAACGGATTCCGCTCTCTGCGTCCTCATACGCAATCACTGCGCCCCCTGCTTCGGTAACCAGCTTCATCAGATGATCAAGGCGGTTCCCGGTCAGGCTGATACTTCTTTTGATCCTGGTATCATTGCGGTAAAAGAATCTGCTGTCCGACTCACTCCGCTGTCTCTCGTCCCGTACCATTTCCATGATAAATGCAGCAAATCCCGCTCCCTGCGGTGTGAACTGTGACAGATCATGTGTTATCTCAAGGTCTCTGCCGTATCTGTGAAAGCCGCCTGTATCCATCAGAATGGAAAATTCCGTCATGCTCTGAAGTACATATTTTCTGCCGCCCTGCCTTCCGATCTCAAATGACACTGCCGGTGTAACTCCGGTATGGAAGGAAATCTCCGGATACAGTTCCACCTCCCGCATACCCTGACTGCGGAATCTGTTCCGGAATGCCACATTTTCCTTTGCAAAAATTTCCATCAGCGCAGCATCCGTTGTCTTTTCATGTTCCTCGGGCTTTCTGTTCTCTGTCAGATCCACACGCATCCTGGGCAGCGGATTGTCCTGCCGTTTCTTTATCTCCTGTGTCACTTCCTGATAACGCAGAATTGCCGCCACACAGTGCGGGCAGATTTCCTTTGTTTTCTGATACTGCCCGCAGTTGCACTGCACTCCGGCAATATGACCGCTCTCTTTTTCCACCGTCACAACTGCAAGATACTCCCGCCAGTCATTTCCCATGACATCTGCCGTCAGCCGGTCGCACCAGATTTTATTGGAAAAAAAAGGCATGATCTCAAGATTACTGACCCCGCCCTTTCTGTAAAACATTCTGCCTTCCGTATATATTTTCTCCGGAATCTGATTTTCAAACTGATTGTTATCCATATGCTCCCATTTCGGCAGTTAATGAAACTGTCGTTTGTCCGTATACATTCTGGCATCTGCCAGTGTGAACAGGCGGTCAAACTTCATCTGATCGCTTCCTCTCATTCCTGCATAACCGATTGCCAGAGACACCGTATATGCTTTTCCTGAACCTGCATTTTCGTAATCCATGCAGCGCCTGATCTTCCGTACCATAGCCTCGGTCTTCTGTACATCCGTATTCTCCATGATCATGGCGAACTCATCGCCCCCGATTCTGGCCAGGAACGCACGTCTCGATGCAGCAGCCTTCCGAAGCGCCATCGCCGTCATGGCAAGTGCACTGTCGCCTTCTGCATGTCCGTAAGTATCATTAATGTTCTTGAAATTATTAATATCAATCATGATCAGATACAGATTATCATCCGCTTTCATCTCCTCACACCTGAGCCTGGCATAATTATCAAACCGTCTGCGGTTATTGAGCTTCGTAAGAAAATCCAGTGAAATATTGCCGTTCTGAAGATAAATATAAAACACCATCACGTCTACCGTCATGCACAGCCAGATAGTAGATGTTCCGTAAAATGCAGTCTGAATGATACATCCGACAATCGGAAAAAGCAGGATTGCCGCCATCAGTTCATAGGAAGAGCGTTCATATTGCGGCACTCTCCGGAATCTGCCCGCAACGACCACCTCAGCAGCAATAATATGAGCAAACGGAAGAAGCCCTGCCACAAAGAAAATCGGTCCCCTGTGATAGACATTGGCCTCTGAAACCGTAAAAATCCATCCGGTGCCGAAGTTTGCAATGAGCAGCACAATCGCTGTAAATACCGGAATCGCCGCGATCAGGCATACCCTGCGGCCCAGCCGGTGATAAACTTTATAATACCCGAAAAGAAATCCCAGATAACATGGAATCATTGACGAGAGCCAGAACAGCCAGTTTACCAGATAGCCCACAAACTGCGCATGCGGAAACATAACTCCATTGATCACCCAGGTCACCGTGTCGAGTCCAAGTACTGTCATCGTAGATATAATCACATGATTAAAAAGGATCTGATCCTTTGTCAGAAATTCTCTTCTTTTGCCACGATACATCAGTGCAAGAATAATCATGGCAAATACATTACATTCTATATATAAGAAACGTTCCAGCCCCATAATCCGCCCCCTGGAAACCAATATCAATTGCATAGTTATTTTAACAGCAAAAAGTTAAAACAACAAGAAAACCGGTTACATTTTTTCAGTAACCGGTTTTTGATGTCTGTTTCGTTCCGTGTTTTACATTATCTCGATAATTTTTTCTTTGAAGCAGGTTGTCAGCATCTTCCTGCCATACTCCAGGGGTGTCATGTGTGTATACTCGCGAAATTTACTTGTGAAGTGTGCCTGATCGTAATAACCTTCTTCCATGGCCAGATCTGTCAGACTGGTATAGCTGTGCTCTTTGATCCGGAACAGAATTCTTTGCAGGTGCACGATTTCAGAGTATTCCTTGACGCTCAGCGCCATCTTTTCCTGAAAGATGCGATTGATATATCTTGCCGAATAGTGAAACTGTGCTTCAATTTCTCCGACGCTCTCTCTCCCGCCGTTTTCCAGAATGCTGCTCTTGATCTGCTGCAGCAGTTCTTCCTTATGATCAGGGCTGCACGGCAGTTCTTTTTCCATGAAACTTTGAAGGACCTGCACTCTCTGCGTAAAATTCCCCGCCATGGAAAGCTGCTGCCTGTAGCTGCGGATCATCGGGATGGAATCAAGATCTGCCGCACTGCCGGCAATTTCTTCCGGTGAACAGTTCATCAGAGACATGAATTCATCCTGATACAGCCTGATGCCGAAATACTCTCTTTTCCCCGGGACAAACACCTGCGGACTGCGCATGGTACCGTATACCTTTGCATCCATGCCCGTTTCATCATATCCGAACAGTATATTAATACACCCGTCCGGAATGATCAGGTTACCGGCTTCCGCCTCCGGATCCGCTTTGAATGCGTACATATGTGAGATTCCGTTTCTGAAGCACCGGTACTGTATGAACTGATCGGTTCCGAATACGAAATAGGGCTGCATGGTAATCAGAGATTTTTTCATAGATGCGCACCTGCCTTTCCCTGTCAGGAAAAAACAAACAGGTGCGAAGAGAACTCTGCCTCTTCGCACCTGTTTAAAAAGATTATAGGTACGCATTTTTCATATGTCAAGCGGGATTCAGACTGAATTTATCATGCGCTTTACTCCGCCTTGCCTTCTGCCGCTTCCAGATTTTCACTGGCAATGACCGTATCCATAAAGCCTTTTTCTGAATCATTGACGGTATACATATCCACCGGTTCAAACGGCCTTACCTTCATCACGCCGCAGACCCAGATGAATGCATAGGCAACCAGCAGCAGGAAAATCACACCGAAAATTTCAAAAATGCGGATTCTGTCTGCGCCCGTGGAAATGTTCCAGAACATGTATACATTGCCCGCAATGCCGAGAATCTGCGGCAGGCCGCCGAACATCAGCTTTCTGTTTCTTGGCGCTTCGGGATATTTTCTGCGCAGGATCAGAACCGTTGCATGAATCATACAGTATGTCACCAGCCAGAAGCAGGAGGCTGCCAGAACGATGAACGTGATTCCGTTTGTATTGGCCAGATTGGAAATCACGAGTACCGCATCAAATGTCCCCATCAGAATCAGACCGTTTACCGGTGCCCCATGCCGGTTGACTTTGGACAGAACGGAAGGCATCAGCTTCTCTTCAGACATCCCCTGCAGAATCCTTGAGGTAGATGCGAACACGGTATTCATCGTGCTGACTGCCGCCAGGATCGTAACAAATCCCATCCAGTATCTGCCGGCATTTCCCAGCAGGTTCGTTGCATAAGTCATATGCGGTGTACCGTTCGGATCTGCAGCGAGTGTACCGAGATTCACATAATTCGTCATGCCAAGTCCCAGAATCGCCTGTACACCAAAAAGAAGAAGGAGTCCCAGAATCATGGAGAGAAGCACATCGCGTCTCGGATTCTTCATGTTCTTGGCTACCGGAATGACAAATTCCACACCGATGAAGAGCCAGAAGGCCAGTGCCGCCAT
>CAYMBY010000156.1:0-14367 GCA_964388815.1 uncultured Butyrivibrio sp. | reverse complement strand
CAGAATTCCGGATCAATACATAATATCAAACTCGGTCTTGATCTGGCCGGCGGTGTCAGTATCACTTATGGTGTCAGCGGTGATGAAACACCGAGTCAGGAAGCCATGGACGATACCATCTACAAGCTGCAGAAGCGTGTAGAACAGTACAGTACAGAAGCACAGGTATATCAGGAAGGCAAGAACCGTATCGATATTGAAATTCCGGGAGCCAAGGATGCCAATGCCATTCTGGAAGAACTCGGACAGCCTGGTAATCTGTATTTTATCAGCCAGAAGGACAGCGACGGCAAGGAGAACTATACACTCGGCACCAAGGCTGACGGAACCTATGGCTATGTGCTGAACAACAAGACCATTGAACAGCTTCAGAAGGACGGTTCCGTTGTTCTGGAGGGAAGCGATGTCAAGAATGCCGAAGCTGCATATCAGAACAGCGGCACGGCAGGAAATTCAGAACCTGTGGTCTCTCTTGAGTTCACAGCGGATGGAACCAAGAAGTTTGCAGATGCGACGACAAAGGCATATGCAGATGGCGAGTCAATCGGTATTTACTATGACGGTGATTTCGTCAGTGTTCCGAATGTACAGGCTGCAATTACAGATGGTAAGGCGGTCATCACAGGCATGTCAGATTTTGATGAAGCAACCAATCTGGCATCCACAATCCGTATCGGCGGTCTGAAGCTGCAGCTGACAGAGCTCCGTTCCAATGTGGTCGGTGCACAGCTGGGATCCAATGCAATTCATTCCAGTCTGATTGCTGCAATCGTCGGTTTTGCACTGGTAGTTCTTTTCATGATTGTGGTATACAGACTGCTCGGTGTTGCTGCAAGTATTGCACTTTCATTCTACTGCTGCCTTGTGGTAATTCTGCTGTCTGCATTAGATATCACACTTACACTGCCCGGTGTTGCAGGTATCGTTCTTTCCATCGGTATGGCAGTAGATGCCAACGTACTGGTATTTGCCAGAATCAAAGAGGAAATTGCAGCAGGCAAGAGTGTGAAGGATGCAATGCAGATGGGGTATCAGAAAGCATTGTCAGCAATCCTTGACGGAAATATCACCACTCTGATTGCCGCAGCAGTTCTCGGACTTCGCGGGACAGGAACAGTTAAGGGCTTTGCACAGACACTTGCACTTGGTATTATTGTTTCCATGTTTACAGCACTGTTTGTAACCAGAAGCATTTCCACTGTGTTCTATAAGCTTGGACTTGATAAGGCATTCTTGTATGGCAAGGCAAAAGAACATAAGAACATTCCTTTTGTAAAGAACAGATATATCTTCTATGCGGTTTCCATTCTGATCATCTGCATCGGACTTGGTACGATGGGATTCAATAAGGCAAACGGAAACGGCTATATGAACTACAGCCTCGACTTTGTCGGCGGCACGGCAACAACCGTTACCTTTAATGATAACTGGACGACAGAGAAACTGGATGAAGAAGTTGTCCCGAAGATTGAAAGCACAACCGGTGTGAAGTCAGTTCAGGTACAGACCGTATCGGGAACCAATCAGGTTGTGTTTAAGACAACAACACTTGATGTCAGTCAGCGTGAAGCAATGGATTCCATGCTGAAGACCGACTACAAGGTTTCAGAGGATAACATTGCAGCAGAGACAATCAGTTCTACAATCAGTAATGAAGCAACACGGGATGCAATTTCCGCAATGATCATTGCCCTGATTCTGATGCTGATCTATATCTGGGTTAGATTCAAGGATCTGAAGTTTGGTGCAAGCGCAATTATCGCGCTCGGTCATGATGCGCTGATGGTGGTAACCTGCTATGCACTGACGCGAATTGAAGTCGGCGGAACCTTTATTGCCGCAGTACTTACGATTATAGGTTATTCCATCAATGATACGATTGTAACATTTGACCGTATCCGTGAAAATCAGCATTTGATTTCCACAGATGAACAGAGAGCGGAACTGATCGATCGCAGTATCACACAGACACTGTCACGAAGCCTGTTTACATCGCTGACCACCTTCTTCATGGTACTGACACTTTATGTATTCGGTGTAGCGGATATCAAGGATTTTGCATTACCGCTTATGGTCGGTGTAATCAGTGGTACATATTCATCCATCTGCATTGCGTCACCGCTGTGGTTTGATATGAAGAAAAAGCGTAGAGAGAACTGACAAAAGATAAATACAAAGGTGATTTTACTTTGTTTTTCTGCACCCATGAAAGAGACTGATACAGCGTCTTTCATGGGTGCTGTTTTTAACAGGCAGGGAATTAAGTAAATGGCAAAATGGATGGTAGCAGCCAAGAAGGCTGATTTTAATAAAATAGCGGAAGAATTTGATATCACGCCGATGACGGCCAGGCTTCTCAGAAACCGTGATCTGATTCAGGAAGATGAGATCAGAGCGTATCTGCATGGCGGACTTGAAAGTCTTGGAGATCCGCATATGCTGGCAGATATGGACAAAGCAGTACGGATTCTGCAGCGGAAGATTCTGGAACATCAGAAGATCCGGGTTATTGGAGATTACGATGTGGATGGAATCTGCTCGTCTTATATTCTGCTGTCGGGAATCAGGTTCTGCGGAGGCAGCGTGGATTGCATGCTGCCGGACAGAATCAGAGACGGGTACGGACTGAATGAGGAACTGATCCGGAATGCACTGGAAGAGAATACGGATACAATTCTTACCTGTGATAACGGAATTGCAGCATTTCAGCAGGTTGTATTTGCCAAAGCACATGACATGACGGTTATTGTTACGGATCATCATGAGATTCCGTTTGAAACGGATGAAGAGAGCGGAGAAACCAAAGAAATTCTGCCGCCGGCAGATGCTGTAGTCGATCCCAAGAGAGCAGATTCTGTATATGAATTCCGGGAAATCTGCGGCGCGGTTGTGGCATTCAGACTGCTGCAGGTATTGATGGAACAGAATGACATGCAGGTTCATTCAAAGGAAGAATGTAAGGCTTTTATGGATGAAATGCTGGAATTTGCCGCACTGGCAACAGTCTGTGATGTGATGGAACTTCGGGGCGAAAACCGGGTAATTGTCAAAGAAGGACTCAGGCGGATTCAGCATTCGCAGAATGCCGGACTGCGCGCGCTGATCCATGTGAACCAGCTGGAGGAAAAGAAAATATCCTGTTACCATCTGGGATATATCATCGTCCCATGTCTGAATGCAACCGGAAGGCTTGACAGTGCACTCAGAGGTCTGGCCCTTCTGACTGCGGACAATCCGCAGGAAGCAGCCAGAATTGCAGGAGATCTTAAGGCGCTTAATGACAGCCGGAAGGATATGACAGGACAGAGCGTGGATGAGGCAGTCAGTATTGTGGAAAAGTACAGTGAATTACCGTCAGTACTGGTGATATTTCTTCCGGAATGTCATGAGTCAATTGCCGGAATTGTAGCTGGCAGGATCAGAGAAAAGTATGGCAGGCCGACACTGGTTCTGACAAGAGCAGAAGACGGCGTGAAAGGATCGGGAAGATCGGTTCCTGCCTATGACATGTACAGAGAATTAATCCGGTGCAGTGATCTGTTCACCAGATTCGGCGGACATAAAATGGCTGCAGGTCTTTCCATGAAAGAAGCAGATATTCAGGAACTGAAAAAGCGTCTGAATGATGCGTGTACGCTTCAGAAAAATGATTTTGAAGAAATCCTTCATATTGACATGGAAATGCCGCTTCCCTATGCAGATATGAAGCTTATCCATGAAATATCTCTTCTGGAGCCTTTCGGAAACGGAAATGCACGACCTCTCTTTGCAGTGAGAAATGTCAGCATCCTTTCGGGACGCATATTGGGCAGAAACCGGAACTGTGGAAAATACAAGATTATGGATGAAATCGGGCAGAAATATGATATGATTTATTTCGGAGATATGGACAGATGGCAGAGATTTCTGGAAGAAAAATTCGGAACAGAGCAGATCGATCGGATATACAGCGGAGCAGATCTGCAGAGAAATGCAGTAAAAATAAATATGGCATATTATCCGGATCTCAACAGCTATCAGGGAAGGGAATCACTTCAGATTGTCATGACAGATTATATGTGAAGCATAGTCCCCTGCAGAGCAAATTTTTGCAGAGCAAAGAATTTATACCGAGCTTGCAGAGCATTTTTTGGCAGAGCTTGCGAAGCAAAGAATTTATACCGAACTTGCAGAGCATTTTTTGCAGAGCTTGCGAAGCAAGCTCTTATCTTATTTGCACATCAGTGCAAATAAGATTAACCACAAAAGCCCTCACATAAATGTGAGGGCCCTGCGGTTTTCTTATGAGGGGGAGATAGTGAGTTCATCAACTATCCTGTAGAATAATATACCTGCAAAATGTGTACAAAGTGTGTTCAAATTTTGAAAAAACGATTAAGTACCAAAGGAGAATAGAAAAAAATGAAACTGATCACATTACTGGAAACGCTGGATTATACTGCAAGTGTAGGAAATTCAGAGGTAAAATCGGACCCGGAAAAAATTGAAATTAAAGAAGTCATAAATGATTCCAGAAAAATTTCAGCGGGATGTCTTTTTATCTGTATCAAAGGTGCGAACTTTGATGGACATACGTTTGCAAAGACAGCGCAGGAACAGGGAGCAGCAGCCATTGTTGTCGAGGATGCGGTGGATCTTCCTGCAGATTCTGCGATGACGGTAGTCAGAGTGAAGGAGACAAGATATGCAATGGCATTTATTTCAGCAGCATATTTCGGTCACCCGGCGCGGCAGCTTAAAACGGTCGGAATTACCGGGACAAAGGGAAAAACAACAACAACCTATCTGATCAAGAGCATGCTTGAAAATGCGGGACATAAGGTTGGACTGATCGGGACGATCGAGGCGATTATCGGGGATGAGCATATCCCTTCGAGCAATACGACACCGGAGTCTTATGATCTGCAGAGGGATATGCGCAGGATGGTGGACGCAGGCTGCGATACTGTTGTAATGGAAGTCTCTTCACAGGGACTGATGCTTCACAGAAGCCAGGGCTTTATTTTTGATATCGGTATTTTTACCAATATCGAACCGGATCATATCGGCCCGAATGAGCATAAGGATTTTGACGAATACATGCATTGCAAGGGAATGCTGTTCAGACAGTGCAGGATCGGCATTGCAAATGCAGATGATGCGCATATGGAACAGGTCATGGAAGGACATACCTGTGAGCTTGAAACCTACGGATTCAATGAAAACGCAGATCTTCGGGCAGAAAATCTGGCCTATATTCATAAACCGGGTGAACTTGGTGTATTTTTTGATACAAAGGGACTGATTGAACTTCATGCAGAAGTACCGACACCGGGAAAATTCAGTGTGTATAATGCGCTCTGTGCGATAGCTGTGGCAAGACATTTTGATTGCACCGCGCAGGAAATCACGCAGGCACTTAAAAAAGCCAGAGTCAAAGGCAGAATCGAGATGGTAAAGGTATCTGATGAGTTTACCATGATGATTGACTATGCGCATAATGCAATGGCACTCAAGAGTCTTCTGTCCACACTCAGAGATTATCACCCGTCCAGACTGATCTGTCTGTTCGGCTGCGGCGGAAACAGATCAAAGCTTCGTCGCTTTGAAATGGGAGAGGTCAGCGGAAAACTGGCAGATTTCACAATCATCACATCTGATAATCCGAGATTTGAGGATCCGATGGACATCATTCATGACATTGAAACGGGAATGAAAAAGACGGATGGAAAGTATATTGAAATTCCGGATCGCAAGGAGGCCATCCGCTATGCAATTGAGAACGGAGAGCAGGGCGATATCATTGTTCTGGCAGGTAAAGGACATGAAGATTACCAGGAGATCTGTGGTGTAAAGCACCATATGGATGAAAGAGAACTGATTCAGGAAATCCTGGATGAACGAAACGGACAAGGTAAAAATTGAGTAATTTCGGAAATCAGAAGGTAATGGAAACGATACAGGACAAAGCAGAGACATCAGCAGTTTATGCAGCCGTGATTGTGGACATATCACATGAGAAGGTTGACAGGCCTTTTCAATACCGGATACCGGAGAATCTGCGCGGAAAGGTTCAGATCGGGACCTGTGTGCAGATTCCTTTTGGCGCGGGAAATCATATCAGAAACGGATATGTGGTCGAACTTTCCGATAAGCCGGAGATAGCGCCGGAGCGGATCAAGGATCTTTCAGGCATTGCAACGGAGAATCTTCCGGCGGAGGATGTGTTTATCAGGCTTGCAGCCTGGATGAAGCAGCAGTACGGCTCTACCATGATCAATGCACTCAAGACAGTTCTGCCGGCACATAAGAAACAGAAGGAGCTGCAGCACCGGTTTATTTCATGGAGAATGCCGCTGCGGGAGGCGACAGAGTTTTACTATGAATGTGAAAGAAAAAAACAGTATGCACGTGTCAGACTGTTAAAAGAACTCCTGGAAGAACCGGACGGAAGACTTCCCTATGAACTTGTGACGGGGAAGCTCAATGTATCGGCAGCGGTCATCAGATCACTTTCAGGGCAGGGAGTTATCCGGATTGATCAGGAAAAATATTATCGCAATCCGGTGCAGACGCAGGAAGCGCTGGCAGCGGATAAAAAGCTGAGTGATGAACAGCAGCACATAGTGGATACGGTGATCAGAGACTACGACCGCGGAGAGCGGAAAACATATCTGGTACACGGAATCACGGGAAGCGGCAAAACAGAAGTCTATATTGCAGCAATTGACCGGATCATAAGCCGGGGCAGGCAGGCAATTGTGCTGATCCCGGAAATCGCGCTGACTTACCAGACACTGATGCGTTTTTACCGGCATTTCGGAGACCGGGTGTCGGTGATGAACTCCACACTTTCTCCCGGAGAAAAATTTGATCAGTTTGAGCGGGCAAGGCATGGCGATATTGACATCATGATCGGGCCGCGTTCAGCTCTTTTTACCCCGTTTCCGCAGCTGGGGCTGATTATCATTGATGAGGAGCATGAGCCGACTTACAAAAGTGAGACGATGCCCAAGTATCATGCCAGAGAGACGGCAATTGAACTGGCGCGGCTGGTGCCGGGCGGCGCAAGTGTCATACTGGGAAGTGCAACGCCTTCACTGGAGTCATATTACCGGGCAGTGCACGGAGAATATCAGCTGCTGACGCTGTCAAAGAGACTGACGGGAGGAACGCTTCCGGAGGTGGAGATCGCAGATCTTCGTCAGGAACTCCGGAATGGTAACCGGTCAGTATTCAGTCTGCGGCTGCAGGAATATATGCAGGACCGTCTGCAGAAAAAAGAGCAGACCATGCTGTTCATCAATCGCAGAGGACTTGCCGGATTTATTTCCTGCCGTGCCTGCGGTTATGTGTTCAAATGTCCGCATTGTGATGTATCCCTGTCCGAGCACCGCGGAGGAAAACTGGTATGTCATTACTGCGGCTATGAAGAACCGGTAACAAAGATCTGTCCGAAATGCGGTTCAAAGTATGTTTCCGCGTTTCGTGCAGGTACACAGCAGATTGAAAATGAGGTACACCGGCTTTTTCCGCAGGCACGTGTGCTGCGTATGGATGCAGATACCACCAGAACGAAAGACAGTTATGAGAAAATTCTCTCTGCATTTGCAGCACAGGAGGCAGATATTCTGGTCGGTACGCAGATGATTGTCAAGGGACACGATTTCCCGAACGTAACACTGGTAGGAATTCTGGCTGCGGACATGTCACTATCTGCAAGTGATTACAGAGCAGGAGAAAGAACCTTTCAGCTGCTGACACAGGCGGCAGGAAGAGCAGGAAGAGGAACACTTCCGGGGCAGGTGATCATTCAGACCTATCAGCCGGAACATTACAGCATCCTTGCGGCAAAGGCACAGGATTATAAGGCATTTTATGAAGAGGAAATCGGATACCGTGAGCTGATGATGTACCCGCCGGCAGCACATATGCTGGCAGTACAGATCTGGGCGCAGGATGAAGCCGCGGGCGTGCAGTTCGCCGGAAGACTCCGGGCAGGTCTGGAAAACCTGCATTTTAAGAACGCCGTGATCATCGGTCCCGCGGCAGCCAGTATCGGCAGAATCAATGACATATACCGGATGGCGCTTTATATCAAGAATCCGGAATATGCAGTTCTGGTCGAAATGAAAGACCGGATGGAAAATTACATCCGGCAGCTGACAGAAGCGGGCAGATATGCGGGTTTGCAGGTACAATTTGACTTTGACCCCATTAATGGGTTTTAATGGTATGCAGGAAATGGAAAGGGGCACAGATAAATGGCAATCAGAACAATCAGAGAATACGGTGATGAAGTACTGACCCGTGTATGTAAAGAAGTAAAGGAATCTACTCCCAGAATAAAGGAACTTGTAAATGATATGTTTGACACCATGTATGAGGCAAACGGTGTCGGACTTGCAGCACCGCAGGTCGGCATACTGAAAAGAATCGTTGTTATTGATACCACAGGTGAGGACCCGCACGTACTGATCAATCCGCAGATTCTGAAAACAGACGGTGAACAGACCGGCTATGAGGGATGCCTGAGTCTGCCCGGGAAATCCGGTGTCGTGACAAGACCGGATTATGTAAAGGTCAGAGCCTATGATGCAGATCTGAAAGAATATGAACTGGAAGGAACGGAACTTCTGGCACGTGCAATCTGCCATGAACTGGATCATCTTGACGGTCACATGTATGTGGATCTGGTGGAAGGGGAACTGGTCAACAACGAAGATCTGAACCGTGAACAGGAAGAAGAGTAAGCAGAATGAAAATCGTATATATGGGAACACCTGACTTTGCAGTCGGTGCACTCGAAGCGCTGATTGCAGCAGGAAATGAAATTGCAGAAGTTGTGACACAGCCGGATAAGCCAAAGGGCAGAAGCAGAGAACTGGCGGTATCTCCGGTTAAAAAGTGTGCACTTGCACATGGCATACCTGTTTTTCAACCGGTCAGAATCAAGGCGCCTGAGGCAGTTGCCCATCTGAAAACGCTGGATGCGGATATTTATGTGGTTGCCGCTTTCGGACAGATTCTGTCACAGGAAATACTGGATATTCCGAAGTACGGCTGTGTGAACATTCATGCATCACTCCTTCCGGAATACCGCGGCGCAGCACCGATTCAACAGGTACTGCTGGACGGAAGAGAGCAGACCGGAGTGACGATCATGCAGATGGATGCCGGATGTGATACCGGAGATATTCTGCTTCAGGAGAAGCTGAATATCACAGAGGAAGATACGGCGGGAACTCTTTTTGATCGTCTGAGCGAACTTGGTGCACAGCTGATTGCAAAGGCAATTCCGCAGATCGGGGCAGGAACGCTTCAACCGGTAAAGCAGGATAACAGTCGCAGCACATCTACCTGCAAACTGTCCAAGGAAATGGGACATATCCGGTGGGATAAAGATGCGCTGGAACTTGTGCATCTGATTCAGGCAACAAGCCCATGGCCGAGTGCATATACCAGACTGGACGGGAAGATCCTCAAGATCTGGAAGGCACAGGCCGATGAAACACAGGCGGATGGTGTACCCGGCAGCGTTTCAGAAGTGACACCGCAGGAAATGATCGTTAATACAGGCCGAAACAGACTGATCGTGAGGGAAGTACAGCTGGAAGGCAAGAGAAGAATGGCCGTGAGTGAATTCCTGCGCGGAAATCATATCGAAAAGGGAACGATGCTCGGACTGGAATAACAGCAATAAGGAAGAGCAATACTGAAGGAGAAAAGAATGTACGGATATTATTACGGATTTGATCCTACTTATGTACTGGTGCTCATCGGAGCACTTCTGTGCATGTGGGCGAGCTTCCATGTGAACAGTGTTTATAATAAATATTCGCATATCCGGAGTGCATCCGGGATGACAGGTGCACAGGTTGCGCAGAGAATTCTGGATCAGAATAATGTCAGGGGCGTCCGTGTAGAGCATGTCAGCGGCAACCTGACCGATCACTATGACCCCAGAACGCAGACGGTCAACCTGTCGGATGCGGTATACAGCTCAACTTCGGTTGCAGCACTTGGTGTGGCTGCGCATGAATGCGGACATGTCATGCAGCATGAAACAGGGTATGTGCCGCTGAAACTCAGAACAGCGCTGGTACCGGCAGCCAATCTCGGCTCGCAGATCGGGCTTCCGCTTGTCATTATCGGGTTGATTTTCGGGCTCAGCAATACCTTTATTGCAATCGGGATCTGGATATTCGCACTTGCTGTTCTGTTTCAGATCGTGACACTTCCGGTGGAATTCAATGCTTCCCACAGAGCGCTTGTCATGCTGGAGCAGTACGGAATACTGGGAACAGATGAAGTTGCTTCTTCCAGAAAGGTTCTGGGAGCAGCAGCAATGACTTATGTCGCAGCTGCAGCATCAGCTGTATTGCAGCTTTTACGGCTGATCATGCTGGGCAGACGGAGAGATGACTGATAAAAGATGATAAATGAACGGGAAATCATTCTGGATATTCTGATGGAAATGGACAGCGGGAAGCCTTACCGGCATTCTCTTGTTCGTGATGTCCTGAATCAGTACGACTATCTTGACACGCAGCAGAAGTCGATGATCAAACGTGTTGTGGACGGGACAACGGAACGCAGAATCACAATTGATTATATTCTGAACTCCATATCAAGTGTCTCCGTGCACAAAATGAAACCGCTGATCAGAAGTCTGCTGCGTATGAGCTGTTACCAGATTCTTTACATGGACGGGATTCCTGATGCAGCGGCAATTAATGAGGCAGTGAAAATTGCAGAGAAAAGAAAGTTCCAGACGCTGAAGGGCTTTGTCAACGGCGTTCTGAGAAACGTATCGCGGAACAAGGAAGTCATTCATTTTCCTGAAAAAAACGCAATGGATGGCGGAGCGGAATATCTTTCCGTGATGTATTCCATGCCGGATCTTCTGTGCAGAATGTGGCTGAGGACATACGGCTATGAGCAGACGGAGCAGATCCTGAAGGCATTTCTGGAAATCAGACCGGTCGTACTGCGTATGGATGAACGGTATTCTGAGGAGGAAATCCGCGCACTTGTGGAGAAAATCAGACAGGAAGGCAATGTGCAGATGGAGATCAGGCAAAGCAGCCTTCTGCCTTATGCATATGAACTGACACATACGGATAATCTGCAGTATCTTCCGGGATTTGAAGAAGGAATGTGGATGGTACAGGATGTCAGTTCCATGCTGGTGACGCAGGCGGCAGGAATCCGGAAGGGTGACAGAGTGATTGATGTCTGCAGTGCTCCCGGCGGAAAGGCACTCCATGCAGCGACAAAGCTTGCAGGGACAGGAAGTGTGCTTTCAAGGGATGTGTCAGAAAACAAATGTGCACTGATCCGTGAAAATGTGGAACGGATGCATATGCCGGGCGTGACGGTAGAAGTGCATGATGCCACGCTCCCGGATCCCGCACTGACAGATACTGCAGATGTGCTGTACTGTGACCTTCCGTGCTCAGGACTGGGAATTATCGGCCGTAAATGTGACATCAAGTATGCGGTGAGTTCTGAATCGCTTAATTCTGTTACTGAACTGCAGAAAAAAATTCTGCAGAGTGTGTGGAATTATGTAAAACCCGGTGGAATCATGATGTACAGCACCTGTACGATTCATAAGGCAGAGAACGAGAAAATGGTGCAGTGGATCTGTGCAAATCTTCCGTTTGAAACGGTATCAATGGAAGATACACTTCCGGAAGTACTTGCCGGGCAGGATACGGTTAAAAACGGGTACCTGCAGCTATTACCGGGGCAGTTCGGAACCGATGGATTTTTCCTGTCAAAGCTCAGAAGAAAGGAAGAGTAAAGTCCTGTCATTATGGATAAAACAGATATTAAATCGCTGACACTGGAAGAACTGACGCAGGAAATCAAAGGGCTCGGAGAGCCTGCATTTCGTGCAAAGCAGCTATATGAGTGGATGCATGTCAGAATGGCCGGCGATTACGATGATATGAGCAATATCCCGAAAGCACTTAAGGAAAAGTGCAGGGAGCATTTTGAATATACTTCACTGAAACAGGTCCGTATGCAGGAATCTGCACTTGACGGAACGAGGAAATTTCTGTTCGGACTTGCAGACGGAAATGTGATCGAGAGTGTCTGGATGGAATACCGTTTCGGTGTCAGCGTATGCATTTCATCACAGGTAGGCTGCCGCATGGGATGCCGGTTCTGCGCTTCTACGCTGGACGGGCTTGAGCGGAACCTCAGACCTTCGGAAATGCTGGATCAGATCTATGCAATGTCCAGAATTCTGGGCAAAAAAGTCTCGCGTGTGGTGGTGATGGGCAGCGGCGAACCGATGGATAATTATGACAATCTGCTTCGGTTTGTTCAGCTGCTGACAGATGAAAACGGTCTGAATATGGGGCAGAGGAATCTGACGGTTTCTACCTGCGGGATCGTACCGCGGATCAGGCAGCTGGCGGAGCAGCATCTGCAGATCAATCTGGCGCTTTCACTTCATGCATCGAATGATGCGAAGAGAAAGCAGCTCATGCCGATTGCGAATGAATACAGCCTTACGGAAGTGATGGATGCCTGCAGATACTACTTTGATCAGACCGGAAGGCAGCTGACTTTTGAATATGCACTGGTCGGAGGCGTAAATGATACCGAAGAGGATGCGGCAGAGCTGATCCGGCTTCTGAAAGATCTCAACTGCATCGTCAATCTGATTCCGGTAAACCCCATAAAAGAGCGGAACTACACGGAAACAGGCCATTCGCAGGTCGTTGCATTCAAAAATAAACTTGAAAAAAGCAGAATAAATGTTACTATAAGAAGGGAAATGGGCAGGGACATTGACGGCGCCTGCGGGCAGCTTCGCCGCAGACATCTGAATGAACAAGTCGGCAATTGAGTCCTGTCTCACTTTTTTGCGCTTTTATAATTGGAGGCTTTTTTTGTTAAAAACATTTTCCGTTACGGACATAGGAAAACAAAGAGAACTGAATCAGGATTATGTTTTTTCATCGGAGGAAAGTATTGGAAATCTGTCAAACGTATTTATTGTGGCAGATGGGATGGGCGGACATAATGCAGGGGATTACGCATCACGTTTCACCGTTGATACAATGGTTGGGGAGATTCGCAGGTCATTTGAGAAGAATCCGGTAAAGATTCTGGAAAATGCGATTCAGTCAGCCAACAGACAACTGCGTGAGAAAGCAGCAGAAGATCCGAAACTGTTTGGCATGGGAACCACAGTGGTTGCTGCAACACTCATCGGACGGTATCTGCAGGTGGCAAATGTCGGAGACAGCAGGTTGTATGTGATTGATGATCAGATCAGACAGATTACCAGAGACCATTCACTCGTGGAGGAAATGGTCAGAATGGGCGGAATTGACAGGGAAACTGCCAGAACGCATCTGGATAAAAACATCATCACCCGTGCGATCGGTGCTACGGAGCAGGTGGACGTTGACTTCTTCCAGGTAGAGCTAAAGGCAGGAGATATTGTGCTGATGTGCTCTGACGGTCTGACCAATATGCTTGAGGATGAGGAAATCCGCATGATCATAAACGGTCAGAGAGATATTATCGAGAAGGCACAGAAACTGGTCGAAGCGGCCAACAATCACGGAGGTAAGGATAATATTGCAGTCATCCTTATCGAACCATTTGCTGACAGTACTTGTCTGACGGAGGATTAAATGATTAAGATTGGAATGATCATCGGAGACCGTTACGAAATTCAGGAGAAAATCGGAACCGGCGGAACGGCTGATGTATATAGAGCACAGGATCGTAAACTGAACAGACCGGTGGCAATTAAGGTACTGAAGCAGGAATTCAGTGAAAATGAGAACTTTGTTTCCAAATTCCGCTCAGAGGCGCAGTCAGCGGCAGGACTGATGCATCCGAATATTGTAAATGTTTATGATGTCGGAAATGAAAAGGGTATTTATTATATTGTCATGGAACTGGTAGATGGCATTACCCTGAAAAAATATATTGAAAAGAAGTCCCGTCTTACGGTGAAAGAAGCAGTCAGCATTGCCATTCAGGTGGCCATGGGACTTGAGGCGGCACACAATAACCATATCATTCACAGAGATATCAAACCGCAGAACATCATCATTTCCAAAGACGGAAAGGTGAAAATGACGGATTTCGGTATCGCAAAGGCAGCATCCAGCAATACGATTACATCCAATGTCATGGGATCTGTGCATTATACATCACCTGAACAGGCACGTGGCGGATACAGTGATGAGAAGAGCGATATTTATTCACTCGGCATTACATTGTTTGAGATGCTGACAGGGCGCGTGCCTTTTAATGGAGAGACTACTGTCGCCATTGCGATAAAACATATCCAGCAGCCCATGCCTTCGCCGTGTGAGTTTGTGCCGGAAATACCGCGAAGTGTTGAAC
>CAYMBY010000155.1:0-28200 GCA_964388815.1 uncultured Butyrivibrio sp. | reverse complement strand
TGACATCTAATCCACAGCCTAAACTATGTGAAAATCATAAAAATCGACTCTAAACCGATGTGCTTGATAAGTTCCCACGGAGTGATAAATTTCAGTTGTCAATCTGGATGTCAAATCTGGGGAATGGCTTAAAATAAGGCTTTTCAGGCTTATTTATCTTCCACTCTTGACATCAACACTACCGTCTCCACGTGCACCGTCCACGGGAACTGATCACAACAGCAGGCCTTTCTGACGTAGTAGCCACCGGCAAGCAGCTGCTCCAGATCTCTGGCAAGGCTCGTCGGCTTGCAGGAAACATAGACAAGATTCTGCACGCCATAGTTTATGATCTTCTGCAGTGCCTTGGGGTGAATGCCGTCACGCGGCGGATCGAGGATGATATAGTCCGGCTTCTCCGTAATGTCATCGAGAACCTTCAGCACATCACCCGCGATAAATTCGCAGTTCGTAAGGCCGTTCATCTTCGCATTCTCTCTGGCCGCTTCCACCGCCTCTTCGACAATTTCCACACCGATTACCCTGTCCGCAACAGGAGCCATCAGCTGCGAAATCGTACCGGTACCGCAGTACAGATCATAGAGCACGTGTCTGTGCGGCTCCTGCTGCCCGTCGCCAGCCTGCCCTGCAGTCACATCTGCGACATAATCCTGAACGGTTCCATACAGCACTTCCGCACTCAGACTGTTTGTCTGGAAAAAAGAAAACGGTGTAATCCTGAAGCGCAGCCCCAGCAGCTCTTCGTAGAAGGAATCGGTTCCATACAGTGTTTCTGTTCCCTCATCCTTGACTGCATCTGCCATGGAATCATTCTTCGTATGCAGAATCCCGACGATCTGTCCGTCCAGCCGGAGTGCGAGAAGTGCATCCTTAAATCCGGTCAGGTCATGTGTTTCCTGCGTTGTCGTAACAAGATCAATCAGAATCTCTCCTGTTCTGACCGCCTTTCTGACCAGCAGATGACGCAGATATCCCTCCTGTTTCATACGATGATAGAAGGTGATGTTATGCTGCTCATAATCTTTGGCAAAAAAGTCGGTCACACAGCCGATAATTCTGCGGTAATCCTCATCCACGATCTGGCACTGTCTGACACTGACAATATCATACATGCTGCCGCGCTTATGCATGCCGAGGGCAAGCGGACCGCCCAGATACTCATCTCCGAAGGTAAACTCCATCTTATTGCGATAGCCGAACTGAATGGGGCTTGATTTGATTCCTTCCCAGGTGCACTCCTCTTCCTGTCTTGAGAGCACCTCGCGCAGAAGGCTTCTGACCTGCTGTTCCTTCAGCCCCAGTTCCTTGGAATAAGGCATGCTCAGATACGCACAGCCGCCGCACTCTCCGAAATGCGGGCAGGGACTCTTCACCGCATCCGGTGCTTCTTCCAGTACCTCCAGAAGCCTTGCCTCTGATTTATTCTTATGAACCTTCTGCACCATGCAGGAGACCTTCTGTCCCGGAAGCGCATTCTTTACAATACATTTTCCCTCCGGTGTTTCGATCACACCTTTATTCGGAAAGTCCACACGTTCTACAACACCTTCAATAATTTCCTTTTTTTTCATCCGATTTTTCCTTATTCTTCTTTATACACAGTAAGAGAGCGGAACGCACTCATCATGTACATCCCGCTCTCCGCCTTGCATTTCATTTTACGTGATGCTCAGTCTTTTTTCTCAGACTTTTTGTCATCCTCTTCTTCGAAGTCATCTTCGAAGTCGTCATCAAAATCATCATCATCATAGTCATCTTCATATGCAGGTGTCATATAACGATATACTGCAAATGCGATTGCTGCAACTGCTGCAACAGCCCCGATGACTGCGAGCACCCAGAGGATTACGTTGGACGGCTTGCCGGTGCTTTCCTGGTCCTTCTTGTTCAAAAGCTCATTGATCTTGGTCATTTCCAATACATCATCTAACTTTGTTCTCATTCCCATATGCAGCCCCTTTCCTTTAAGTGCTTTCTGTATCACCTATTTTACCACTGAACAGAGTTTATTTCCATTCCGTATGTACATTTTCACACTTTTTTCAGTTTTGCGAATGCGGCATACATGACCTTCTGTCCGCAATCGTCAAAAGCGACCGTAACCTTGTAGTCTCTTGGCCCCTGCTCGACCTGTTTCACCGTGCCGGTTCCGTATTTTACATGCTCTACGCGGTCTCCCACGCCGTAATCCGGCTTTGCAGCCATCGGCATTCCTTTGGTCAGCCCGCCGAGTGAAGCACCCGCATGTCTTGTGGATGCACCCGCGATAAACGGTTTATCCGGTACAGCGGACGGCTTTTTCCTGCCTGCCGCGGCTTTGGGCCGCTTTCCCAGTCCGTAGATACTGCTGCCATATTCATGGTCAACCTTTTCTCCGCTTCCTGCGCCATATCCGGAGCGGGTTGCATAGCCTCTGCCGTCATAGCCATAGCTGGTATTTCTGCTGCGTCCCTCATAGCCGTCTTCATCATCCGCTCCTGCAGATGCTTTCTTACGGTACATTCTGCCGGTGCTCAGATCAATGTCATCATCATCGTCAATGGTATCTCCGTCATCAAACAGAAACGCAGGCTTCTGTTTCCTGCTGTTTAAAGAATCATCCATCAGTTCCCTGGGAATCTCCTCCACGAAACGGCTGACATGATTGTACTGCAGCTCTCCGTGTATCATCCTGGCTCTGGCTGCCGTAATGGTGAGCATCTTCCTGGCACGCGTAATGCCGACATATGCAAGACGCCGCTCTTCTTCCATTGCTGCAGGATCACTTTCTTCCTGCTGCAGCGTCATGTAACTTGGGAAAAGACCTTCCTCCATGCCTGCCATATACACGTTCTGAAACTCCAGACCCTTGGCACTGTGCAATGTCATCAGGAGGACCTTGTTGTCATCACCTGTTACATTATCAATATCCGCAACCAGTGCCACTTCCTCCAGGAATCCGCCAAGTGACGGCTCTTCCGCCTTTTCCTCATAACTGACAATCTTGGAAATCAGTTCGTCGACATTCTGTGTACGGTCATTGTCACCGCTTGCGTCATCCTCCTCGTCAAGCGACTTCAGATAGTCCATATAGGAAATGGTGCTGATAATGTCCCTGGTCAGTTCTTCAATGGAATAATCCTTTGCCCTGGTCCGGAATGCGCGGATCATCAGGTCAAAGCTCTTCAGCTTCTCCGCTGCCTTTCCGCCGACGATCATGTCCGCATCCGTAAGCGCATCATAGAAGCTCTTTAAATGTGCATCCGCATAGCTCTGGATTTTTTCAATGGTAGTGGCACCGATGCCGCGCTTTGGCACATTGATAATACGCTTTACCGCAAGGTCATCCAGACCGTTGTCAATCGTTTTCAGATATGCCAGCAGATCCTTGATTTCTCTTCTGGAATAGAAATTCGTACCGCCGACAATATCATAAGGGATTCCGCTTAAAATAAACCGTTCCTCGATCAGTCTGGACTGTGCATTGGTCCGGTACAGAACTGCGGTGTCACAGTAATCTGCCTTCCCGTCTCTTTTCTGCTTTACCACATCCTCGGCGATAAAGGCTGCCTCATCCTGACCTGACTCGAACTTGCAGAAACGGATCTTATCTCCTGCACCTTCATCGGTCCAGAGTGACTTTTCCTTTCGTCCGCTGTTGTTGCGGATTACCTTGTTGGCCGCATCCAGGATATTCTGCGTGGAACGGTAATTCTGCTCCAGTTTGATTACCACGGCATCCTGATATACTTTCTCAAAGTCCAGAATGTTTCTGATGTTCGCACCGCGGAATCTGTAGATGGACTGGTCATCATCTCCGACCACGCACAGATTTCTGTACTTGGAAGCCAGGAGCCTGATCAGCTCGAACTGCGCATTATTGGTATCCTGATACTCATCCACCATGATATAGCGGAACCGTTCCTGATAATAATCCAGTACATCCGGGCAGGCTTTAAAAAGCTCAACGGTCTTCACGATGAGATCATCAAAATCCATTGCATTGTTTTTTCGCAGATTTGCCTGATATTCCTGATATGCCTTGGCGATTCTGATCTTCTCGGAATCACCCGCCGTACTCAGAGAATATTCATCCGGCGTGACCAGATTATCCTTGGCAGAGGAAATACTGCTCATGATCCTGCGGATCTTGAGCGACTGTGTTTCCAGCTGATAACGTTTGCAGATGTCTTTCATGACGCTCTTGGAATCATCACTGTCATAAATGGTGAAATTCGTCTGATAGCCAAGCCGGTCTGCGAAACGTCTCAGAATCCGGACGCAGGTGGAATGGAATGTGGTGACCCAGATGCTTTCGGAGCCAAAACCGACAATCTTGTCCACTCGTTCGCGCATCTCGCCTGCTGCCTTATTGGTAAAGGTGATTGCCATGATATTCCATGGATTTACACCGCACTGATCAATCAGAAACGCAACTCTGTGCGTCAGAACTCTTGTTTTTCCTGATCCCGCACCTGCCAGTATCAGTACCGGTCCTTCTGTCTGCAGTACTGCCTTTTTCTGTTCGGGATTTAACGTATCATATATACTCACTGATGTCTTTCCTTACTCTTCTTTTCGTTTTTGGTCTTGTCTTTTGCCTTTGCTTGTTCCTGCTCTGCCTTGCAGTTATCGAGCAGTTTCTCGATAATCAGCTTCTTGACATAAACATCATAGCTGAGAAGCGAGATAAAGGAAAAAAGCTGCATTTCATCTTTTGTCTCTTCCGGCGCATCCGTAAACACCTTCTGTGACATTTTAAATTCTCTGGCAATATCTTCCTTCAGGAAATCAACTTCCTCATCGTCCTGTCCGCAGATGGTTTTATAAATGTCGCTGAGTGTCAGTGCTTCCGTATCACTGATATGGAACCTCTTTTTCACCGGTTCCAGAAGGGTCTGTATGTCATTGATGGACAGCACACTCTTATAATAATAGATAAAGATCAGCAGAATCAGGTGATCCTTTGAATATTTTTTCCTGACCGGAGGAGGCAGAAGATCATTCTTCGCGTAGTTATTGATCATGGTCTTGGTCAGCACCTTATCTTCGCCCGGATATCTGGTCGTTTTTTTCAGCTTTTCTTCCATGAAGGTCGTCAGCTGATCCATATACAGATCAATTCCCGGAATGTCCTCCAGCTGGATATTATCTATCCTGCCAAGACTTGCCATTATACTGTTCAGTACATCTTCATTATCCAGTGTCATTTTTTTGCCCCTGCTTTTGTCTTATGCCTTCGTCTGCTTGGCCATTCTGCGCATTTCTCTGGCATTCTCAGTTACCGCATCCGTAATTTCCGCGCCGCCCAGAAGCCGTCCGAGCTCCCGGATACTTTCTTCTTCCTGCAGCTTTCTGATCCGGGTAATGGTTCTGTCTTTTTCCAGTCCCTTTTCAATCAGAAAATGGTTATCTGCCATGGCTGCAATCTGCGGCAGATGAGTGATGCAGATAATCTGATGTCCTTTTGCCAGAACGCCCAGTTTTTCTGATACTTTCCAGGCTGTCCGGCCACTGATACCCGTATCAATCTCATCAAAAATAAGTGTTCCGATTTCATCCTTATCTGCAAGCACTGTTTTCAGCGCCAGCATGATTCTGGACAGCTCACCGCCGCTTGCAATCTGCTCCAGCGGTCTGATGCTTTCTCCCGGATTTGTGGAGATCATGAATTCCACATCATCATAGCCGTTTGCACTGATATGTGCTTCATCAGGCCTTACCTGAATCTCAAACCGGACATCGAGGAAGTTCAGGTCGATCAGCGCTTTTTTCATCTTCTGCGCCAGTGCATCCGCACTGCTCTTCCTCTGCTGTGAAATCTTCCCGCACAGTTCCAGTGCTCTGCCTGTGGTCTTCTCCAGTTCCTTCTGTACCCTGATTCTGTGTGCATCCAGATCCTGCAGCGTTTCCAGACGCCGCTGCTGTTCATCATGGTATTCCAGAATCTTTGTAATGGTAGCACCGTATTTATCCTTCAGGTGATTGATCAGATTCAGACGGTCCTCCGTATGACGGAAGTCCTCTTCATCAAACTCCATATCATTCATGTATTCAGAAAGTGCTCTGCAGAAATCACTCATCAGGCTGTCCACTTCAGAGAGCTGTTTCCCGAGTTCTTCCACCTTCGCATCATATCCGCTTACGGAATTAATCTCTCTGAGCGCCCTGGAAACCGCATCCGAAGCATTTTCTTCCTCTGACTCTCCGGACAGGATCTCTGCCGCCTCTCCGACAGACTCTGTAATCTTACGGCTGTTGGCCATTCTGCGGTAATCGCTCTCCAGTTTTTCATCTTCGCCTTCTACAGGTGCCGCTTCATCAATTTCATGAACTTCGAACTCGATCAGCTCCTGTTCCCGCTGCCTGGTCTTCTCATCCAGGTCCATGCTGTCGTATTCCCGCTGCAGCTCCTGATGATGATGATAGCATTCCCGCAGCTGCGTCTTGAGTTCTTCCAGCTGTTCTCCTGCATAATCATCCAGAATTTCCAGCTGCTTTGTCTTATGCAGAAGTGCCTGATGATCATTCTGCCCATGGATATTGATCAGCAGATTGGACAGATCCTTCAGCTGCTTCGTGGTAACCGTCTCTCCGCCAACCTTTGAAATACTGCGTCCGGGCATGATTTTCCGCTGGATCAGCACGGTATTGTCTTCCTCTACCGGAAGCTCCAGATCTTTTACCGCCTGTACCTGCTCCGTGGGAAGCCCGAAGGTCATCTCGATCAGCGCATAATCACAGCCGGTGCGGATCATGTCTTTATCCGCCTTTGCCCCAAGTGCAAGATTAACAGACCCGATAATGACTGACTTTCCTGCTCCCGTTTCACCGGTCAGGATATTCAGACCATCCTCGAATTCGATTTCCTGTTCATCAATCAGTGCCAGATTCTTCACATGCAGATTATATAACATAAATTAGTCCTTCAGCATCTCTCTGATCTTATCCATCAGAACCAGTGTATCCTCACTTGTTCTGACCGCCGCCATAATGGTATCATCTCCTGCGATACACCCTACAATTTCATCCATTTTCAGAGCATCAAGCGCCGCTGCAACTGCCATTGCCATTCCTGCCACTGTTTTCATGACCAGAATATTCTGTGCACGGTCCATGGACAGATACCCGTTCTGAAGCACCTGAATATACTTATCCTTCAGATGATCATCTCCCTGTTCCATGATTCTGTATTTCTGCTTACCGCTTCCGGTAGATACCTTGGTCAGCTTCAGCTCTCTGATGTCTCTTGAAACAGTTGCCTGCGTTACATCGTAGCCTGCTTCGCGTAAGAGATCAGCCAGCTGTTCCTGCGTCTCTACATCATGCGTTCCGATCAGTTCAATGATTTTGTCGTGTCTGTTTCTTTTCATCTGTACCTCACTTTTTTATACCAGCTTCCGATGCAGCACTTCCAGGAAACTGATCTGACTCAGTTTCAGAATCTGTGTCGTCTGTCTGGACCTTGTGACCTCAATCCGGTCTCCGGTCTTCATCTCTATTCCGTTTCTGCCGTCAAAACTTGCCTCTGCACGCAGCACTGCATCATCTCTGCCGGCAGCAATTTCCACAGTAACCGTATCGTCCGCCGACAGCACAATACTTCTGGTGGTCAGCGTATGCGGGCAGATCGGCGTCAGCAGTATCATCTGCGCACCCGGTTCGACAATCGGACCGCCTGCCGACATATTATATCCGGTAGAACCTGTCGGTGTGGATATGATCATCCCGTCTGCATGATAGTTATTCAGGAACATACCGTTAACATAGATATTAAAACTGATGACCTGAAGGGATTCTTTTCTCGCAATTACAATATCATTCAGTGCTTCATCCCGGACATCATCGCGCATGACACCGCTCAGCATCATTCTGTTCTCGATGACATAGTGCTCGTTCAAAAGCCGCATAAGGGCATCATCAATCCCGCTTTTCTCGACTTCTGCAAGATAACCCAGCGTCCCCAGATTCACACCCAGAATCGGAATGTCTCTGCCCAGCACATTGTGCGATGCCTGCAGCATAGTCCCGTCTCCGCCCAGCACGATACAGCAGTCCACATCTTCCGGAATTCTGCAGACATAATCCTTGGCGTCAAGCGCCCCGTTTTTATCTGCATTTCCCTGATATTCTGCAATATCACATTTTTTCCCATGCCGTTCCAGATAGTTCCGGATATATTCCGTAATTCTCAGATTTTCATCCTTGCTCTGGTTTGTAATGATGAAAAAATATTTCATTATTCCAGTTCCTCATGTGCTTTCCGAACGGTTTCCGCGATCAGCCTGACATTTTCATCGTGCGATGAATATCCGGTTCCTGCTGAAATAAGTTCTGTCAGACGGTGATTTCCGCTTACCTCGTCAATTGCCATGACTTCACTGTTACGTGCCGGATCCTTCTGTATATGGATCAGATATTCAATGTTGCCTTCCGGCCCGCGGATCGGAGAATAATCCAGGTGCAGGATCTTAAAGCCGATCAGATCAGCAAAATCCATCACCTTGTGAATCACTTCCTCGTGTACGGATACATCACGCACCACGCCTTTTTTGCCGACTTTCTCTCTCCCTGCTTCAAACTGCGGTTTGATCAGGCAGACCATCTGTCCTTCATCCTTCAGGAGTTTCCTTGCCGGAATCAGAATCTTGGTCAGCGAGATAAACGAAACATCCACAGACGCAAAGTCCAGATCATCCGCGATATCATCCCGTACCATATACCGGAAATTTGTCTTTTCCATGCAGATAACTCTCGGATCGCTTCTGAGTTTCCAGTCAAGCTGTCCGTGTCCGACGTCCACAGAGTATACCTTCACTGCACCGTTCTGGAGCATGCAGTCTGTAAAGCCGCCGGTTGAAGCGCCGATATCCATACAGGTCTTCCCGTCCAGCGTCAGTGCAAAGCTCTTCATCGCCTTTGCCAGCTTCAGTCCTCCTCTGCTGACATACGGCAGCTGCTCTCCGCGGATTTCAAGCTGCTCTATTTTACTTTCATCAAAAGATGTTCCGGGCTTATCCTCACGCTGACCGTTTACGAATACGTCTCCGGCCATGATCACCGCCCTTGCCTTCTCACGTGAGGTGGAAAGGCCTCTCTGTACGAGCAGAACATCCAAACGTTCCTTTGCCATAAAATCTCCTGTCCTGAATTCAGATTTCCCGTAATATTCTGTCTGCAACCGACTGCGCATCAAGTCCGATCTGCTGCATCAGTATTTCCGGCTTTCCATGTGTTACAAATTCATCCGGAATTGCAATCTGAAGAACTCTGGCCTCTGCTCTTGCATCGTCAATGCATTCTCTTACCTTTTCTCCGAATCCGCCGCTGGCAACATTTTCTTCCATTGTCACAATCAGCGGATGTGTCTGTGCCGCCGCTATGATGTAATCTGTATCAACCGGCTTTACAAACCTTGCATTCGTCAGTGAGCAGTGCAGTCCTCTGTCCTTCAGAATTCTGCGCACTTCCTCCGCTTCCTTTACCATGCTGCCGACAGCAAGCAGCAGAATATCTTTCTCTTCATAAATCGGTTCTGCCTTGCCCATTTCAATCGGTGCACGGAAGTTCTCAAGTCCCGCATATGCCTCGCCTCTCGGGTAACGGATGGCAACCGGGCCATCAAAGTTCACTGCGAACTTCAGCATGTCTGAAAGCTCCCATTTGTTCTTTGGGGCCATGATGTGCATATTGGGCATACTGGACAGATATGACAGGTCAAAAATTCCCTGATGTGTCTCTCCGTCGCTCCCGACCAGTCCCGCACGGTCCACTGCGAACACGACCGGAAGGTTCTGAAGACACACGTCTTCAAGCACCTGGTCATAGGCCCGCTGCAGGAAAGATGAATATACTGCGAAAATCGGTTTAAGCCCGCCAAGCGCAAGTCCTGCGCTGAATGTTACCGCATGCTCTTCTGCAATGCCTGCATCAAAGAATCTGGTCGGATACATATTCCGGAACCGCTTCAGACCGGTTCCTTCCGCCATTGCCGCAGTAATCGCCACGACCTTCGGATCACGCTCTCCCAGTTTGCACATGCAGGTGGAAAAAATATCCTGATAATTTGCTGTTGTTCTGTGATTTCTGGGAATTCCGTTTTCAATCACGAACGGCTCCGTTCCATGGAATCTTGCCGGATGACGTTCTGCAGGTTCATAGCCTTTGCCCTTCTTGGTAAGGACATGAATCATGACCGCCTTTTTAACCTTCTTGGCTTCACGGATTTCTCTTTCCAGTGCCTGTACATCGTGTCCGTCCACCGGTCCCAGATAGGTAATGCCCAGATTTTCAAAAAGCATCCCGGGTACGAACAGCTGCTTCAGACTGTTCTTGGCACGTCTGATATGTGCAATCACCTTCGGCGCACCCAGCAGTGTATTATATACATCCTCTTTCAGATTCAGATACCCTTCTGCCGTCCGCACACTGTTCAGGTATTTGGACATGCCTCCGATGCTCTCTGAAATGGACATGTTATTATCGTTTAAGATGATGATGAAATTGGTCTCCAGCTTGGCTGCATTATTCAGGGCTTCATAGGCCAGTCCGCCGCTCAGTGAACCATCACCGATGACAGATACCACCGTATATTTTCCGCCCTCCAGATCTCTTGCCTTGACCATTCCAAGGCCTGCAGAAACAGAAGTGGAACTGTGACCCGTATCAAAGCTGTCACAGTCACTTTCCGACCGTTTCGGGAATCCGCTCATCCCGCCGAACTGGCGCAGATGATCAAATTCATCCTTTCTTCCTGTCAGAATCTTATGTGTATAGCATTGATGTCCCACATCCCAGATAATCTTGTCTTCCGGAAGATCCAGAGCTCTGTGCAGTGCCATTGTCAGTTCAACCGTACCCAGATTGGATGCCAGATGTCCGCCCGTCACACTGATTTTTTCGATCAGAAACTGCCTGATCTCCTCCGCAAGTGCACTCATCTGCTCTTCCGGAATCTTTTTTATATCATTCGGCTTTTCTATCTGATCCAGTAAATTTCCCATTTTTAAACCTCCATGACACGTTTTCCATCACTTTTCTCTGGAAATCAGCCATCTGATCAGCTGCAGAAGAAATGCATCCTCTTCTCCCAGCTGCCGCGTCAGTTTCACTGCTTCTTCTGAAAGTGACGCCACATCCTGCTTCGACTTTTCCAGACCGAACAACGTGACATAAGTCGTTTTCCCGTTCTTCTCATCCGATCCGATCGGCTTACCCAGTTCTTCCTGGTTGCCCGTTACATCCAGAATGTCATCCTGAATCTGGAACGCAACGCCGATATTATGCCCGATCCGTTCCATCTTCGATACGTCTCTTTCAGATGCTCCCGCCAGTATCGCGCCGATCATCAGCGAGCTTTCAATCAGCGCCGCTGTCTTATTCTCATGGATAAAAAGAAGTTCTTCCTGCGTCAGATCATTTCGTTCTTCCGCTTCAATGTCCGCACACTGTCCGCCGACCATGCCATAGATTCCGGCCTTTTCTCCCAGTACCTTAAGTGCCGCGATCAGTCTGTCCTGATGCTCTCCTGCAAAAGCAGATGCCTTAAGCGCTGTCTCAAATGCATAATTCAGAAGACCGTCTCCTGCGAGTGTCGCCATTCCTGCGCCGTATACCGCATGTGTGGTCTTACGGCCTCTGCGGTACTCATCATTATCCATCGCCGGCAGATCATCATGTACCAGTGAATAGGTATGAATCATTTCCATGGCCGCCATAAACGGCTGCGCCAGTTCCTCCGGTGCCCCGTGGAACAGTGCAAATGACTCATGCAGAAGAACAGGCCGAAGTCTCTTTCCTCCTGCAAGTACGCTGTAATTCATCGCTTCTATCACTGTTTTCTGATTTCCTTCTGCCGCAGGCAGATATGCTTCAATGACCTGTTCCGCATACCGCACACGTTCCTGCAGCTGCGCCTCAAATTCTGTATTTGCAGACATTTACTCAAAATCCTCTGTTTTTCCGTCAGAAGATATCTTCTGAACCTTTTTCTCAACCTGATCAATCGAATCATTGCAGTATTTCAGCAGATTCATCCCTTCCTGATAAAAGCGGAAGGAATCCTCCAGTGAAACATCATCTTTCTCCAGCAATGCAATTTTCTTTTCAATTTCTGCAAAGGCCTGTTCTACGGTCATTGCCTTTTCTTCTTTTCTGGCTGCCATTTTTCAGCTCTCCCCGGTCACTTTCATTACGTTTGCATGAATCTGTCCATCTGCCACACGGACACGTATGATATCGCCTTCTGCCACCTGTGCAATGCTCCTGATGTTCTCTCCGGCTTCATTCTCCGTATAGGAATAACCGCCGCTGAGGCGTTCCAGCGGTGAGAGTCCCTTCAGGCGTCCCGCATCAAGTGCCACCTGATGCCTGAGGTTTTGCAGGATCTGCTGCATTGCAGCATTCAGGCTGTCTTCATAGGCTGCTGCTCTCATCTGACGGTCTCTGACTCTTGCCATCGGACTTAAAAGCATCAGTTCTCTGCCAAGTGTTGCCGTTCTGTCACGTTTCTGCTGCAGCTGCCTGTTCAGCATCTGCTTCAGTCCCGCCGCATATTCTTCTGTTTTCTCCAGAAAGCGGTCATATTCAAAGACTGCAAGCTCTGCCGCTGCTGAAGGCGTCGGTGCGCGCAGATCTGCCACGTAATCCGCAATTGTCGTATCTGTTTCATGTCCTACTGCTGAAATGATCGGAATAGGGCTGTTGAATATGGCTTCTGCCACACTTTCCTCATTGAATGCCCATAGATCTTCGATAGACCCGCCGCCACGTCCGACAATGATCACATCTACCGCACGTTCCGATAAAACCTGTATGCCTCTGACGATACTGGCAGCGGCCTGATCTCCCTGCACGATGGCAGGATAAAGAATAATCTGTATGTATGGATTGCGTCTCGTACTGATATTGATGATATCACGAACCGCCGCTCCTGTCGGAGCCGTAACAACGCCGAGCGTTCTGATATAGCGGGGAATCTGCTGTTTATACTGCTGTGCAAACATTCCCTGCTCTGACAGCCTGCGCTTTAGCTGTTCAAACTTCTCATATAACTGTCCGGCACCGTCCTGTTCAATCTGCCTTGCATAGAGCTGATACCTGCCGTCACGCTCATAGACATCCACCGAACCGGTCACCTGAACCTGCATTCCCTCCTGAAGCTGAAATGCGAGTCCTTTGCGGCTCCCCGCAAACATGACACACGCAATCGCTCCGGCGCCATCCTTAAGTGTAAAATAGATGTGCCCCGAAGTATGATATTTAAGGTTGCTGACTTCTCCCTTCACCGTTACCGCATGGAGCAGAAAGTCCTGTGTGAACATGTTTTTTATATATGCATTTACCTGTGATACGGTATATACATTATGCAAATTTAGCCAACACTCCGTTTACAAATGCAGCGGAACCATCCTGCCCGAACTTCTTGGCCAATTCTACTGCCTCATTAATTGCAACACCGGTAGGTACTGTTTCATCAAACTTTATTTCATAGATTGCCAGACGGATAATGGTAAGATCCACCTTTGCCATACGTCCGGTATCCCATCCGAGTGTTTCCTCATTGATCATCGCATCAATATCATACAGCTTTGACGCAATTTTTTCATACTTGTCCTTGACTTCTTCTGCATCTGCAGCAGACAGTTTCGGCTCATTTGTGGCAATGAACAGATCTTCCTGTTCTGCCATATCCTTCATTGAATTAAATTCCACACGAAAAAGCAGTTTGAAAACCTGCTCTCTTAAATCGCTTCTATTCATAGTCACTCTCATTCTGCTTTTTCAGGCCTGCGGCATTGTAATTCCGGCAATGCGGATGTTCACATCCACCACTTCAAGACCTGTCATATTTTCAACTGCTGTTTTCACACGTGTCTGTGCTTTCTGACAGGTGGCCGGAATATTATATCCGTATCCCATCAGAATGGATAAATCCACACGAATCTTATTGCCATCGAATAAAACCTTTACGCCTTTGGACAGCTTTCTGTATCCGACTCTGCTCATCAGTTCACTGGTAATATTACCGGCCATTGCAGACACACCATCAATTTCCATTGCTGCAAGCGCTGCAATCATTCCGATCACATCATTTGCAATCTTAACGGTTCCGATATCCGCATTATCTCTTAATGTGAATGTGTTGCTCTCTGTATTTTTTTCCATAACAACGCCTCTTTCTGCCTGTATCAGTTAATTCGATGCTGTGGCATTACATTTCAGTTCATATAAAGTCATTATACATAAAATTATACATTTTGCATAGATTGAATTGGGAATTTGGCTCCAAACGATATCAGCAGCCATAATGATACATACTTCAGAAGAATAACGCAGATTGCGTATTCACAGAGAATTTCGGGAATTCATGCAAAGCCGTCACCAGACCTGTATTCTGCGGCGGCTCTGCATAAAAATGAATATCACTAATCAGTTCTTTCTGAATTCAGAAAGGACAAGACCCTTGTTTCGCTCTACTGTCATTCCGACACTCCACTCATTTACAAACAGCAGGAGCGGTCTGTCGTTCATATCCTTGATCTTCTTCATATCTGATGTGCCGACCAGCTTTGCCATATCCACATCCGGCGTATCCACCCAGCGGATATATTCATATGGCAGCATATCAAGATAAATCTCAACGTTATACTCTGTGTCCAGTCTGAATTTAAGAACATCAAACTGCAGAACACCGACAACGCCGACGATAATTTCTTCCAGTCCCATATTATATTCCTGGAAAATCTGGATTGCACCTTCCTGTGCGATCTGCGTAATTCCCTTAACAAACTGCTTACGCTTCATCGTATCCACCTGACGTACCCTTGCAAAATGCTCCGGTGCAAATGTCGGGATTCCTTCATACTTCACATTATCTTTCGGCATACAGACCGTATCTCCGATAGAGAACATTCCGGGATCAAAAACACCCATGATATCTCCGGCATATGCTTCGCTTAAGATTTTCCTCTCATCTGCCATCAGCTGCTGAGGCTGTGACAGACGCATTACTCTTCCGCTCTGTACATGCTTTACTTCCATGTTTGCATCATATCTTCCGGAACAGATTCTCATGAATGCCACACGGTCACGGTGTGCCTTATTCATGTTGGCCTGTATCTTGAATACAAATGCAGTGAAATCATGATCCACAGGATCAATCAGATCCTCGCCGGACATTCTTCCTACCGGCGGTGTTGCCATCTGCAGGAAGTGGTGCAGGAAAATTTCCACACCGAAATTCTGAAGTGCGGATCCGAAAAATACCGGTGTCAGCTTTCCGGCACGCACCGCATCAATATCAAACTGTGCACCTGCGCCGTCCAGGAGCTCAGTTTCAGACTGCAGCGTTTCAAACGCCTCGTCTCCGATATACTGATCAATTGCTTTCTGATCATCCAGTGCGATAAAAGTTTCCGTACCTTCTTTGGTTCCCTTCATGGTATCTGCAAAGGTAACGATTCTGTTTTCCTGTCTGTCATAAATTCCCTTGAAATTCTTACCGGAACCGAGGGGCCAGTTCATCGGGCAGGTTTCAATCCCAAGATTTCCTTCAATATCACTCAGAAGATCAAAGGTATCCATTGCATCACGATCCATCTTATTGATAAAGGTGAAGATCGGGATATGACGCATGGTACATACCTTGAACAGCTTCTTGGTCTGTGCCTCGACACCCTTGGATGCATCAATAACCATGACTGCAGAATCCGCAGCCATCAGTGTACGATAGGTATCCTCTGAGAAATCCTGATGTCCGGGCGTATCCAGAATATTGATACAGCAGTCTTCATAATTGAACTGCAGAACGGAAGAAGTAACAGAAATACCTCTCTGTTTTTCAATTTCCATCCAGTCAGATACTGCATGCTTCGCCGTTGCCTTACCCTTAACGCTTCCGGCCTGATTGATTGCTCCTCCGTATAACAGAAACTTTTCCGTCAGTGTAGTTTTTCCTGCATCAGGATGCGAAATAATGGCAAAGGTTCTTCTTCTGTTGATTTCATCTGCTACTTTATTGTTACTCATCTCTTTATAACTCCTTTTTTGTCTGCACTTTTCATTTACATTATCAGGTTACGTCATAAAGAGTGGTTACAACATGGACATGCCCTCACATTTCGGTTCAATATGGGAAAAACAGCTGTCTTTAATTGTAATATAAACCCATCCCATATCTGCCTCCTTTTTTCCAAAACCAGGTCAAATAATCCGCACAAAGACCGGCATGCATAAAGCCTTCGCACGCCGGTCCCCTTCTGCAGAACAATTCTGTCTTACTGCTGTGCAACATCCTTCATGGAAAAGCTGATTCTGCCCATGCGATCCTTGCCAAGGCATACGACAGTAACTTCATCACCAAGTGTCAGAACATCTTCCACATGCTCAATTCTGTTCTTGGAAATCTTACTGATATGAACCATGCCTTCCTTACCAGGAGCAAACTCGATGAATGCACCAAAGTCTTTGATGCTGACAACCTTGCCCTTGAAAATCTGGCCCTGTTCAAACTCAGTTACAATAATCTTGATCATATCCATTGCGTTCTGGATCTTTTCTTTATCCTCACCGCAGATGGAAACCTTACCGTCATCTGTAATATCGATCTTCACGCCGGTACGGGCAATAATCTCATTGATTGTCTTACCGCGCTGTCCGACAACATCACCGATCTTCTCAGGACTGATCTGCATGGAAACAATCTTCGGAGCATACTTGCTGACTTCCTTACGAGGCTCTGCAATGCAGGGTTCCATAATATCTGTCAGAATATACTCTCTTGCATCCTTGCAGTGTGCAATTGCAGTCTCAACGATCGGTCTTGTCAGACCATGGATCTTGATATCCATCTGAATTGCTGTGATTCCGTCATGTGTACCTGCAACCTTGAAATCCATATCTCCGAAGAAATCTTCAAGACCCTGAATATCTGTCAGAACAATGAAATCATCATCTGTATCGCCTGTTACCAGACCGCAGCTGATACCTGCTACCGGCTTTTTGATCGGAACACCTGCTGCCATCAGTGACATTGTGGATGCACAGATGGAAGCCTGTGAAGTAGAACCGTTGGACTCAAATGTCTCGGATACGCATCTGATGGAATAAGGGAACTCTTCCTTGGACGGCAGAACCGGAATAAGTGCTCTTTCTGCAAGTGCACCATGACCGATTTCACGACGTCCCGGTCCTCTGCTGACCTTTGTTTCACCAACAGAATAGGACGGGAAATTATACTGATGAAGATATCTCTTCTCATTTACAAAACTGTCGAGGCCTTCAACCTTCTGCATTTCAGACAGAGGAGCCAGTGTGCAGACATCGCAGATCTGTGTCTGTCCACGTGTGAACATGGCACTGCCGTGTACTCTCGGGATCAGGTCAACTTCTGCTGACAGCGGTCTGATCTGTGTGATCTCACGTCCGTCAGGTCTCTTGTGATCCTTGAGGATCATCTTACGTACAGTCTTTTTCTCATACTGATAAATTGCTTCGCCAAGAACTGCCAGCCAGTCTTCATGATCAGCAAAAGCCTCTGTCAGTCTGTCTGTAATCTGTGCGATATTTGCTTCACGAACCTGCTTCTCATCTGTAAATACAGCTGTTTCCATTTCTGCCGGAGGAACGATCTCCTTCATGGCATCGAACAGTTCCTGCGGAACTGCGCAGCTTGTATATGCAGTCTTCGGCTTGCCGACTTCAGCAACAATACCTTTGATGAATTCAATCACCTGAAGGTTTACTTCATGTGCCTTGTAAATCGCTTCGATCATTTTGCTTTCCGGAATCTCATTTGCACCGGCTTCGATCATGATGACCTTCTGGCCTACAGATGCAACTGTAAGATTCAGATCGCCTTCATCCCACTGCTTCTGAGACGGATTTACGATCAGTTCGCCATCAACCATTCCGATCTGTGTCATTGCACACGGACCGTCAAACGGCAGATCCGAGATAGAAAGTGCTACAGATGAGCCGATCATTGCAAGAAGCTCAGGACGGCATTCCGGATCAACTGCCATTACCATATCATCAATGGTAACGTCATTACGATAATCCTTCGGGAACAGCGGGCGAATCGGTCTGTCGATTACACGGCTGGTCAGAACTGCATTCTCAGAAGCCTTGCCCTCTCTCTTGTTGAATCCACCCGGGAACTTTCCGATGGAATACATCTTCTCTTCATACTCAACACTCAGCGGGAAGAAATCAATACCATCTCTCGGCTTAGCTGACGCAGTTGCCGTACAGAGAACCGTTGTATCTCCATACTGCATGAATGCACATCCGTTAGCCTGCTTGCCTACTTTACCGATCTCAACGCGCAGTGTACGACCGGCCAGTTCCATTGTATAAGTTTTATACATCCTCTCTCCTTTTCCTGCTCATCCGTATCACTTCTTTGCGAAGGTACGTGTGCAGCTCTTCTTCTCGATATTTTCCATCCGATTTGCATCGGTTTTGTGCTTAAAAAAAGGCGGAAAACTGATACGTTTCAGTTTGATCCGCCTTTAATTATCTGAATTACTTTCTCAGACCAAGTTCATCGATCAGCTTACGATATCTCTCAATGTCCTTATCCTTAAGATAAGCAAGAAGTCCACGTCTCTGACCAACCATCTTCAGAAGACCTCTTCTTGAATGATGATCCTTGGGATTTTTGCTGAGGTGTTCATTCAGCTCAAGGATTCTTGATGTCAGAACTGCGATCTGAACTTCCGGTGAACCTGTATCACCAGCGGATCTTGCATACTTGTTGATAACTTCTGTTTTCTTCTCTTTTGAAATCATTTCATTTCTCCTTTTCTTCAATTCGCCGTATACTGGGAATGGGTCAGAGTGTCCCGGTTCCAGGTATCGGTAATATCCTTTAATTGCTTACGCAACCAATTAACTTTATCACAGCTCATGCTTTCTGTAAAGCATTTTTCTGATAATCCTCATGAAACAGAATGCCATCTGCAATGTCCTGTTTCATCTGTGCTTCAAGTTCCTGAATCCCCTTAAAATGTTTTTCCGGCCTGCGGTATGCCAGTATTGCCACTTCAATAAACTGACCGTACAGATCCCCGCTGAAATCATACAGATAGGTTTCCACACCGATCCTGCCTTCATCCGTCACCGTCGGCTTGCAGCCGATATTGGTCATCCCACGGTAGGTTCTGTCTCCGACAGTCACCAGGGAATAATATACGCCGTTTGGCGGCAGGAGCTTCCCCTCCGGCGGCAGAAGATTCACTGTCGGCACACCGATCGTATGGCCCAGATGACGTCCATGCTCCACGGTTCCGCTTACTGTATAGGGAATCCCCAGCAGTTTCTGTGCCATTTCCATATGTCCGCAGGCAACTTCGGCACGTACATAAGTAGAACTGATTTCTCTTCCGTTCAGATTTACCTTCTGAATCAGATGCACTTCATACCCGTACTGCGAAGACATTTTCTGCAAAAGACGGTAATCGCCTCTGCCCTGATCTCCGAAAGACACGTCTGTACCTGCCGCGATATAGACCGCATGAATCATTCCGACCAGAATCTCCGAAACAAATGCTTCCGGTTTCATCGCTGCCGTTTCCGCTGTAAGCGGAAATTCCACCAGCACATCAATGCCGCACTCCTGGAACCAGGCTCTTTTCTCTTCACGGGTAGAAAGTCCCGGCACCGTATGCCCGGAAAAAAAAGTCCCCGGTTCCGGATCAAATGTAAAAATCACTGCTTTTCTTCCACACTTTTTCTGCTTGAGAAGTTCACTGATCAGCTGTCTGTGCCCGAGGTGAATTCCGTCAAACTTGCCGATGGCAACAGCACTTTCACCCTCGATATTAAATTTTCTGCATCCTTCAATTATCCGCATGATTCTCTATTCTGCTTTTCGTTTTATGATCTTTCAAAGAAAAATTTTTCCACCCGGAAGAAACCGGTTCTGGCATCATAAACATATACGCCAAAAAAAGTATCATCCTGTCCGTAGACCCGGACTCTTGCCCCGTCTTCATACATCTGCTCCGGTTCCAGCACGTCCTGCTCATCCTCCGGAGACTCTTTTATAAACTGTTCCGGACGGATGCTGTTACCGTTTTCGAGCTGCACACGGAACGTATCTGTGACATGTACCGCATCAAGATCCCGGAAAATATCTTCCACGCTGCGGATATGGCTCTGGAGTGATCCGTCATCACGCGCCTTCGTGATCTGATCCAGTGTCATGGCGTCTTCCAGATGAAAGCTTCCGACCGCTGTTCTGGTCAGATGCGCCATCGCCGCGCCGCAGCCAAGACGCTGCCCGATATCATGACAGAGAGTTCTGATATAGGTTCCCTTTGAGCATTTTACTTCCATGGTAAACTCGTGTTCATCCTGCAGATGTGAGATGTCCAGAATGGAGATGGCATCAATATGAATATGCCGCGGCTGACGTTCGATTTCTTTTCCTTCTCTCGCCAGTTCATACAGCTTTTTCCCGCCGATCTTGATCGCCGAATACATGGGCGGGATCTGATCATAGTCTCCCTTGAATGCTGCCACTGCTTCGTGGAGCTGTTCCGGTGTCACCTGAACAGGCCTTTCTTCCAGAACATTTCCTGACATATCCTGTGTATCCGTGACTGTGCCGAGTCTGCAGACTGCAATATATTCCTTGGTATGCTCCGTCAGCATATCACACAGACGCGTCCCGTTTCCGAGGCACACGACCATAACACCGACCGCGTCCGGATCCAGTGTACCGGTATGACCTGCCTTTCTCTGATGCAGAATTCCCCTGAGCTTTGCCACCACATCATTGGAGGTATATCCGGCTTCCTTATATACATTCAGTAATCCATTATAAACATTTCCCATGTTCCGATAATCATTCCTTACTTTCGAATTGTTGTTCGATATAACGGGACAGATTGTTGATCACATCATATACCGTGCCGTTCATGGTGCAGCCTGCTGCTCTCGCATGTCCGCCGCCGCCGAAAAGCTGTGCCACTTCTGCAACATTGACACTGCCGTTAGAGCGAAGACTTACCTTGAATTCCTGCGTTCCGGTCTCATACAGGAAAATGGCACAGTCAACTCCTGCCGTCAGCATCAGCTGAGAGACAATTCCGTCCAGATCACTGCTTTTTGCCTGATAGAACTCCATGGTCTGTCTGGTCACAGCAGATGCAATGCATCTTCCGTTCATGAACAGCGTACTTTCCAGCAGTGCTCTTCCCAGCATCTGATTCTGGTTATAGGTCTTCTCATAAAAAACACTGTCAATCAGACTGCCGAAATCAAAACCGTAAGAAATCAGTTCTGCACCGATCTGCATGGTCTTCGGCGATGTGTTGGAATATTTGAATACCCCGGTATCGCAGATGATTCCCATATAAAGCGCTTCTGCAATGTCCCTGTCCATTCTGTTCATATCGATGACATCCGTTACAAGCTCTGATGCAGAACTTGCCTGCGGTACGACATAATTCTCATCACCGGTTCCGGGATTACTGATATGGTGATCAATATTCACGGTTCTGGCTGCAGCGTCAAAGAACTTCTCCGCTTCACCCAGCCGCTCTTTCCCGGCATCCAGTGCGATAAACAGATCATATCTGTCCACATCGGTCTCATAATCACTTCTGATCTGATCGCTGCCTTTGATAAACTTATATATTTCCGGAATTTCCTGTAAAAAAACATCCACTCGAATCTGCGGATATGACTTTCTGAGATACAGGTACATTCCCATACAGGACCCGATGCAGTCACCATCCGGACGGATATGACCACTGATGCCGACTGTCTTCGCATCCCCGATCACATCATCTATTCTCATTCTTCTTCCTCTTTTTCTTCTTTTCTTGCTTCCTGTGCCTTGGCATCCGCTGCTGTCACTTCATCAATCTTTTTGGACATATTGATGGCGTATTCTATGGAATCATCCATGATAAACTTAAGTGTCGGCGTATTGCGCAGATTGATTTCCTTGGCAATTGTACTCCTGATGTATCCGGTTGCACTCTGCAGCCCTTCCATCGTCTTTTTTCTGTCCATATCATCACCAAGCACACTGACCCATACCTTGCATGTTTTAAGATCCGGTGCAACTTCCACTTCCATCACAGAAGTCATCGGACTGATTCTCGGATCCTTGCTGAAGCGGATTGCTTCAGAAATCACACGCATTACTTCACCATTGATTCGAATATTTTTAATACTGTTCTTTCTCAAAACAGTCACCTCCTGTTTTCATTCTGAATTTAATCAAGGGAACTCCCGCTTTTCCTAAGTCCAAAGCAAAAGTCCCCTCAATTAATTTCTCCCGGTATATTCCTTATTCTCTCGGAACTTCTACCATGGTATATGCTTCAACAACATCAAGCTCCTGAATCTGATCAAAGTCTTCAAATACAAGACCGCATTCAAAGCCTTCCTTTACTTCCTTTACATCATCCTTGAATCTCTTTAAGGATGCAAGCTTACCTTCAAAGATCTGCTCGCCGTCTCTTGTAATACGGACACTGCAGCCCTTCTGCATCAGACCATCCGTTACAAATGATCCGGCAATGTTACCGATTGAAGATGCCTTGAAGATCTGACGAACCTCGGCATGACCGATAACCTTTTCTTCATACACAGGTGCCAACATGCCCTTCATTGCAGCATCCACATCTTCAATTGCCTGATAGATAACCTTGTACAGCTTGATCTCAACGCCTTCATGCTCTGCCATACTCTTGGCTGTTGCATCCGGACGGACATCGAATCCGATAATAATTGCACTTGAAGCTGCTGCCAGTGTAACATCAGATTCATTGATGGCACCGACTCCGCCATGAATCACCTTTACGACAACTTCTTCATTGGACAGCTTCATCAGACTCTGCTTGAGTGCTTCCACACTGCCCTGCACATCAGCCTTGATGATGATGTCAAGTTCCTTCAGCTTGCCTTCTTCGATCTTGGAATACAGATCATCCAGAGACATCTTTGCCTTGGTCTCATCAATCAGGTCCTTCTTATGCTGCTGCAGATAAGTATCTGCATACTGTTTTGCTTCCTTGTCACTTTCATGACCCAGAATTACCTCACCGGCATTCGGAACATCTGACAGACCCAGGATTTCAACCGGCTGTGAAGGAAGAGCTTCCTTTACACGCTTGCCCTTATCATCCGCCATCGCTCTGACCTTACCGGAGCATGCACCTGCAGAAATGAAATCACCGACATGCAGTGTTCCCTTCTGAATCAGGACATTGGCAACAGGTCCGCGGCCCTTATCAAGCTTTGCTTCCAGAACAAGTCCTCTTGCCTGACGATCCGGATTTGCCTTCAGTTCCAGAATATCTGCCGTCAGCAGAATTGTTTCCAGAAGTGTATCAATTCCTTCACCTGTCTTTGCTGAAACAGGAACAAATTCTGTTGTTCCGCCCCAGTCAGTTGCAACAAGACCATACTCTGTCATTTCCTGCTTTACACGATCCACATTTGCATTGGGCTTATCAATCTTATTTACTGCTACGATAATTTCAACCTTAGCAGCCTTTGCATGATTGATTGCTTCAATGGTCTGCGGCATAACACCGTCATCCGCAGCAACTACCAGTACTGCGATATCTGTGGAATTTGCACCACGCATACGCATAGCGGTAAATGCTTCATGTCCGGGCGTATCAAGGAATGTAATCTTCTGATTCTGCACAGAAACCGTATATGCACCGATCTTCTGTGTAATACCGCCTGCTTCACGACTGGTTACACTCGTATTACGGATTGCATCCAGCAGTGATGTCTTACCATGATCGACATGACCCATAACACAGACAACCGGAGGTCTCTTGACAAGTGTTTCCGGTGCATCTTCATCTTCCTTCAGAAGTTCCTCGATTACATCAACCGGGATCTCCTTCTCGCAGATGATATCATAATCAATTGCAATATTTTCAGCTTCCTCATATGTCAGCTCTGAGTTTACGGTAACAATCTGGCCTGACAGGAACAGCTTCTTGATGATTGCAGCAGGCTGCATTCTCATCTTCTCGGCAAGTTCCTTGATTGTCAGCTTTTCAGGAATGGAAATAACCTTGATCTGTTCTTCAGGTTCTACAACCTTCTTAACCTCAGGTTTGATGAATCTGCCGACTCTCTTGCTTCTCGGCATCTTGGACTCATCCTCTTCATAGGCAAGATCTTTTCTGGAACGCTTGTCCTTCTCCTGCCCGATTCTTCTCTTTTCCTCATCTCTGTGCTTCTCAGCATCCTTGATCGGCGTATCTGCAAAATCATTTCCGCCCTGACGTCCCGGTCTTCCCTGGCCGCCACGACCTGCATTATTACCAAAAGAAGGTCTTCCGGAAAATCCGCCCTGGCCACCGCGGTTGTATCCGCCGCCCTGACCGTCTCTGTTGCCGTAGCTTCCGCCCTGGCCGCCGCGGTTGTATCCGCCGCCCTGGCCATTACGGTTGTAGCTGCTCTGACCGTCTCTGTTATTGTTATACGGACGTCTTTCTGTATTATTATCAGAAGATCCCTGACGACTGTATCTTTCACCTGAAGGTCTTGCTGACGGTGCAGAAGGAGCTGTATTCTGAGCCGGTGCGGTTCTGGTCTCCGGAGCTGTCTTTGTTTCCGGTGCAGTTCTGTTTTCCGGAGCTGCTTTTGCTTCCGGTGCTGCCTTGGTTTCCGGTGCTGCGGTCTGCGGTGCTGCTGCCTGTACATTTTCCGCAGCGGCCTGCTTCTGAACCGGTGCTGCCTTGGTTTCTGAAGCCTTCTCCGTTTTCTCTGCCGGCTTTACTTCTGTCTTTGTGATCACAGTATCATAACTCTCAAGCTGCGAAGGCGCTGTCTTGGGCTTAATCGGATGATAGACATTCTGAGATGCTGCAAATCCGGATCTGCTGCGATTATTATTATTGTTGTTATTTCCGCCATTACCTGACTGTGTTGTCTGCGGCTGTCTCGGCGCACTGTGGTTTTCCTGCACCGGACGCGTCCCGGAAATCTTTGAATTTCCAGGATTGCTTACAAAAATAATCTTCTTCTTTTTCTTCTGGGGCTGTTCAGCTCCTGTTTCTGTGTTGTGTTCTGCCGTCTTTACTTCTTCACTTACAGCAGCTTTTTCTTCTTTTTTCTCCAATGTCTTTCCTGCAGCCTTTCCAAAATGCTTTCTTACCTGATCTGCTTCCGCATCCTCAATAGAACTCGTTGAACGCTTCGCTGTCTCTATTCCTTTTTCCTGCAAATAGCCCAGCAAATCCTTGCTTTCGCATGCGAGCTCTTTTGCAAGTTCAGATATTTTAATTTTTGCCATTCATATCTCCTCCGTCCTGTTCGCCTGAGAGTAATTTCTTCATCAGTGCCTGTGCCAGACCAGTATCTGTTATTGCCAGACTGGTTCTTTCTGATTTCCCGGTTGCATGCCCCAGTTTTTCCTTCTCTCCAAATTCCACGACAGGGACGTTGTAAAACCTGCATTTATCATGAAACTGCTTCTTGGTATTCTCCGAAGCATCCTCACTGATAATAATAAGCCTGGCTTTCCCGGAGCTGATGCTCTTTTCCACTGCAAGTTCCCCCGTATCAAGCTTACCTGCCCTGATACAGAGTCCGAGGAAGGAATATATCTTATCATTTTCCATCCGCATCGAACTCCTTTTCCAGGCTGTCATATACTTCTGCAGGGATCTGCTGCCTGAACGAGCGCTCCAGCCCTTTATTTTTTCTGGCTTTGATCAGGCAATCCCTATCATCACAGATATAGGCGCCTCTGCCATTCTGCCTTCCGGTTCTGTCCAGCAGGATTTCCCCGGTAGCTGTTTTTATGACGCGGATCATATCTTTTTTGTTCTTCATAAGTCCGCATCCGACGCACTGTCTCATCGGAATTTTTTTGGCCATTCACACACTCCTAAACTGGTTGACCATCTGTTACGAGACGACGCAGCATCTCATAATATTCAGGCCTCCGGCTGTTCTTCAGATGCAGCACCGTTCTGCTCATCTGTATTCTCCGGATTTTCATCATATTCTTCGCCGTCTTCCACATCATCATCCACATAATCTTCATAGCGGAATCCGGGTGCATCCTTTGCCTGTGTCTCACTCTTGATATCAATCTTATATCCTGTCAGTCTGGCAGCAAGGCGGGCATTCTGTCCTTCCTTACCGATGGCAAGTGACAGCTGATAATCCGGAACAACAACCTTTGCGGATTTCTCATCAGGATCTGCAAATACAGCAACGATCTTTGCAGGTGATAATGCATTCTGAATCAGATTTCCAGGGTTATCATCCCAGTTCACAACATCAATCTTCTCTCCGCGCAGCTCATCTACAATCAGATTTACTCTGCTGCCGTTCACACCGACACATGCTCCGACCGCATCCACGTTCGGGTTGTTGGACCATACGGCGATCTTGGTACGGCTTCCTGCTTCTCTTGCGATACTGCGGATTTCCACCGTGCCATCCTTGATTTCTGTTACTTCCTGTTCGAACAGTCTCTTTACCAGATCCGGGTGTGTACGGGAAACAAGAATTCTCGGTCCCTTATTTCCGTTCTTTACTTCCAGAATATATACCTTGATACGGTCTGTCGGCTTGTATACTTCACCTTTTACCTGTTCGTTTTCGTTCAGAACCGCATCTGCTCTTCCGAGATTAATGCTGATATTTCTGCCGATATATCTCTGTACCACACCGGTTACAATATCATGTTCCTTCGTATAATATTCATTGTAAACAGCACCGCGTTCTTCTTCACGGATCTTCTGCAGAATAACATTTTTGGCATTCTGTGTCGCAATACGTCCGAAGTTCTTGGAATTGATCGGGATCTTCACCACATCATCAATCTGTGCCTTCTTATCCACCTTGTGAGCTTCATCAAGAGATACCTCGATCATCGGATCCATGACATCGTCTTCTGTCTCCACAACGGTCTTCTCAGCGTAAAGCTTGAAATCGCAGGTTTCTCTGTCAACCTCAACCGTAACATTATCTGCCTTGCCGAAATTATTCTTGCATGCTGTCACCAGAGAATTTTCAATTGCATCAAAAAGGCTCTCCTTGCTGATATTTTTCTCTTTCTCGAGCGCATCAAGTGCTTCCATCAATTCTTTGCTCATCGTAATCTCCATTTCCGCTTTGCATTAAAAATCCAAAGCAAGCTTAATCACTGAAATTTCCTTCCTGAGGAATATCTTTTCCTGATCATTTACCGAAACTGTAACCGTATCCGCATCAAACGCCTTCAGAATTCCTGAAAACTCCTTGCATCCATCAACCGGCTTAAAGGTTTTCAGATTGACTTCCTTCCCGATGCTTCCGGCGAAATGTCTGTCCTTTTTCAGCTGTCTGCCCAGACCGGGGCTGCTGACTTCCAATGTATATGATTCTTCGATAAAGTCTTCTTTGTCCAGTTCATCTGACAGTGCATGGCTGACATCCACACATTCATTAATGTTGACGCCCTCCGGCTTATCAATATAGGCCCTGAGGTACCACTCACCCGCTTCCTTCACGAATTCCACATCATAAACGGAAACGCCATTTGCCTGTGCGATCGGCTCAAGCATATGTTCTGTACGTGTCTCAATATCTTCTTTTCTCGACATGTAACTCCTTTGCAATAATGCATATGCCTCATCCGGCTCTGCATTTCTGTATGCTTTTTTTCATGCAAATGCAGATCATAACCTCGTCTCCGCTTCGCTTCAACTCGGTCATGATGCTCGCCCTGTTTCGGCGTATGCATCTTTGCATGCAAGCATACAGATGCATATGCCTCATCCGGCTCTGCATTTGCATGAAAAAAGTGGACTCTCGCAAGTCCACTTCACATTTCACAATTACTACGATGGTAGAATAGCACATTTATCGGGAAATCGTCAAGGCTTTTGCCGTAAAAAGTCGGTAAAAACTCAATTTTCTGCGTATCTCGGGTCACAGGTTCCTCAGAAGTGCCTTTTTCTGCCCTTCGGCAGTGTCTTTCCATGATGCATTTTCCTTACTTTTCTGAAAAGATAAAAAAAGATGAAAATTCTTCTTGCATTTTTCTTTTTGCTATGATAATGTATCTAAGTCGGCGCTAACCGATAAAGATATGGCTCGTTGGTCAAGAGGCTAAGACGCTGCCCTCTCACGGCAGAATCATGGGTTCGATTCCCGTACGAGCTACTGACTATTTATAATGAATAGCCCAACCCGAAAGGAACTGTGTACTGATGAAAATCAGCAGACAGTTTTTTT
>CAYMBY010000154.1:0-1123 GCA_964388815.1 uncultured Butyrivibrio sp. | reverse complement strand
TCCGTGAAGGCACCTGGCAGCTGCGTCAGTGGTTTGCCGAAAAGAATACCGAAGAAGAGCTGCTGCTTTCCACTTTTCTCTCCTTTGCCGCTCCTTTTCATACACTGATTCATTTCAACGGCAACCGGTTTGATCTTCCCTATATCAAAACCAGATGTGATCAGTACGGATTTACTTATCCTTTTGACAGCTTCGATTCCATCGACATATACAAACGGATCGCCCCCTATAAAAGTATTCTGGGTCTCCCGGACTGTAAGCAGAAAACAGTTGAACTTTTCCTTGGCATCGACCGTGAAGACCTATACAGCGGCGGCGAACTCATTGAAATCTATAAAAGCTACCTCACCTGCCCCCGTGAAGAAACTTTCCGTCTCCTGACGCTTCATAACGCAGATGATGTACGCGGAATGTTCTGCCTGCTTCCCGTTCTGGCTTATCACGATTTTTTCAGAAGCATCCTGGAAATGCCACCCATACAGATCGACTGCAATGCTCTCTCTCAGGATGAAGAGCAGGATCTTCCTGTCCGTGCACTGAAAGTGCAGGCCAATTACTATGACGACTATCAGGGTGAACGTAAACAGGAAATTTTCATGAAGCTGTCCCTGAAGGCTTCACTTCCTGTCCCGATCGGAAGCAATCTCGACGGCTGCTATCTGCAACTGAGTGAAGATACAGGCACGCTGCGTGTCCCGCTGCGTGAGGATGAACTGAAATATTTCTATTCGAACTATAAGGATTACTATTATCTGCCGGATGAAGACCAGGCCATTCATAAAAGTGTTGCACAGTTCGTGGACCGTGCCTATCGCCGGCAGGCAACTGCAGCAGACTGTTATACCAGAAAGCCCGGACAGTTCCTGCGCGAATGGGATCTCGTCTTTACTCCGTTTTTCAGAAAAAGCTATAAGGATAACGAACTGTATTTTGAACTGACTGATTCCATAAAAAAAAGCCGCATGGCCATGAGCCTTTATGCGGTGCATATCCTTTCTCACATCTTTGAATCACTCTGATAATTAAATGCAGGTGCGATTGAACCTGCAATTAATTATCAGAGTGATTCAAAGATGTGAGTCAGGATATGCACCGCATAGAGGCTCATGGCCATGCGGCTTTT
>CAYMBY010000153.1:0-19688 GCA_964388815.1 uncultured Butyrivibrio sp. | reverse complement strand
CAGAACGCGGATTCTGTTGACGCCGAGCCAGCGGATGAATTCCTCAAAGCGGCAGTCGATCTTTTTGATATCTGCCTTTGCCTGCGGAGTATCCGAATCAAACGCCGTGCGTTTTTCAGGATCCAGAAAGCTGCCGCTGATATGATGTTCAAAGACACCCTTCGGATTGGAAAGAACCAGAATCGGATCTTCCGGTGACGGGTGTGAAACTTCTGAATAAAAAGTTGTATAGGTGAGTACCGGTGCAGCTGCAGCCTTTCCGGTATTTTCTTCATTGTCCTGACTGAAATCAAATACTTTTCTGTTCATATTCCAAGATCTCCTTATTCAAAAAACCGTGTTTTTATGCAGCGAAACTCATAAAAATGCATTTATCTACCAAGTATAGCAGTTTGCAGGAGAAACGTACAGTTTATTACGTTTAATGTGATATAATGATAACAGATGTACGGACTTCAGAAAATGATGACTCCAACAGAAGGGAGTGCACAGATGAAGCAGGCTGGTTCTAAACAGGCAGTAAAACTCAGAATAGTACTGATCTTTCTGATTGGTCTGGTACTGTCAGTTCCGGTAGTATATACCGTATATAAGATGAGACTTCTGGCGCCCGCCCCAACGGTGAAGATCCGGTCTACAGTTACGGATCCTGAGGCAGATACGCTTGTTTTTGTTGCAGATTATGATTTTGAACCATATTCATTCAGGGATGCGAAGGGAGATCCGAGCGGACTTGATATTGAACTGGCAACAGAAATTGCAAACCGTATGCATAAAAAAGTGAAAATCGTACTGGGGGACTGGCCGACCTGCAAGAGCATGATCAAGAGCAGCAAGGCTGATGTTCTGCTGGGACTGGAGATTTTCGCAGATGAGAGTAAGACATCAACCATCAAGACCATTCCGGTCTCCCATGATGCACTAAAGATTTATGGGAAAAAATCCATTAAAACTGTTGGTTCACTTTACCATAAAAAGGTGGGAATTTCGGCAGGATCAATCATTACAAAGCTGTTCAACCTGAACTGTGAGTATGTCGGATACAATACCTATACAGATATTCTGCGTGCGGTTGCAGACGGAGAAGTTGATTATGGTATCTGCCATGCATCCGTTGCAACGAAAATCATTAAGAGAGACAAACTTGATCTGGTTCCTTCAGTAACACTGATGGAGAGCTTTCCTGCGCTTGGTGTCAGAGAGACGGCACCGGAACTGAAAGAGCCGTTGAATGTAGTGATCAGAGATATGAGTGATGACGGGACAATTGCCAGACTTTACAGTAAATGGATTGAGCAGAATGTAAATAACAGGTCGTTCAGAGAGGTATTTAATGATAACTTTGATTTCTATATTACCTATCTGGTTTTTGCGTTGATCATTATTCTGGCGATCGGCTATATGCTGTCGATGTTGAAGATCAGGGAAAACAGACTGAAAACGATTCTTTCCTATCAGAAGGTACTTGAAAAGGAAAAAAGGCAGGCGGAAGCGGCGAATCGCGCCAAATCCACGTTCCTGTTCAACATGTCACATGATATCCGCACACCGATGAATGCCATTCTGGGATTCAATGAAATCGCCATCAGACATATAGATGACCGCGGAGCGGCACTGGATGCGCTGAGGAAGGCCAGATATTCCAGTGAACATATGCTGAATATCATCAATGATATCCTGGATATGGCGAAAATTGAAAGCGGAAAAATGGAACTCAATGAAAAGGTGATCAATGTAAAGCAGCTGGTATCCCGGATGGAAGAGATGTTCCGGCTGTCCATGGAGCAGAAAGGGCTGACATTTATCGTGGTTGATGATACACAGGAAGGTTATGTATACGGAGATTACCTGCGTATTACACAGATCATTGCCAATCTGCTCAGTAATGCCATGAAATATACCCGGCCGGGTGGAACGGTGACATATCATGGCATTGAGAATAAAGATCAGGAAGCCGGATATGTACAGTATGAGGTACATGTGAAAGATACCGGAATCGGAATGAGCGAAGAGTTTCAGAAGCGCCTGTTTCAGGCATTTGAACGGGAAAAAAATACAACGGTAAGCGGAGTGGAAGGCACAGGACTTGGACTGTCCATTGCCAGAAATCTGGCGGAACTGATGGGAGGGAGTCTTCATTTCACCAGTAAGGAAAATGAGGGCTCGGAATTTGTTTTTTCCTTCAGAGCAAGGATAGCAGAACCGGAACAGGAGATAACGGCAACAGAAGAAAAGACGGATCTGACCGGGAAGCGGATTCTTCTGGTGGAAGATAACGGGTTGAACCGCGAAATTGTACGTACACTTCTGGAGGATGAGGGAATACTGATTGAAGAAGCGGAAAACGGGGAAATTGCAGTACAGAAAGTTTCACAGTCAGTTCCCGGCTATTATGATCTGATCCTGATGGACATTCAGATGCCTGTAATGGACGGATATGAAGCGACAAGGCAGATTCGAAAACTTGATGAACGCCGGCTGGCGGAAATCCCCGTTGCAGCCATGACAGCCAATGCGTTTGAAGAGGACAGGCAGAAGGCGGAAAAAGCAGGAATGAACGGGTATCTGGCAAAGCCGGTGAACCGGAAGGAGATGCTGGAGGAAATAGAAAGGATTCTTGATGTAAATAGATTGTAAATCTGATAAAATGTAATGCGTAGATTTCATCAATTTTAAAAATACGTTTTTTACGGAGGATAAAGGCATGCAGATCGGATTTACACAGTTTCTGTCTCTGGTCACGCATAATCCGCTGATGATGATCACCGCAGTTCTCACACTTGCAGTAATCATGGTAAACGGATGGACAGATGCACCCAATGCGATTGCAACCTGCGTTTCGACAAGGGCACTGCCGGCAAAGCAGGCGATCATGATGGCAGCGGTCATGAATTTCTGCGGTGTTCTGGTCATGACCATGATCAATGCGAAGGTTGCCATGACGATTTATAACATGGTGGACTTCGGAGGAAATACCGGAAATGCTACCAAGGCACTGTGTGCAGCGCTGGTTGCCATTGTTGTCTGGGCGGTGGCCGCCTGGAAATTCGGAATACCGACATCGGAAAGCCATGCATTGATTGCAGGACTCTCGGGGGCCGCAATTGCGCTTCAGAACAGCATGAAGGGAATCAACTGGGGAGAATGGGTCAAGGTAATCTACGGACTGGTTCTTTCCACAGTACTTGGATTTGTGCTGGGTTATGTGGTTGTAAAAATTGTAGGCTTTATATTTAAGGATACGGACCGAAGAAAAACGGTCGGCGCATTCAAAGGGGCACAGATTTTCGGCGGAGTGGCCATGGCATTCATGCATGGCGCACAGGACGGGCAGAAGTTTATGAGCGTATTTCTGCTGGGAATTGCACTTTCAAGCGGAAACGGGGATGCATCGAATTTCATCGTACCGCTGTGGCTGATGGTGCTCTGTTCTGTTGTGATGGGACTTGGCACATCTATCGGCGGGTATCGGATTATCAAGTCTGTCGGCATGGATATGGTAAAGCTGGACACCTATCAGGGATTTTCCGCAGATCTTGCGGCTGCAGCGTGTCTTCTCTTTTCATCAGTGACCGGTATTCCGGTCAGCACAACACACACCAAGACGACGGCAATTATGGGTGTCGGCGCTGCAAAGCGGTTATCGGCAGTGAACTGGGGTGTAGTAAAGGATATGGTACTGACCTGGGTACTGACCTTCCCGGGATGCGGACTTCTGGGGTATCTGATGGCAAAGCTGTTCATGATTGTCTTTTAAAGGAGATAACATAAAATGGGAAAGAAAAAACACTATAATTATTTCAAAGGATATTCAGACTGTACCAATTGCGCAACCTGGGCAGCGAAAGCACTGGACAAGGCAGTAACGGGATATTCACCGGAAACGGCACAGGCCAGCATGAACGAAATTCATGGAATCGAGCATGAATCCGATAATGTAAAGCATAATATGATCGAGAATCTGGCAGCGGAATTTCTGCCGCCGATTGAACGTCAGGATATTTCTTCGCTGATGAATGAACTGGACAATGTGGTAGACGGCATTGATGAAGTCATGATGATGATCTGTATGTATCGTGTGCAGAAAATCCGTGATGATATGCCGGAGTTCACCAAGATGCTGATCAGGTGCTGTGAGGGCCTGGCAGAACTGGTGGAGGAATTCGAGAACTTCAAGAAATCCAAATCCATTAAGGAAAAGATCATCAAGGTAAACAGCCTTGAATCTGAAGGGGACACCATTTATTTTAATGGAATCAGTACTCTTTTTGAAACCTGTAAGGATCCTGTGGAAATCATGATCTGGAAGGAAATCTATGGCCGTCTTGAAGAGTGTTTTGATTCCTGTGAACATGCAGCGGATATGATTGAGGATATTATTCTTTCCAACAGCTGAAAAGAATAAGAATAAAAAAGAAAAAGACATGCGTCTGCAAATCCTGCAGCACATGTCTTTTTTGTTGCAGAGAAATGTGGTATATTGAAAATGTAGTTACTTATGCGCACAAGATATACGAATAATTAAAAATATATGTGCATATTGCACAAAAATGAAATGGGAAAATTATGATTACAATCAAAGAAATCGCGTTGAAACTGGGAATGAGTACAACGACTGTATCCAATGTCATACATGGAAAAACCAAAGAAGTATCGCCGGAGACGATCGCAAAGGTAGAGGAAATGCTCAGGGAATGTGAGTATGTGCCCAATATCAATGCGCGTAATCTGGCAAGGAACAAATCCAGGATTATCGGACTTGCCATGAAGACAAAATATGGCAGATATTCCAATTTCATCAAAGATCCCTTTGTATCAGAGCTTCTGGGTGCAATTGAAATTGAAATCCGGAAAAAAGGTTATTTTATGATGCTTTACATCTCCGATGAAATAGAAGAGATTCTGCAGCAGGTGTCTTCGTGGAATGCGGACGGACTGATCCTGCTGGGAATGCAGGGGGATGATGCTGTCAGAATGCAGGAAAAGTACAGGAATCCCATTGTCTGTATTGACAGCTATTTTCTGCCGGAATTTGATCAGTTTGCAAATGTCGGACTGGAAGATGAACAGGGAACCTGTGAAATGATCCGCTATATGATTCAATGCGGGCACAGAAAGATTGCCTTTATTGCGGATAACCGGATCGGTGTGGATCTGATCCGTTATGAAGGATATTGCAAAGCACTTCGGGAAGCGGAAATACCGGTCAGCGACAGGGATTTTCTGCAGATCAATCAGGAAGAAAAGCAGCCCGGGAAAAGTCTGGAAAGAATCTGCCGGAAGGCGCCGCAGTATTCGGCATTTTTCTGTGCATCGGATTATTATGCCGTGACGATCATGAATGCACTTATCAATAACGGGATTCGTGTACCGCAGGATATTTCGGTTGCGGGATTTGATGATAATCTTCTGGGCAGAATCTGCAGACCGATGCTGACAACAGTTCATCAGGATGTGGAGAAGAAAGGGTCGCTTGCAGTAGATATTCTGATCAGAGAAATCGGTGGAGAGGATCTGAGTAAAACCAGAATACTGCTTCCGACGGAGCTGGTAATAAGAGATAGTGTAAAAACAATGAATATATTACCATAAGACAATGAAAAAATATGGTAAAAAGCAACATGTTGTATAAAACAAATATGAAAAGAGAAGATATATGCTATTGTAATTGTGCATAAATGATGATATATTATTGAATATAAGATACCTTATGCGCAAAAGTTAGCAAAAGAAAGCGCTGGAGTATGAACCTGAATACCAAAAAGGAGGATATTTATGAAAAGGAAAGTTTTATCAGCTTTAATGGCAGGTACAATGGCCGCTTCACTTCTGGCAGGATGCGGAAGTTCATCCTCTACCACGAGTACAAGTACGGCAGGCACTTCTGCAGCAGATGCCACAGCGAGTGCGTCAACTGAGACAGCATCCGCAGCAGGAACATCTGCAGCAGCAACAGGGAATGGCGAAGCGATTCATCTGGTAAACGGCAAAATCGAGATTGATACACAGCTCAAGGCAGCAGCTGCTGCATATCAGAAGGAAACCGGACAGGAAGTTGTCATTGATTCCATCGGCGGTGGTGCTGATATCCAGGGTACATTAAAGAGCGATTATCAGTCAGGCAGTATGCCGGATATGTTTGTTATCGGCGGCGAAGGCGATTACAAGACATGGCAGGGCAAATGTGCAGACCTCAGTGACTGTGCGTTTGTAAAGGACACAGACTTTGCGTTCAAGGATGGCGATACAGTTGTCGGCTTCCCGTATGCAATTGAAGGTTATGGCATTACCTACAATGCAGACATTCTGGAAAAGGCAGGAATTGATCCCACCACACTGACCAATGCTTCCAAACTGGAAGATGCATTCAAGACACTTGATGCCAAGAAATCAGACCTCGGTCTGCAGGCTGTCTGCTCAGTTGCAGCAGAATCCGGACAGATGTACTGGTCAACAGGTAACCACATCTTCGGTTATTACCTCTCCGGCGGTCTTGAAAAGGGAGATAACACCTATTATGATCAGCTGATGCAGGGCAAGATTGATGAGACCAGAATGGGAGAGTTTGCTGATTTCATCGGCGTACTCTATAAATATTCCGATCCTACCGTATTGACTTCCGGAACCTATGATGATCAGCTCAAGCTCTTTGCAGAAGGCAAGGCAGCATTTATCACACAGGGCGACTGGATTGATCCTTCACTGTATGGTGATTCCGATACTTCCTATAAGGTATCCTTCAAGAGCGGTATGATCCCGCTGGCATGGACAAAGGCGGATATGCCGAACATCCTTGCTGACTGCCCGTCATGGTGGTGTGTATATAAGGATGGCGCAAATGTAGATGCCTGCAAGGCATTCCTTGACTGGCTTGCAACAAGTGAAGAAGGACAGAAATGTCTGATCAGTGACTGCGACATGGTTTCTCCTTATAAGACCACAACAGAGTCTCCGACAACTCCTCTTGCACAGAGTCTTAAGGGATATGTAGATGCAGGTAAGACATCTTCATGGGCATGGAGCAATATGCCGTCCGGTATTGCACAGAACTATCTGGGCGCTGTATTTGAATCCTATGCAAAGGATAATGACAAGGCAGCATTTATAAAGAATATCGCACAGGCGATTTCAGACTGCATTTCTCAGTCAGAGTAATCTTTTGTAAAAAATAATCGTCGGGCGGTCTGTCAAAGGGCCGTCCGACATTTGCGCAAATGATGAAATCAAATATAAGCGGAAATACAGAAAGGAGAATATGTGTGAATACAACAGGTAGAAAATTGCTTGCGGCCGGTACACTCGTTGTCGGACTTCTGCTGCTGATTTTTTCACTCGTAATGGATTTTTCAGGCAGTAAGAGCAGTGTCCGGGGGTACATGCTGCTGGGAGGAATCGTTCTTACGATCCTTGGCGTGTTCTGGATGCCCATGAAAAAACACAGACAGGTGGTAAACATTGTATTTCTGTTTCCGATGATTTTTACTTTTGCGGTGACAGTGCTGATCCCGTTTGTCCTTGGTATTTACTATTCCTTTACGGACTGGGACGGTGTTACGGTGACAAAATTTGTCGGAGTATCCAATTACATCACCATGTTTACCAAAAATCACTTCGGCTATTCATTTCTGATTACGCTTCTGTTTACGATTCTGAACATGATTACCGTAAATATTGTCGGCTTCCTGCTGGCACTTCTGTGTACATCAAAAGTACCGGGCAAGAACTTCTACAGAGGCGCGTTCTTCTTGCCGAACCTGATCGGCGGTATCGTTCTGGGATATGTATGGCAGTTTATTTTCAATAAGGTCTTCGTCCTGATTCCGGGCGTAAAGGCTTCCATGCTTTCTGATGCCAATCAGGCATTTTTTGCCATTCTGATCGTCAGTACCTGGCAGTATGCCGGTTATATCATGATGATCTATGTGACAGGACTGCAGGGAATTCCGAAGGACGTCATGGAGGCTTCGAGCGTGGATGGTGCGAACGGGATCACAACGCTCTTTAAGATCAAGATTCCGATGATTGCCAATGTATTTACGGTTACCATCTTCCTGACACTGGTCAATTCCTTCAAACAGTTCGACTTAAACCTTGCAATTACAAACGGTGCGCCGGTCAGAAAACTGGCAGACGGATCCCTGATCAAGAAATCAACAGAGTTCCTGGCACTGAATATTTATGATACCTCCATTATCAATGATAAATATGCACTCGGGCAGGCGATGGCCGTAATCTTCTTCATCGTACTGGCGATTGTTTCCCTGACCCAGGTCAGCATCAGTAAGAAGAAGGAGGTAGAGCTGTAATGAGAGCAGAGAGAAGAAGACGTACAGTTGCAATGATTGTAGGCATCATCCTTTCCATTATCGTACTTGCTCCTTTTATTCTGGTGGTCATCAACTCCGCCAAGATCAGCACACAGATTACGAGTAATCCGCTGTCACTGCCGACCAACTGGGGGCAGATGTTTACCAACATGCATTCGGTGGCAACCAACTCCAACTTCCCTTACTGGAGAGCATTTGGCAATTCCATGTTCATTACCATCGTATCACTGATCCTGCTGACATTCTTTTCCAGTATGGCAGCGTGGGTGCTTTGCAGAAATAATAAAAAGAACTGGTCAGCGGCAATTTACATGCTGTTCGTTGCCGCCATGGTTATTCCTTTCCAGGTCGTTATGCTCCCGATCCTGGCAGTATTTCGCGGAATCACAGTATTTACAGGTGTTCCGATGCTGAAGAGTTATTTCGGAATAATCTTTGCCTACATGGGCTTTGGCGGTTCCATGACCATTTTCATTCTGCACGGATTTATCAAGGGAATCCCTTATGAGCTGGAAGAAGCGGCCTGGATTGACGGATGTCTTCCGGAGCAGACCTTCTTTAAAGTCATATTCCCGCTTCTGCGTCCGGTACAGATGACCGTCCTGATTCTGAACGGACTGTGGATCTGGAACGATTTCCTTCTGCCGTCGCTGGTACTTGGCATGAACGGACAGATCAAGACACTTCCGATTGCCGTACAGAGTTTCCTCGGATCCTTCGTCAAACAGTGGGATCTGATCCTGACAGCTGCATTCCTTGCCATGATTCCGATTCTGATCCTGTTCGCCTTTGCGCAGAAACAGATCATGTCCGGAATGGTAGAAGGTGCAATCAAGTAAGCTGCTGCACAGATGAGGAGAAAAATGATTAAGAATAAAATCATGCTGATTACCTATGCAGATTCCATGGGGCATAATCTCCAGGATCTGCACAGGATACTGAATACATATTTCAGCGATGCAATCGGCGGAGTACATATTCTTCCGTTTTTTCCATCCAGCGGGGACCGTGGTTTTGCACCGATCGATTACCATAAGGTAGATGAAAGCTTCGGAAGCTGGGAGGATATTCTGGCGCTGAGCAGAGACTATTACCTGATGTATGATTACATGATCAATCATATTTCAGCACACAGCAGTTATTATCAGGATTTCCTGCAGAAAAAAGATGCTTCAGAATATCGGGATCTTTTTATCCGCTATAAGGATTTCTGGAAAAACGGGGAGCCGACGCAGGAAGAAGTAGATGCCATTTATAAGCGGAAACCGCGTGCGCCCTATACAGACGCCCGTTTTGCAGACGGAACAACGGAAAAGGTGTGGTGTACCTTTGATGAAGAACAGATTGATATTAACTGCAAATCGGATACGGCCAGAAAATTTATCCGGGAAAATCTTTCCTTTCTTGCAGAACACGGCGCTTCCATTATCCGCCTGGATGCGTTCGCCTATGCAACCAAAAAGGCCGGAAGCAGCTGTTTTTTCGTAGAACCCGATGTATGGGAGATCCTTCATGAAACAGTAAATGATCTGGAGCCGTATCAGGTAACCATTCTGCCGGAGATTCATGAACATTACACCATGCAGCAGAAGATTGCAGAGCAGGGATATTATGTGTATGATTTTGCACTGCCTATGCTGCTGCTTAATGCGCTGTATTACGGACAGAGCAGATATCTGCGTTACTGGCTCGAAATATGTCCGCGCAAACAGTTTACGACGCTCGATACGCATGACGGAATCGGTGTGGTGGATGTAAAGGATCTTCTTCCGGATGAGGAAATTATCCGTACCAAGGATGATATCTTCAAACTCGGAGCAAATGTGAAGAAGATCTACAATACCGCAGCATATAATAATCTCGATATTTATCAGGTGAACTGTACATACTATTCGGCACTTGGTGATGATGACCGCAAATATCTGATTGCCAGAGCCGTTCAGTTTTTTGCACCGGGAATTCCGCAGGTCTATTATGTGGGACTTCTGGCCGGAAAAAATGACCTTAAACTTCTGGAAGAAACAAAGGTGGGGCGCAATATCAACCGTCATTATTATACAGAAGAGGAGATCAGAGAGCAGGTCAGCCGTCCGGTAGTCAGAAAGCTTCTTGAACTTATGAAGTTCCGCAATACGCATCCGGCATTTGACGGTGCTTTTATTCTGAAGGACAGTAATGAACAGTCACTCAGAATCAGAAGAGAGAACGGTGCAGAGTATGCAGAACTGTATGCTGATTTCAAAGAACTCAGACTGCGGATTATCTACAGTAAAAACGGAATGGAAAAAACAGATGAAATTGTATAGGGTATTTCAGGGATAAAGAAAAGCGGAACGGATGGGCGCTACAGTGGAACGCTCCATCAGTGTTGCGCGGAGAATTGTTTTGCTGATCGGAATCCGGTTGATCAGAGAGATCAGGGTGTGGAAAGCGCATTCACCGGTGATCAGGCGGTCCTGACGGACTGTGGTCAGAGGCGGGATCATTTCACGGGCAACCGGAATATCATCGAAACCTGTAATACTGATATCTTCCGGAACGTGGAAACCCAGGCGGAGACATTCGCTGATGGCGCCCTGTGCCAGAAGATCAGAACTGCAGACAATGGCAGTTGCTTTATTCTGGAGAAAGCCGGACACAAACCAGGAGGCGGTTTCCGGAATAAAATAGCCGCTGCCGGTGAGTTCGGGAAGGACAGGCAGCTGAAATTCGGCCATACTGCGCCGGAAGGCTTCTGCACGCTGTGCGGAAACGAAGCAGTTCGCAGATCCGTTCAGAAATGCAATTCTGCGATGACCGGAAGAAACAAGCAGACTGACGCACTTATGGATTCCCTCATAGTTATCAGTTCCGACATAGCTTACATGCGGATTGTTCTGGGCATAATTATCGAACAGGACAGCAGGAGTCTGTATCTGATCAATTCCCAGCATCCAGTCTTCGTGAAGTGCGAAGCCGATCAGGAATGCGCCGGAGTAACCGCGATGTTTCATGAAAGTATCGTAGGGATCAAGTGTCTGAAGAGACGGAGAAAAAGGCAGAACATCTGAATGCCAGCCGTTCTGCATTGCCATGTGCTGAAACCCGAGTACCAGATCGTATCCGAAGGAATCAGGGGAAGTATATTCTGTATTTTCAATTAAGACAGCCAGTTTATGGCTGTCTTTTTTTCGCATGCGGGGGGAAAGATAACCCATACTGACGGCGGTTGTAAGAATCTGACTGCGAAGTTCATCTGAAACATCATAGGCGCCGTTTAACGCTTTTGAAACAGTACTTGAAGAAATCCCCAATCTGTGTGCAACATCACTGAGCGTAACCATACCATACTCCCTTCAGATATAAGAAACCAGAAACCATAATACAGTTTCACCCCTCTGAACAGATTATAATAACAAAGAATAAAAATCACAACAAAAAGTTTCGAAAACTTTCGCACTTTTGAAATAAAAATATACAAATAGCCAAAAATACATCTGTGAAAAAGAGAGAAAACTGTGAAATACGCACAAAATCAATTGACGATGAATTTTTATGCATATACAATAAGGCCAATTACGAAATATTACGAAACAAAAGGAGGATGGAATGAAAAAGAAACAGAACCAAAGCAGAATTGCACGAATACTGCTGGCGCTGCTGGTTGCGCTCTCACTTGCAACCTGTATGCAGCCCAGGCTCTCGGTATTCGCGGCAAATGCGGATGTTACATCGACAATTGCAACATCGGCAGATCTTCAGTCCAACGTGCAGAATGGCGTTACTCTGCAATGCTGGAACTGGTCGTACAACAACATCAGGGCCAACATGGATACAATTGCCAAACTGGGGTATTCGGCAATTCAGACTTCACCGATTCAGCAGGCGAAGGAAAGCACCGTGGGTCTTACCGTTGGAAACAGATGGTGGATGTATTATCAGCCTGCAACCTTTACAATTGATAATACAGGAAACAGCGCACTCGGAACCAAGTCAGAATTTGAGGCAATGTGTGCAAAGGCACACGAAGACGGTGTGAAGGTAATCGTGGATGTGGTTGCCAACCATATGGGCAATCAGACCAGCAACAACCTGTCTACAAGTATTCCTTCAGACCTCAGAGATGATTCTTCCTGCTGGCATAACATCAGTGTGAATATCTCTGATTATTCCAACAGATACAACATCACACAGTACTGCATGGGCGGTCTTCCGGATCTCAATACAGCCAGCTCAAAGGTACAGGGATATGTACTGACATACCTCAAGGAGTGTATTGATGCAGGTGCCGACGGCTTCAGATTTGATGCAGCCAAGCACATTGAAACACCGCAGGATTCCAGTTCAGGCTGCGGAAGCGATTTCTGGCCGAATGTTGTTGATGCGGCAAAGACATATGCATCAAGCAGCCGTGGCATATCTCTTTACTGCTATGGAGAGATTCTCGATCAGCCTGATTTGTCAGGAAAGCTTCCGATCAGTGCTTATACACAGTACATCAGTGTAACAGATAATAACCAGGGTAATAATCTCAGAAATTATGTAAACAATGGCAATGCATCGGCAGCAGGTTCTTCATCCTACTGCAAGAGTACAACAGCAGATAAACTTGTTCTGTGGGCAGAATCTCATGATACATGGGCAAATAATGAGTCCAGCGGTGTATCTACAGCAAATATCAACAAGGCATGGGCACTGGTTGCAGCAAGAAATGCAGCAATGGGACTTTATTTTGCAAGACCGAACAGCACCGGCACAATTCTGGGCACAGCAGATACTACAGGCTGGTCCTACAGCGAAGTCGGCAAGGTGAATATTTTCCACAATGTTTTTGCCGGTCAGACTGAATATATGGCGTCTGAAGGAAACATTGCCTACTGTGAAAGAGGGACAAGCGGTGCAATTCTTGTGAACTGCAGCGGAACAAATGCAGACATCAGTGTAACAGCACACAAGATGGCAGCAGGAACCTATACAGATCAGATTTCAGGAAATACCTTTACCGTAGCAAACGGTAAGATCAGCGGTTCGATCGGAAGCACGGGAATTGCAGTCGTATATAATACAAAAGCGATAGTGGATCCCGGAACCTCCTCATCAACAGTTACAACGACATCAAATGTGGCATATTTAAAGCTTCCTTCCGGATGGAGTACACCGGTATACTGTTACGTGTATTCCGGCAGCAATGCTTCCAACCGTAATGCTGCATGGCCTGGCGTAGCCATGACAAAGGTATCAGACGGCGTTTACAAATATGCTGTTTCTGACAGCATTACCAGCCCGAAGGTCATGTTTACAGACGGAAAGACACAGTATCCTGCATCAGGACAGGCAGGACTGTCACTGACAGGTAACATGATCTATGCAGACGGAAGCTGGGGAAACTACACGGCAGTTGCAGGAGATTCCAGTTCTGCGGCAAGCTCTGCAAGTACAGTCACAGAGACCAGAACAGCATACCTGTCAAAGCCTTCAGGCTGGGGCAGTACATTATATTGCTATGTATATTCTGCAGATGATGAAAGCAACCGTAATGCTGCATGGCCCGGCATTGCAATGACCAATGTATCCGGCAGCGTATATAAATATCAGATTTCGGACAGTATCACGAATCCGAGAGTCATGTTTACGGATGGCAGCAATCAGTATCCTTCCTCCGGACAGGCAGGACTGACCATGACATCAGACAGTATGATTTATCAGAACGGAAGCTGGAGTACATATTCAGGAACTGTAACCACATCCAATATTGCTTATATTGACAAGCCTTCAGGATGGGGCAGTACAATATACTGCTATGTATATTCCAAGAGTAATGAGAGCAACCGTAATGCTGCATGGCCGGGCGTAGCCATGACCAATGTATCGGGCAGCATTTACAAATACGAAGTATCAGACAGCATTTCAGATCCGCTTGTCATCTTCACGGACGGAACCAATCAGTATCCGGGTTCCATGCAGTCCGGGGTCACTCTGACCGGCAGCATGATTTATCAGAACGGTACATGGAATAATTATTAAGCAATATAAACAACGTAAAAAGTAATGAAGAGGGCATCCCTTTTGCAGAGAATATTATGCAAAGGGGGTGCCCTTTGCATAATATCTGATATAATTGAATGCAGGAAAACATTGAAAAAAGAGACAGGGATGAGAGAGGCAGAGAATGGAAGATCTGTTCGCAAAGTACGATCCGGAATTCAGGCAGGAGCTTGATTATCTCAGAAAATACAATGGTGCAGATGATGAAGAACTGCACAGACATATGGAACGGGCCCTTCTGCTGGCAAAAAAGGATGGCTCGGATGATACAATGGGCATTGTCTATTACTATATTGCGAATGCCCTCTTTTTTACGGAGAATCTGACTGAAACCGAGCATTATGCTGATCTTTCCGGCAAATGCCTTGTCAATACGCAGAACTACAGCATGCTGATGTATCTGTATAACCTTTATGGCGTGATCATGATCATGGAAGGAAATGATAACGCGGCAGCTGATTATCTGATGACGGTAATGGATCTGGCGATGGAGCACGGGGAGTACATCATGGGTGGCATGGCCTGTGAGAACATCGGCGGAATTTACGTTTCCTACGGTGCTTATGACGAGGCGCTGCTGATCTATCAGAAGAGCCGCGAGATGCTTCTGAAGGATGAAGGGTCAGGGAGACTTTTATATGTGATGATCAACCTGTATGCATGGACCGGAATCTGTATGCTTCATACAGGGCAGACACAGGGGCTTTCTGCATGTGAACAGGAGATTGAGCGGCTGACTGCAAAGGCAGAAGCTGCCGGCAGACGCTATCCGAAATTTGCTGTGCTTTTGTTTCGCGCGCAGGAACTTTTTCAGGCAGAAACGCGGGATCCTGAAAAAGAAGCCGGGGTAATGGAAGAACTTGAGAAAATGGCAGATCAGTCTCCTTATTCAGAATATTATCTTGAATACCGGAATTATTATGAACTGCTTATGAAGTGTGGACAGCGGGAAAGAACAGCGCATTATGCAATGCGTCTTAAGGAAATCATGGAAGACCCCGGATTTACGGATTATATGAAGGCTGCAGTGTGTGCAATGCTGATCAGATGCTGCAGATGGCTGGGGGAAGACGCGCAGGCACAGAAATACTGCGTTTCCTATTTTGAACTGTCATCTATAAAGCTCCGGCAGACCTGCAATAATATTCATAATACAGTGGAAACGCATAAACGGATTTATCATATGCATAAGGCACAGCAGAAGATTCTGCTGGAAAATCAGAAACTGGCAATGGAAGCGCGGATGGATGAACTTACAGGAATTCCGAACCGGATGGCATTTGATGATCGCATGGAAAAAATGTTTTCGCAGCCGGATCTTTCAGAGAGCAGCTTTGCCATAGAGATACTGGACATTGATCAGTTTAAATCCATCAATGATACTTATGGACACCTGGCAGGAGATGACTGCCTGCGAATACTGGGGAAATGCCTCCGGAAGGCGGCAGCGGACGAACACTTTTTTGCAGCCAGATATGGCGGTGATGAATTTGTCGTGATTATCAGGGATAAGACGCCGGAAGAAACAGAAAAATTTGCAGCAGGGCTTCTGGAGGCGGTCAGGAAGGAAAATATTCCCAATATCAATTCCGGAGTGGAAAGCTACGTCACAATCAGCCAGGGAATCTGCTGTCATGAACCCGGGCAGCGGCATGTCAGCATACTGGAGTGCCTTGCACAGGCGGATCAGGCACTTTATCTTGCCAAGCAGAAGGGCGGAAACCGCTATGAACTGTCCATGGACTGAGCAGGATCTGAAAAAGATTGAGTGAAAATCTCAGCCGTGATATAATGATATTAATTGAATACAATCAGATACAAATGATAAATCTGATCATAATCTGATCACCCGTGAAAGTGAGGTGCTTCTGCATTGATGAAGGCATTGAAAAAGAACTGGATGAGAGTACTGTCAGCCATTCTGGTAATGGCAGTATTGTCCTGCAGCGCTGTGCAGGCACAGGCAGCAACGGGTGATTTTCCATATCATCTGGCACAGGGACATTATACGCTGACGGATGATCCCGGAGATTCCAATGTTCATTATAAAACATATGATACAGGACTGCAGGTTACCTGCTTTGATTACGGAGTGATTACCTATGCAGCGGCAGGAACGGCGACGTTTGATTCTTTTACACTGCAGGATTTTCAGATGATGCCTGCGAAGACGCTCCCGGCGGTGAATTATCCTGTGGACTATTCTCTTTGCAGAGCACAGTATATCGCCTACGCCAATGAAGTGATGGCACTTCTGCCTGCGAATGTGCTGCAGATGCTCTCGGAACGGGGCGTTTCGATTCACGTGATTTCAGAAGACCGGAAGTCTTCTGTGGAAGGTTTCAGTTCAGACAATGTTGCAGGTTTTTATAATACGGTGACCACCACACGTACAACCAAAAAAGGAAACAAGGTTGTCAAAAAGACGGCCAGTACTGCCAGAACCATCTATGTTCTTGATAACGCATGGACAGCAATTGCACATGAGGTGGGACATGCGATTGATGATGATCTGGGAAATCTTTCTTCTACAGATGGTTTTAAGGCAATATACCAGGCATACGGAGATAAATTCGGAAGCTATGCTGCGAGCAGTTCCAAAGAATTTTTTGCAGAATTGTATCTTCAGTATCTCTGTAACGGAACACAGCTGAATCAATACTATCCGCAGCTGTATCAGTATATGACAGCGGTAACAGCAATGGTCTCATAAGTCAGAAAATGACACGGGGCATACTGTATGGGAATGGAGTTCATCAATACATTTCTGTATGTGGAAATTGATATCTTTGCCATAGTAATTCTGATCCTTCTTCTGACAACAGGTAGCCGTACGTTTTCGCAGGAGGAGCAGAAAATGTTCCATAAGTCTGTTCAGGCCCTGATTGTTGTACTCTTTTTTGATGCGATTACCTGGATTGTGGATAAAAAGGCTTTTCCGGGGGCACGTTTACTGAATGTCGCCGCGGGAACGGCATACTGGATGTCAACGCTGGTGCCCTGTTACTATGGATATCTTTACTGTTATGAGAAAATATATGGCAGAACTCCGTCTGCAAAATACCGCACAGCGCTTTCCATTCCGGTCTTCATCGGACAGATCCTGCTGATTGCCAACCTGTTTACGGGTTGGATCTTCTATGTCCCTGCGGACAATGTCTATCGGCGCGGACCTTACTATCTGCTTGTGGCAATGCAGCCGTTCATCTATGTCTTCGTGGCAGTGATCAAAGCGATGGAGAAATCCCGCGATGTGCATGTCTATGAAAAGAGACAGTTCCGGATGCTCGCACTTTATATGGGACTGCCGTTTCTGGGGTCACTTCTGGAGATTTTCATGTATGGCGTTCCGACGACCTGGATCTGTCTGACGGTATCGCTTGTCATGTGCTATCTGTATATCCAGAATGGTGATTTCGCATCAGATGCTACGACGAGGCTCAACAACAGACGCAGATTCGACGACTATGCCGCATGGAAGTCAGGTACATTGCACGGCGAAACCACAATGTACATTCTGATGATAGACCTGAACTTCTTCAAGGCAATCAATGATACCTATGGGCATAAGGAAGGCGATGAAGCACTGGCAAGGACTGCGACTGCGCTGAAAAAGGCGACGGCGGAAAGACCGGCGTTTCTGGCTCGTGTCGGCGGAGATGAATTTGCCATCATCCTTAACGGCGTGCATGAGCAGGATGTCGTGGATACAATTGCAGATATCAACAGGACAATGGAAGAATTCAATGACCGGGCGACCAGACCGTACCGGATCTCTCTTGCAATCGGTTATGCCGGAATGACCGGCAATGACAAGATTCCGTTTGACCGCCTGTTTTCCATGGCAGATCAGCAGATGTATGAAGAAAAGGTACGGATGAAGGAACGCCTGAAAAAGGAAATGGAAGGGAAGCAGTGAAGCGGGAAAAGCGGTGAACTGCTGGCAGCCGCTGCCTTCGTTACAGATTTCGCAGCAGTTCAATTTCGGCTTTCCAGCCGGCCTCATCATTGGGCGTCTCCAGAATAAAGGGAAGTCCCTGCAGTGCAGGATGATGAAGAATGCGGGCAAAAGCTGCAGTTCCATCTTCACCGTCTGTCCGGATACAGCCTTCTCCGATCTTTGCATGACGGTCCTTATGTGCGCCGAGGGGATTGCAGCTGTCGTTTAAGTGAACGGCCTTCAGTCTGGAAAGGCCGATGACGCGGTCAAATTCATCCAGTACAGCATCCAGGCGGCCTGCGATGTCATAGCCGCCGTCCCATACATGGCAGGTGTCCATGCAGACACCGACATGATCTTTCAGATCCGTCTGATCAATGATGGCACGTACTTCTTCAAAGGTTCTTCCGATTTCAGTTCCCTTCCCCGCCATGGTTTCAATCAGAACCGTTGTGGTCTGCTCCGGTTTCAGGCAGTGATTGAGCATCTCTGCCGTCAGACGTATGCCGGTCTCCGCTCCCTGGCTGACGTGTGCGCCGGGATGGAAGTTATAATACTGACCGGGCGTGGCTTCCATACGGACCAGGTCTTCAGCGAACATGGAAGCCGCATAGGAACGCAGCTCCGGCTTTGCAGCGCACGGATTCATGGTATAAGGCGCATGTGCGACAATCCGGCCGAAGTTCTGCTCTTTCATATAACGGCAGAAGGCCGCCGCATCCGCCGCGTCAAAGGCAAGTGCCGCGCCGCTTCTGGGATTTCGGGTAAAAAAGGCAAAGGTATTCGCCCCGAGCTTTTCCGCCCGCTCCTTCATTGCCATATATCCGCCGGAAGCGGAAATGTGTGCCCCGATCAGGCGTGTGGAAATATCTGAACTCTGTGGATTTGTCATGTGTTTTTCTCCTGAATTGTGGATAAGTGGTTTTGGGATGGTTGCTTCTTAACAGACAGTATAGCACAGGTCTTTTGACCGGGAAAAAGATTGGGGAAAAGAAACGGATTTTCTGGTTAAATTGCATGAATCTTCTGAAAAATATAGGGAGAAATGGTATAATTATTATAAAAATCAGCCACTACAGGAGAAAATCAGATGAAAAAGGTAATTACGTACGGAACCTTTGATCTGTTTCATGAAGGACATTATAAACTGTTAAAGCGTGCCAAAGAGCTGGGGGACTACCTGATCGTTGGTGTAACCACTGAGCACTTTGATGAGGGCAGGGGCAAGATCAACGTGATTGATCCGATTATGGAACGGATCGAAAATGTCAGGAAGACAGGCTTTGCTGATGAAATCATTATTGAAGACCATGAAGGGCAGAAGATTGAAGATATTCAGAAGTATGGAATTGATATCTTTACGGTTGGCTCTGACTGGACCGGATATTTTGATTATC
>CAYMBY010000152.1:0-49172 GCA_964388815.1 uncultured Butyrivibrio sp. | reverse complement strand
CCTCAGTATTCCTCTTGGTTTTTGCAGTGGCGCGATATATCCCTGTGTTCTTGCGAGGTCAATGGATTTTGCAGGCAGCAGAACTGCGACGGTTACAGGATTGATCACAGCATCCACAGGCCTTGGCGGTGCCGTTATTTCCGTACTGACAGGCAGTATATCACAGAGCGCAGGCATTCACACGGCACTTTGCACATTGGCACTGCTGATGGTAGCGGATGTTGTCTCCGGAATTATAATATATATTGTATATCGTTAACGCAGGTCATATAATAATGTTATTATTCTGAGGAGACAATTATGTTCCATAATGGGAAAAAAACGATCGGCGTATTTTTAAACCGTGCTGAATTTGAATTTCAGAGAAATCTGTGCCGTGCGCTCATTGAGAATGCGCAGCACTATGATTATAATATTGCCTTTATGACATCCTATGAAATCCGTGAATCGGAGAATACATATGATGTCTATGGGGATATTATTGTCGATTTTGCACCGATTGAACAGTTTGATGCAGTGGTGGTAGCGCTGGATACCTATGACCGGGCGACGTTTCGCTCCAGACTGGTAGAAGCGCTTAAAAGCCGTGCCAGTTGCCCGGTTGTCACTTTTCGTGAGAAGGAAGATTCCTTTTACGGGGTCTTAAGTAATGCCAATGAGTCGATCCGCGAGCTGGTCAGACATTTCAAGGAAGTGCATAAGGCCCGGAACATCAGTTTTATGTCCGGATTTCGGGATCATTATGACAGTGGAAGACGCCTGGAATGCTATCTGAATTCCATGGAAGAATTCGGGCTTCCGGTGTATCAGAACTCTGTTTTTTATGGTGACCTGTGGAAAAACAAGGGCGAAGAAGCCTTTCAGTATTTCTTTTCCGATCTTTCCCATCGTCCGGATGTGGTGATCTGTGCCAATGATTTCATGGCAAGAGCATTGTGCGACGCGGCGGCAGCGCATGGGGTAAAGGTGCCGCAGGACCTTAAGGTCAGCGGAATTGACAATGCCCCGGAGTCCAGAGAAATTGAGCCGGCGCTGACGACTGTCTCGGCAGACTATCAGCGGATGGCAGCGGAGACGATTCATCTGATTGACGATCTGCTTCACGGACGCAGCAGGGAAAAATATATTTCCGTTCCTTCACGGATTTATTACAGGGAGAGCTGCGGGTGCCTTGCGCGCAATGTTGTACAGTCCAATCAGGACAGACAGAATCATTATGAGCAGTATGCGGCGCTGATGGAAGAGCATACCAGAAATACCTACTTCAAGATCGATATGGCCGGTTGCCGCAATTTCGGAGAAATGATGAATATGATCTGCAGAAATCTTCCGCTGATCGGTAATTTCGACCGGTTCTATCTGTGTCTGACCGGGATACATGACATGAACGGCATTCCCTCATTTCAGAGGGAACTTCCTGCAGAGGCAGAAGCGGTCCTGCGATGGGAGAATGGAGAATTCCAGAAGACGCAGAGTGATCCGTTTCCGCGGCAGGAGCTGTTGCCGTACACGGCGCAGGAAAACGGTCCGGTGAGCTATTACTTTACCATGCTGCATGACAGAGCCAGTACCTTTGGCTATACAGCGGTCAGCTTCCGGCGCCCGGAGGACGGAATCGGAATGTTCTATTTTGACTGGAATCTGACGATTGCCCTGACAATCAATGAGTATTTTGCACATCAGCGGATTCAGGCACTGATGCAGCGCAATGAGAAGAACAGTATTACGGATTATCTGACCCAGCTCAATAACAGAAGAGGACTTGCCAGAGCACTGAAAAAGAACTGGCCGGAATGGGCTGCGGCGCATACGGAGATTTCCTTTATCAGCGTGGATCTGGACGGACTTAAGTTTATCAACGATCATTTCGGACATGAGGAAGGTGACCGTGCAATCTGTGTCATATCCAGAACCATTCAGCGTATAGTACCCAGGGGTACGGTCACGGCCAGAACCGGCGGTGATGAATTTCTGATTCTGCTCATGGGCGGATATGCGCAGGCACAGCATCTTGAGCAGCAGCTCGAGCAGGAACTGGAGACGCTCAATCACAGCAATAAGGGACATTTCGTTGTGGAGGCATCCATTGGCGTTTATACGACGACCATAGACGCAGGTATTTCATTTCAGGAATGCATGCGTCAGTCAGACAATGAAATGTATGAAAAAAAGCGTCTCAGAAAAAAGCAGCGCAGGTCATGATTTCCATTCATGGCCGCCGCGCAGCCGCAGGCGATATTCACTGGGCGAGCAGTCCGTGTATTTTCGGAAGCTCCGGCAGAAAGAGGTCAGGTTGTTAAAACCTGTCTGGAAGGCAATCTCCGTCATGGTCATATCGCCGGACAGAAGTGCCTGAGAGGCAGCAATCCGTTTATGAATCAGGTAGTCATAGAACGTGGTATGGATCTGCTGCCGGAACAGTCTTGTGAAATAATACTTGGAAAAGCCGATGTAATCTGCAGCCTGCTGCAGGGTGATATTGTCGGCGTAGTGTTCATCGATATAACCCAGAAGACTTGCGAACTTATCATAATTTTCACGCTGCTTTTCTGCAGTCAGTGCCGGATCAGCCGGCGCAGCTTCAAAGGATTCCCTCCCGATTTCGGTAAAAATCTCCAGCAGATGGTAATACACGGAAGTTTCCCAGAAAATCCGTGCGGTAAAATATTCATCAATGATCTGCATCAGCAGCGCATAAACGCGCTGATAGATCTGCGGGTGCAGTGAAGTATTGCACAGGTAGGCATGCAGAAACAAAGGGTCAAGGGTATTGAAATCCTGGAGTGAACTGAACATGTCCACACCTACCAGCAGAATGAAACGGACACCCGGGCCCATGCAGATCAGCTCATGCAGCATATGCGGCGGGATCATCAGAATATCCCCGACGTTCATTGTGATTTTTTCCCCGTTTGCGATAACCGCATACTGATTCTCCATGCAGATGATGATCTCCATGGAATTATGATGGTGAAGCGGATAACCGCTGTCCAGATCATTACGCCAGATACGGACATGTGATCTGGGTACGAAGTTGACTTCCTCGAGAGAGCCGTTTAAGGTTCTGATTTCGTAGGAATGATCCGGCTGTTCATAGCGAAGTGTATGGTTCAGATAGGATGCCATTTTTCCCTCCAGTTCATGAGGTCATAAATTCTGACTTTTGACACTGACGTCATTCTATACGATAATTTTGAATTTGTATAGCAGAAAGGCAATTTTTGTCAAACGGTTCGCAAGGAATGTAATGAGCTTTGCTGCCCGCGCAGGTAGAATAGGAATAACGGGAAACGGGCGTGGCAATAATATAGCGGACTGGGAGGAGAATACAGCAGATGAACAGAGAAGAGGCCAGAAAAAAGGCGACAGAACTTGTAGATCAGATGACGATTGAGGAAATGGCATCGCAGCTGCGGTTTGATGCACCTGCGATTGAACGGCTGGGAGTGCCGGAATATAACTGGTGGAATGAGTGCCTGCACGGATCGGCGAGAAACGGAACGGCAACGGTTTTCCCGCAGGCGATCGGGCTTGGCGCCACATTTGATCCGGAGCTGATGCAGGAGATCGGGGACTGCATTTCCACGGAAATACGTGCCAGATACAATGAAGCGGTAAAGCATGAAGACCGCGATATCTATAAAGGGCTGACCGTATGGTCACCCAATGTCAATCTGTTCCGTGATCCCAGATGGGGACGCGGACAGGAAACCTACGGAGAGGATCCGGTGCTGATCAGCACTCTCGCAGTACCGTTCATCAAAGGCCTTCAGGGAAACGGGCAGCATCTTAAGACCGCGGCGTGTGCCAAGCATTTTGCCGTGCATTCGGGACCGGAAGCACTGCGGCATCATTTTGATGCGAAGGCTTCCATGAAAGATCTGTGGGAGACCTATCTGCCCGCATTTGAAGCCTGTGTAAAGGATGCGCAGGTGGAATCGGTGATGGGTGCCTATAACAGAACCAACGGAGAACCCTGCTGTGCACATGGATATCTCATGCAGGAGGTACTGCGTACAAGGTGGAACTTCCAGGGGCATTTCGTATCGGACTGCTGGGCGATTCAGGATTTCCATCAGAATCATAAGATCACGGATACACCGGAAAAGAGTGCGCAGCTGGCGCTTGAAAAAGGCTGTGACTTAAACTGCGGCTGTACCTATCAGAAGATTGTGGATGCTTATCAGGAAGGTCTTGTGCCGAAGGAAAATATCCGTCGCGCGGCCATTCATCTGTTTACCACCAGATATCTGCTGGGCATGTTCGAAGAAACGGAATATGACAGCATTCCCTTTGAAGAAGTCGACAGCAGGGCACACAGGGCGCTTGCTTCAAGAGCTGCAAGAGAGAGCATCGTTCTGTTAAAGAATGACGGAATTCTGCCCCTTGACCGGCAGAAAATTCATACCATCGGTGTCATCGGACCCAATGCGAACAGCAGACGGGCGCTGATCGGCAATTATCACGGAACATCATCGGGATATATCACGGTTCTGGACGGAGTGGAAATTGCGGCCGGAGAAGAGATCCGCGTGCTGTATGCGCAGGGCAGTGATAAAATCAAAGACCGTGTGGAATCGCTTGCAAGACCGAACGACCGGATCAGCGAGGCACAGACAGTGGCAGAGCATTCGGATGTGGTCATCCTGTGTCTGGGACTGGATGAGACACTTGAGGGCGAAGAGGGAGATGCGGGGAATGCCTATGCGTCCGGAGACAAGATGGATCTGCGTCTTCCAAAACCCCAGGAAGTGCTTCTTGAGAAGGTACTGGAGACAGGAACGCCGACGGTTGTCTGCATGATGTCCGGCAGTGCCATGGACCTGCGACTTTCAGATGAGAAGGCGGCTGCAGTGCTGCAGACCTGGTACCCGGGCGGCCGCGGAGGACTTGATGTGGCCAGAATCCTGTTTGGAGAGGAATGCCCTTCCGGGAAGCTTCCGGTGACTTTTTACCGGGATCTGGAAGGCATGCCGGAATTTACGGATTATTCCATGCAGGGCAGAACCTACAGATTCCTGGACAGAGAGCCGCTTTATCCCTTCGGATACGGGCTCGGCTACGGAAAGCCGCGGATTGTCAGTCTGCAGACGGCAGAGCATGGCACTTTACTGTCACAGGAAGGAGAGCTGACACTGGTGGTGGAAGCTGTCAATCAGGGCAGCATGCCGGCAGAAGAAGTACTCCAGATTTATGTGCATGTGGATGGAACACCGGATGAAGTCAGGAATCCGAAGCTGGCAGCATATGCAAGAATTACACTGCAGCCGGGAGAACAGAAAAAGACGCAGATCAGGATACCGCAGAAGGCATTTTGCGTTGTAAATGAAAAGGGAGAAACGGTCCGTGAAGGAACAGGCGCACATATCTACGCCGGCTTTGGACAGCCGGATGAGCGCACTGCGCTTCTGACAGGTACAAAGAGCAGCGGGCTGACCGTTCAGTTCTGATATGGTGAGAAAACTACTGCACAGAATTGAAAATTTCACAGACAATCTGAAAATCAGAAACAAGTTTTATCTGTTTTATATGCTGTGTGTTCTGCTGCCGCTGGTTATTACGGACAGTTATATTGTCTATGTCATCGGTAATTCGGAGCGCAGAGCTTCGCAGCATGAGATGGAGAATGTTGCCAATGCGGTGCAGAACAGTTTCTATAACAGCGTGGATTATGCGGCGAGCCTTGGAAAAAATATCTATGCCAGTCAGTACATCGAAGATTTCCTGGACAAGAAATATGCCGACAATCTGGAGTATGTGGACGCCTATCAGAAGCTGTTTATGGATACGCTTCTGTCTGACCGCTTCGGAATGGATCATCTGATGTTTACGCTTTATACAGATAATCCGACCGTGGTGGAAGGCGGAAATGTGAGCAGGATTGCGCAGGCAAGAGACAGTGCATGGTATCAGACACTGCAGCAGGCACAGGGCGGGAGAGCCCTTTTTTTCCAGTATGATAACAGTAAAAGTCCCGCAGTTGCACCAAAGCGTAAGGTCCTGTTTCTTCAGAAACTGAATTTTTATCAGGGTGCGACGAATGAAAAGGTTCTGGCAATCAGTATGGATTACGGGACGATCATACGGAATCTGTCCGCGATGAATTACCGTATGACGGTATATATCTGTGACGGAGACCGGATTGTGCTGTCCAATGGCGCATATTCCAATCAGAGTCAGGATTTTGCCGTGCTTTCAGATAAAAGAGGGATCGGATTCTCACAGAAGATGCAGCTGTACGGCGCGGACCTTGAAATCTGTGTGGTAAAACCGGAGACCAGAATCTTCCGCTCGATTATAAATCATCTGCCGGGAATTCTGTTTCTGATCATGATCAATGTTCTGCTTCCGCTCGTACTGATGAAGGAACTGAACCGCTCCTTTATTGTCCGGATTACCAACCTGAGCGCAACCATGGAAAAGGCGGACGGAGATGATCTCCGGGAACTGCCGCAGACAACCGGAAAAGATGAGATCAGCAATCTGATCCGCAGCTATAACCGTATGGCACAGCGGATCAATTCGCTGATTCAGCAGGTGTATAAAAACAGGATTCATGAGCAGGATATTCTGGTGGCCAAGCAGAATGCGGAACTTCTGGCACTGCACAGCCAGATCAATCCGCACTTTCTGTTCAATGCACTCGAGAGCATCCGGATGCACAGCCTGTTAAAAAGAGAGACAGAAACCGCAACCATGGTGGAAAAGCTTGCCGTCATGCAGCGGCAGTATGTGGATCTGAGCAGGGACATGGTGGAAATTTCGGAAGAAATGGATTTTGTGTCTGCCTATCTGGAGCTTCAGAAATACAGATTCGGAGACCGCCTGTCTGATGAACTGCATGTGGATCCGGAGTGCGGGTCTTTGTGGATTCCGAAGCTGACCATCGTGACCTTTGTGGAAAACGCATGTGTGCATGGAATTGAAAGTAAGACAGCGCCCGGCTGGATCTTCGTGCGGATCGGCATAAAGGACGGGCAGCTGTGTATGGAAACAGAGGATACGGGAATGGGAATGTCACAGCCGGAGATGGAGGAGCTGCAGAGCCGGATGCAGAATGCCAGCATTGAGATGATCCGTGCAAAAGGCAGGATCGGCATCGTCAATGCGTGCCTGCGGCTTAAGATGATATCGGACAACAGTGCATCGTTCACCGTTGACGGAGAGGAAGGCGTCGGAATGACGGTGACAGTCAGGATTCCGCTTTCCAGCGTAATGCATGAACAGATCCGGGAAAGGGATGGTAGTGAGAATGCTCAAGGTGATGCTGGTAGATGATGAACCGTTCATTCTGCAGGGACTGAAGGTGCTCATTGACTGGAAAAAAGAGGGTTTTGAAATCATCATGACTGCAGCAGACGGGCAGGAGGCACTCGGCTTCCTGGCGGAACATCAGGTGGATCTTATCATTGCAGATATCAAAATGCCGGTGATGTCCGGTATCGAACTGCTCGGGAAGATACGTACGGAACATATTTCAGAAGCCTGGTTCGTGCTGCTGAGCGGTTATGCGGATTTCAACTATGCGCAGCAGGCAATTGCATATAAATGCACGGAGTATATCTTAAAGCCGGTGCAGAAGGAACATCTGCTTGAACTGTTGCACCGGATCTCTGAACTTTCAGATCTGCAGCAGCAGCGGCAGCAGGAAACGCAGCGTAATGAGCGTGCCTACCTGGCCAGAAAGCTGATTGCACTGGTACAGGGCAGGGCGGATGAAGCAGATTTTGCCTATATCTCCAGCCATATGCGTCTGTCTGCAGGAATCCGGTATATCGAACTCCGTATGAAGGCCGGGCAGGCAGAAGATGAACTGACAGATGAGGAAAAAAGAAGCTGCCAGAAGAAGATACAGGATGCCTGCAGTGAATTCTTAAAACCGGATGCCGCGCACTGTATCATGGATGTGTCCGGAGAGGATTATGATATCGGTTTTGTTTACTGCGACTGCCTGGCAGAGGAAGCAGAACTTTCGGAGCAGGAATACTTCAGAAGCTTTCTGGAATTTATCAAGGGCATTGTGAATCTGCCGGTCATCATGATTGCGGGTAAAAGGGTGCAGGACATTGCGGAGATTGCAAAATCCTACAGCTCAGCCTGTATCTTAAGATCCTGCCTGGGGTTTCAGGAGCAGAAGGAAATCTGTATTTATGAAGAGGACATTCAGGTAAATACTGCAAAGACAGTACTCTGCAAGGAAAGCCTTGATGCAATGCTGCATGCGATTGAAGAAAATAATCATGCGGATATCATGAAGGCGGCAGATTCTTTCTATCAGGAAATGCAGAGACTGGGCGTTTCAGAGAAGATGATGAATCTGAACATCAATTATCTGCTGTTCTATCTGGTGCACCTGGCAACGGAGCAGGACAGCGGCGTAAATCAGGAAGAAATCCTGCGTCTGATCAGTGAAAATACATCGGAAAAGGGAATTCTGCGCGGAAGCAAGGCGCATTTCTGCAGATTTGCCTGTACCTATGGTGATTATCTGATGCAGCTGCGGGGGAAAGTGTCCAAAGGCGTGATCAGTGAAGTGGAACGGGAAATACAGGAACATTATGCAGAGAATCTGACACTGAAGGATCTCAGTGAGAAATACTATATCAACACGGCATATCTGGGACAGCTTTTTCACAGGCAGTATGGACAGTCCTTCAAGGATTATCTGAATGGAATCCGGATCGAGCAGGCAGCAAGGCTTCTGAAAAAGACAGATGACAGAATCTACCAGATTGCAGAGCAGGTAGGATATCACGATATTGATTATTTTGTAAACCGGTTTATCGCAGCCAAGGGCTGTACACCGGCCAAATACAGGAAACAGACCGCAGTGAAATAAATGCTGCGGTTTTTTTTATTCAAAATTTGTCGGGTGTTTCTCTATAATCTCTCCGTTTATCTGATCTGCCCGAAATTTTAGAATGGGTAGTATCAAAGAAAGGGAGGTATTTCCAGAATGAAAAGGAAAAGGTTAATCAGTCTGTTTCTGACAGCAGCAATGGCTGTATCCATGATGGCCGGCTGCGGAAGCGCAGCAGCATCAGGAACGTCAGCATCAGGCGGCAGTGCGGGAACTGCAGCAGGCAGCACATCGGGGGCATCAGCAAACGGAGAGGTGAAGAATTTTACAGCGTTCTTTGCAACACCCGGAACTGAGATCAATGATGACAATGAGATTCAGAATCTGATTGCACAGAAAACAGGAGTTAAGGTCAAGGAGACATGGCTGACAGGTCAGACTGCACAGGAAGCAGTCGGAACACTGATTGCAGGCGGAGAATATCCTGACTTTATCGACGGCGGAGACGGTACGCAGCAGCTGTATCAGGCAGGCGCACTGGTGGCACTGGACGATTATATTGATAAATATCCGAACATCAAGAATTATTTCACCGCAGAAGAGTGGGACAAGCTGCGTCAGGATGACGGACATATCTACTGGATTCCGGAGTTCTCCAACATCAACGGGGAAGAGAAGACCTGTACACATAATGATGAAGCATTCTGGATTCAGACCAGAGTCTTGAAGTGGGCGAACTATCCGAAGATCAAAACCATGGATCAGTACTTTGACCTTCTGGAAAAATACAATGCCGCCAATCCGGCAATGGAAGACGGAACAAAGAACATTCCGTATACGATTCTCTGCGATGACTGGAGATATTTCTGTCTTGAAAATGCACCGCAGTTCCTGGATGGCTATCCGAATGACGGATCGGTCATTGTCAATGCAGATGATCCGAAGAATCCGAAGATTGTGGATTATAACACAACCGCAACAGCCAAGAAGTATTTCCAGAAGCTGAATGAAGAATATAAGAAGGGCATTGTGGATTCAGAGTCCTTCACACAGACCTATGATGAATATATTGCAAAGCTGTCCACCGGACGTGTACTCGGTATGATCGATCAGTGGTGGGATTTTGCATACAACGTGAACGATGCATTAAAGCAGGCGGGTCTTGATAAACAGGGCTGTGATTATGTACCGCTTCCGATCACAATTGACGAGAGTGTACAGAACAGATGGCACTGCTCCGGCGGCGCATTCAACAATGGTGCCGGTCTTTCCATTACGACCAGCTGCAAGGATGTAGACGGTGCACTGCAGTTTATCAATGATCTTCTGGATCAGGATAACCACAACCTTCGTTTCTGGGGTGTTGAGGGTAAAGATTACGAAGTGGACAAGGACGGCATGTTCTACCGTACTCCGGAGGAACGTACGAACTGCTCCGACACTGCATATAAGGCATCACATCTTTGCACCTATTCCTACTTCCCGCAGTACAACGGTACCAGCAAGGACGGCAAGAATGCAATGAAGCCTGACGGACAGGCAAGTGAGTTCTATGACGGTCTGCAGCAGGATGTAAAGGATACCTTTGATGCATATGGCGTCAAGACTTATGTGGAGATGATCGGTACCTGCGAGGCACCCGGTCCGTGGTATCCGATGTGGTCCTTCTCAGGCTCACTGACAACGGCAACACCCGGCGGAACCGCATGGACCAAGATGGGTGAATGCAAGCATCAGTACCTGCCGAAGGTTGTTATGTCCGACAATTTCGAAGACGGCTGGAATGAATATATGAAAGCATACAATGCATGCAATCCGCAGGACTTCTTAAGCGAGTCTCAGACAGAGCTGGAGAAACGTGTAGCAGACGCAGCAAAGTACAGTAACTGATCATTGGTAACAAAAATCCGGAGGCAGGCGCTTGTTTGTCTGCCTCCTTTTTATGGAGTAGTTATGGCGAAGACGAAAATAAAAGAACCGAAAGTACAGATTACATGGAAAGAAGTCAGACGCCAGAAGGTGCTGCTGATCTGGTCGGCTGTGATTGTCATTTACGGGTTGATTTTCTGTTACCTTCCGCTTGCCGGATGGGCAATGGCATTTGAAAATTTTCGTCCCAAAGACGGAATTTTTCACTCACAGTTCGTGGGAATGGCCAAGTTCCAGCAGCTCTTTTCCGATGCCACCTTTATCCGTGTCATCAGAAATACCCTTGCCATGGGTGTCATCAATCTGGCAGTCACATTCATCATGGCGATTGTGTTCGCCATTCTGCTGAATGAAATTACTGCAAAAGGAGCCAAGAAAACGGTTCAGACGATTTCCTATCTGCCGCATTTCCTCTCCTGGATCATTGTAACGGGAATTCTGCATGATGCACTTTCCGGTACGGGAATTGTAAATGAGATGCTGATGAGATTCGGCATGATACAGCAGCCGGTAGATTTTTTTGCACATCCCGGATATTTCTGGCCGATCGTGGCGTTTGCAAATGTCTGGAAGGAAACCGGATGGAATGCCATTATCTATCTGGCGGCAATTACGGCAATCGATCCATCCCTTTATGAAGCGGCGGCAATTGACGGCGCCGGACGCTGGGCGAGAATCAAATATGTTACACTGCCCGGAATCAGAGCGACAATTATGATCCTGCTGCTGATGAGTGTCGGCAATGTTCTGAACGCAGGATTTGAGATACAGTACCTTCTTGGAAACGGTCTGGTGCAGAGCGTTTCACAGACAATTGATATCTATGTACTGAAGTGGGGCATCAGCCAGGGCGATTATGCACTTGGTACTGCTGCAGGTATTTTCAAGAGTCTGGTGAGCATCATACTGATTGTCATTGCCAATCAGATTGCAAAACGCAATGGCGAAGAACGGTTATTCTAAGGGAGGCTGCGGAATGAAAATGAGTATTCAGATGAAGAAAAAGAGAAAAAAAAGATCTGCAGCAGACATGACATTTATCATCTGCAACACGATTTTTATGGCATTGTTTGTGATCATTACCTTATACCCGGTCATTAATACACTGGCCATTTCCTTAAATGACGGAACGGATGCCTTAAGGGGAGGAATCTATCTCTGGCCGAGAAGATGGACCTTCAAGAACTATTCGACGGTTCTGCAGAAGGACAATCTGGTGACGGGAGCGATCGTTACGGTTGCCAGAACCGTGATCGGTACCCTGACCTGCCTTGCAGCCAATGCAGTTCTGGCTTTCATCGTCAGCAGGAAAAGATTCATGTTCAAGAGACAGCTCTCGCTGTTCTGGGTTATTACCATGTATGTCAACGGCGGTCTGATCCCGGTGTTCCTTCTGTTCAAGGGACTGCACCTGACCAACAGTTTCTGGGTTTATATTGTTCCCGGAATGCTCAATGCCTTTAACATGCTGGTCATCCGGACCTATATGGAGGGCATTCCGGACTCACTCGAAGAGTCGGCGCAGCTCGACGGCGCCGGTTATACAGAGATTTTTCTGAAGATTATTTCGCCGCTCTGCAAGCCGGTTTATGCAACAGTAGCACTCTTTGTGGCGGTCGGACAGTGGAATTCCTGGTTTGATGCCATGCTGTATAACCGCATGAGTGCCAACCTGACCACATTGCAGTACGAACTGATGAAGCTGCTTTCTTCCGTAACCAATCAGGGAACTTCCGTGGAAGCGATGAAGAATGCATCGGGTGCGGTAACACCGACCTCGGTCCGTGCAGCGGCCACCATTCTGACCATGCTGCCGATTATCTGTATTTATCCGTTTCTGCAGAAGTATTTTGTTACCGGACTGACCCTTGGGGGCGTCAAGGAATAAGGTCAGATTACCGTTTACAGTGGAAGATCATGCAGAACAGCGCATGATCTTCTTTTTGTCTGTGTCAGTTTATTCATTCCGGGACCGATTTGATTTATGTTCCGGTTATTTATGAAAAAAGTCCGTTCTTTTGCATATTTCTTGATGCAGTCAGGGATTCCAATTATAATCAGGATATGGAAAATCAGATGAAAAAAAGAAGTATTTCAGCCAGAGTGGTGGTAACCGTTCTGGTGTCAGCTGTGGCCCTTTTGGCTGCAGCAATTCATTATTACGATGCAAATAATCAGGGCGGTACAGTCCGGAAATATACAGGTTTTTTTAACAGCACCGGAAATCAGCTGGATGCAGACAATAAAGTGAAGGCGCTGATTGCGGAAAAGACCGGCGCGGAATGTGACGAAAGCTGGCTGGAAGGAAATTTTGACGATGCAATAAAGTCCTGCATTGCAGATGAGAGCTATCCGGATTTTATTTCCGGAGGACAGGAACTCTATGAAGCAGGCGCATTGATCCCGATAGATGAATACTGGGATGATTATCCCAATATACGCAGTTATCTTACCGATGCGGAATGGGATACGCTTCGCATGAAGGACGGACATATCTACTGGATTCCGCAGTTTGGCGTATCCGGAGGAAACAGGCAGGATACAATTCACAACGGAGAAGCTTTCTGGATGCAGACACGTGTGCTGAAATGGGCTGGCTATCCGGAAGTGACAACGCTGGATCAGTATTTTGATCTTCTGGAGGAGTATCAGAAGGCACATCCGCTGATGGAAGACGGGGTGACATCCAATATTCCCTACACGATTCTGTGTGACGACTGGAAGTATTTCTGTCTGGAAAATGCACCGCAGTTTCTGGACGGCTATCCGAATGACGGATGCTGTATCGTGGATCCGGAATCACATAAGGTGACTGACTATAATACAACGGCGACCGCCAAAAGCTATTTCCGCAAGCTGAATGAAGAATATCAGAAGGGTATCATTGATCCGGAGTCTTTTACGGAGACCTATGATGAATATATTTCCAAACTCTCCACAGGCGCAGTGCTGGGTATGGTGGATCAGTGGTGGGATTTTCATTACAACATTGTCGAGGCATATGGAAAGCAGAATCTTGCGGCGCAGGGCTGCAATTATGTCCCGCTTCCGGTTACGCTGAAAGAAGGAGTGCGCAGTCAGTGGCATACTTCCATTCAGAATGAGATCGATGTCGGAAACGGAATCTCCGTAACTGTTTCGTGCAGGGATGTAAAGGGTGCGCTGCAGTTTATCAATGACCTGCTGGACCCGCAGATTCAGACACTTCGGTTCTGGGGCATACAGGGAACGGATTACAGCGTTGACAAAGACGGGAAGTATTATCTTACGGATGCGCAGCGCAGGGAGCATGACAATGACGGCTATGCGATATCGGAATTCTGTACCTATGCTTATTTTCCGAGGAAAGAGGGCATCCTTCCGGATGGAATCAATGCATATGAACCGGAGTATCAGCCGGAGGAATTCTACCGGTCGCTGCCGCAGGACGTAAAGGAATGCTTTGCCGCATACGGATGCAAAACCTATGTGGATATGCTGGGAGATAACCCGTCGCCCGGCGCATGGTACCCGATGTATTCCTATGCATCTCTGCTGACGGATTCTTCGCAGGAAGGCAGAATATGGAATCAGATGGCGGAGATCAAGCATCAATGGCTTCCGAGGACGGTCATGTCAGGGAATTTTGAGGATACCTGGAAACAGTATATGGAAGCATATGCTGCCTGCAGACCCGATGTTTTCATAAATGCGGCGCAGCGGGAAGTGGACAGCAGGATCAGACGGAGCAGACAGAAATAGAATGAAAGGCTGGGAAAGAGCCTTATGGAGGAAAAAATGAAAAAACTGGTAATCAATCCGGACAGAAAATGCAGTAAAATCAATAAGGAAATCTACGGACATTTTTCGGAGCACCTCGGACGCGGAATTTATGAAGGCCTGTTCGTAGGAAAGGATTCTCCGATTAAGAATGTAAACGGCATGCGGTGTGACGTTGTTGAAGCACTCAGAGAAATCAAGGTGCCGGTGCTGCGCTGGCCGGGCGGCTGTTTTGCAGATGAATATCACTGGATGGACGGCGTGGGCCCTCTTGAAGGCCGGAAAAAAATGATCAATACGCACTGGGGCGGTGTTGTGGAAGACAACAGCTTTGGTACGCACGAGTTTTTTGAACTCTGCAGTCAGCTCGGATGCGAGAGCTACATTAATGGTAATCTTGGCAGCGGCACGGTCCGTGAGATGAGCGAATGGGTGGAGTATATGACCTTTGACGGAGTCTCCCCGATGGCGCAGCTGAGAGAGCAGAACGGACACAGGGCACCCTGGAAGGTGGATTTCTTCGGTGTCGGCAATGAGAACTGGGGCTGCGGCGGCAATATGAATCCGGAATTCTATGCCAATGAATATCGCAGATATCAGACCTATGTCCGTGATTACAATGCAGATCATAAGATTCAGAAGATTGCCTGCGGATCAAACGGAGACGACTATTCCTGGACCAGAGAGGTTTTAAAGACCTGCTATAACCACTCCGATCCGAACGGCAACGGCTTCATGAACGGACTTTCACTTCATTACTATGTGGTTCCGAACGGCTGGACCGGCAGTAAGGGTTCTGCTACGGATTTCGACGTCAATGACTGGTACAAGACACTGAATAAGACCTGGTACATGGATGAACTGGTACGTCGTCACGGCAACATCATGGATGAATATGATCCGAAGAAGCAGATCGGCATGATCGTGGATGAATGGGGCGCATGGTATGACTGTGAACCGGGTACGAATCCGGGATTTCTGTATCAGCAGAATACGATCCGTGATGCGCTGGTTGCAGGTGTGACACTCAATATTTTCAATAAGCATTCTGACCGTGTGAGAATGGCCAACATAGCACAGATGATCAATGTACTGCAGTCCGTGATCCTGACGGATGGGGAAAAGATGATCAAAACGCCGACCTGGCATATATTTGATATGTACAAGGTACACCAGGATGCGCAGCTTGTAGAGAGCAGCATTGAAACACAGGAGATCGGAACAGAGGAATATAAGGTTCCGGATGTGACAGAATCCGTATCCGAGGATGCGGAAGGCAGGCTCCACATCACACTGACCAATCTGTCTGCGGATCAGGCAGTCGGGATCGAGACTGTTCTGACAGACCATAAGGTAACGTCAGTCACCGGAGAAATTGTAACCGGCAGCATGCTGGAAAAGAATACCTTTGAAGAGCCTGACCGTATTGTAAAGAAGGCATTTGACGCAGTAAAGGTGGAAAACGGTTCGTTTACCTTTACGCTTCCTGCCTGCAGTGTTCTGCACCTGACGGTAGTCAGATAATCGCGGAGACATCGGATGAGTAAGCAGAGAGTATGTTACAGGTGTCTGCTGCGTGAGATGGGAGATACGGATCAGCTCCGGAGTATGGAAACGGCCCGTGCCCGTCTGCATGCAGAAGACATGGCAGAAGATACGTTATATGAAGAAAGGCTCGCAGTCTGTAAAGACTGCGGGTCTTTACTTGACGGAACCTGTTTGAAGTGCGGGTGTTATGTGGAACTGCGGGCAGCGATGAAGCGTGCGCAGTGTCCGGATGTGCCCCGCAGGTGGTGATCCCGGACGGTGGCAGGAGCCGGATAAGATAGCGCCGCGGAACCTGCGGAGGCTGAAAGGAGCAGAGAATGAGCAGAACATACAGATTTATGGTGGGAAGCTATGCAGAACATGATCAAAGCGGAATATATGCGTTTGAACTGCAGACAGATGAAGGCGGCGCACGGCTGAAACGGCTGTATGAGATTCCCGGCGCTGCAAATCCGTCGTTTCTTCTGATGCATCCTTCAGGCAGAGTGCTGTATGCCGTAGAGGAGCTCAGTCCGGAAGGACGTGTGAATGTCTATACGATGGAGGAAGACGGCCCGGCATTTCTGGAAGCGTTTCCTTCCGAAGGCGCGGATCCCTGTCATCTGTCACTGAGTCCCGACGGGAAATTTCTTGTGGTTGCCAATTATACAGGCGGGAGCCTTTCCGTGTTCCGGCTGGATGAAAACGGGATACCGGTCTGTATGACGGAGCACCGCCGGCATGAGGGCTGCAGTGTATACCGTGGACGTCAGGAAAGTCCGCATGTGCATTTTACCGGATTTGCAGACGGGCAGCTGTATGTCTGCGATCTGGGGCTGGACCGGGTTTTCTGCTATGAACCGGATCTGATGGCGGGGAGCCTCTCGGATACAGAACGGAATCTGCAGCTTCCGGCAGGGTGCGGTCCGAGGCATTTCTGCAGGCTGCCGGAGCATCCGGATCTTCTGTATGTGATTACGGAGATGAGCGCGGAGGTCTTTGTCTTCCGCATTCCGGGGAAAAAAGGTGCAGCAGGGGAAAACCATTTTCTGCAGCGGATCAGGATTCTCCCGGAGGATGAGGATGCGGCGGCAGTTCCGCTGGGAATGATCGGTGCGGCACTGAAAAGCTCGGAAGACGGGCGGTTTCTTTTTGCCTCCGCAAGGATATTCAATCAGATCGCGGTCTTTGCCGTGCAGGAAGACGGAATGCTGCAGCGGACAGGCGTATATGACTGCGGCGGCAGGATGCCGAGGGACTTTGGCGTGTTCGGCGATTATATTGTCACAGCAAATCAGGAGTCGGGGAATCTGAGCGTACTGAAGGCTGATCCGGACCGGAAGAGTCTTATGGATACCGGGATCAGAGAAGAAATCGCAAAGCCGTCCTGCATTCTGCGGATCTGAGAAACAGGAAGTGCGGGCGAAGAAAGTAACTTTTGACACTTACGTCACGATATACCAAAATGAGCAATTACAGTTAAGAAAATCGCAAGAAGTGTGCAGTCATATCTTCACGCTGCTGATAAGATGAAATAAAGCAGGAGAGGGGATATGAGGCATATGGGAGAAGTACATGCACCGGAAAATCCGCGTGAAAAAGGCAGCAGAATATATTTTATGAACCAGGCAGAGATCGAGGGCAGACTTTGCCCGGACGGCAGTGTGGCAGACCTGATCTTTCTGGATATGAACCGGCTGAGAGAGAAAATTCACATCATGAATGACATTGATGATATGAATATTCTCTCTCTTTTTGACTCTGCAGAAGGATTCCGGCGTATTGTGGCCGCAATCGGCATATCCTTTGAAGAGACTGCGGCAGAGCAGATCGAGGTACAGCTGCAGTTCTATGGGAAAAAGAACCGGTATGAATCCGGTACACACCTGACCTGGCAGTGCCCGGCAGACGGCAGTGAAACAATGCTGTGGCTGGAAGACGCGGACTGGTCAGAGGATGATGATGTACCCGGGCAGTTTCAGTTTCATTTTCCGCAGGAGGGGATGCAGGCAAAGATAACGGTCGTATTCTATGCCAGAGAAGGCTATGCACTTCCGGAGCAGGAACTGGAAGCACCGGTAGCGTATGAGAGTGACAGGTACCGGGATATGATCGCAGCATCCTTTATGAGCGGCGGGAATAATGCCAGATTCCGGAAAGTGGCAGAGAAGGCACAGCGGGGCGAAGAGATTACGGCAGCATTTATCGGCGGCAGTATTACGCAGGGTGCCGGTGCCAGACCCGGAAATACTGCATGCTATTCCTACCGGACCGTGCAGGGACTGGAGCAGCTGTTAAAGACGGACAGGATCCGCTATGTCCGTGCAGGACTTGGCGGAACACCTTCGGAGCTGGGCATGATCCGGTTTGACCGGGATGTGCTTCGAAAGGGGTGTCCGGATCTTGTGGTGATTGAATTTGCAGTCAATGACAGCGACGACGAGACGCAGGGAAGATGCTATGAAAGTCTTGTCAGAAAAGCACTGGAGCTGTCTCCGGATACTGCGGTGGTACTGCTGTTTTGCGTGTTTTCAGATGACTGGAACCTGCAGGAGAGGCTTGCACCGGTCGGCGCATACTATCAGCTGCCGATGGTCAGCATCAGGAATGCGCTCTGCCCGCAGTTTTCACTGACACAGGAAGCGGGAAGGGTGATTTCACGGCGCCGCTATTTCTATGACACCTTTCATCCGTCCAATGACGGACACCATGTCATGGCGGACTGTCTGGATTATCTCTTTGAGAAAATGCTGCAGGCAGAGCCGGACCGGCAGCCGTTTCCGGTACCGCAGAAAACGCTGCTGGGGAGAACCTTTGAAGACATAACGCTCTTTGACAGAGATTCGGAAGAGAACCGCATTTTTATATCAGCGGGGAGCTTTACGGAAACGGACAAAGATCTGCAGGCGGCAGAATATGATGCAGATCCGCACTGTACACCGCAGTTTCCGTATAACTGGATGCATGACACCGATGCCGGAACTGATCCGTTTGTCATGACACTTACGTGCAGAAGTCTGTTTCTCATCTATAAGGATTCAGGAAAAGAGGAATATGGCACAGCGGAGATTCTGCTGGACGGGCACAGAAAAATGGCGGCAGATCCGAAGAGCGTGGGATGGACGCACTGCCATGCCTGTCTGCTGCTGGAATCGGATGAGCGCAGGGAGCATGAAGTCAGGATCCGGATGGCACCCGGCTGTGAGAAGATGAAGTTTACCATTCTGGGATTTGGAATCTGCGAATAAACGCAGTGGAAAGGAAATCATGCAGAAGAACATTTGTGTAAACAGAGAAGAGAATACAAAGTTTCATAATCATGCAACGGTGTGCGTCGGAAGCGGAAGGATGGACCTTGCACTGCAGGAGCAGTACCAGCAGCATCTTGCACTTGTGCAGGAGGAGATCGGGTTTTCCTATATCCGGGGACACGGCCTGTTCTGCGATCAGATGGGGATATACCGGGAAAAGGAGCAGAACGGTCAGAAGGTACCTTTTTATAATTTCACCTATCTGGACAGAATTTTCGACGGTTATCTGAAAAAAGGAATCAGACCGTTTGTTGAACTTGGTTTTATGCCGTCGGCACTTGCAAGCGGGCAGCAGACCATATTTTACTGGAAAGGAAATGTGACCCTGCCGGCAGATGTGAGAAAGTGGCAGCAGCTGGTACAGAAGACACTGGAGCACTGGATTTCCAGGTATGGGACAGCTGAAGTGGAAAGCTGGCTGTTTGAAGTGTGGAATGAACCCAATATTGATTTTCTGGCGGGGGACCTGGCAGAGTACTGCGATTTTTACCGGGATACGGCAGCGGCCGTAAAGGAAGTGGATCCAAAGCTGCAGGTCGGCGGTCCTTCCATCTGCGGAATCGATGTGGACAGGTGGCTGAACGGTTTCTTTTCCTATTGTCAGCAGAACCGTGTGCCGCTTGATTTTGTGACGAGGCACTGCTACTGCGGCGGGGAAACACATGAAAACGGTGAATATGTCCATCATCATATGAATGAACCGGAGAACATGACAGGAGAACTGAAGGAAACCCGGAAGATCATGGCAGCATATGAGATTACACGGGAGATTCCGCTTCATATCACGGAGTTCAATACTTCCTATACGCCGCACAGTCTCGTGCATGATACGGTTTACAATGCCGCCTATATTGCAGATCTTCTGAGCCGTGCAGGGGAAGATGCGGATTCATATTCCTACTGGACGTTCAGTGATGTGTTTGAAGAGCAGGATGTGCCGCGGGCACAGTTCCACGGCGGATTCGGACTCGTGGCGATGGGCGGAATACGTAAGCCGACGTTTTATACCTACCGTTTTTATGCGCATGCAGGGGATAGACTGCTGTACAGAGATGAGCATCTGCTGATTACCGCAGAGGAGAACCGGCAGAGATATCATGTCATTGCGTGGAATATGACGTCACAGGGACTTTCGGGGGCGCAGGAAGAGGGGAAGAAATACCGGATCCGCATGCCTGCATTTGATGGCGGCGCAGGTGCCATGCAGTTTTTGACCCGCATTGATGAGCAGCATGGAAATGCAGCAAAAGGCTGGTGTGATATGGGGTGCCCCAGAACACCGGATGAGAAGCAGATGGAAATACTGCAGAGGCTTTCTGCACCGGAAACCGTGAGCACAAGGCTGAAGTCGGAGAAAGGGTTTTATGAAACAGAGATCTGCCTGCAGCAGAATATGGTGGAAGAGCTTGAACTGACGCCCTGCAGCGCGCCTTCACAGCCATATGACGGATTTGAACCGGAATATGGTTTCGGACTGCAGATCGGGGAATAAATCATGGAGACGGGAAGGGGTACAACGGTGGAGGAGAGAACCTACAGAAATCTGTATGCGGAAATCGGAATTTCGCAGAAGGAAATCGATGCGAGGCGGGAAGAGATTTTTCAGAAACTTTTTTACGGAAGTGATGAGGAAAGACTGTATCATGAAGCCGGTACGGACATGGCATATTTTGAAGATACAGGAAATCACGATGTCCGGACAGAAGGCATGAGCTATGCAATGATGATGTGTGTACAGATGAACCGGAAAAGTGAGTTCGACCGGCTCTGGAAATGGGTAAAGGCATACATGTATCTGGAGCATGGGCCAAATGCCGGATACTACGCATGGAGCTGCAGTACGGATGGGAGAAAGAATGCTGAAGGCCCGGCACCGGACGGCGAAGAGTATTTTGCCATGGCGCTCTTTTTTGCAGCGCACAGGTGGGGAGACGGACAGCCGCCCCTTGATTATGAGAAACAGGCAAGAGAACTTCTTCATACCTGTCTTCATAAAGGAGAGGATGGCAGCGGCGGACGCGCCATGTGGGATCCGGAGAATCATCTGATCCGTTTTATTACAGAGGTGGATTTCTCGGATCCCAGTTATCATCTGCCGCATTTCTATGAGCTCTTTGCATGCTGGGCAGAAAAAGAGGACCGCGCATTCTGGCAGGAGGCGGCCAGGCAGAGCCGGGAATACTGGAAGAAGACCTGTCATCCGGTAACCGGACTTTGTCCGGAATATGCACATTATGACGGGACGCCGGTCAGACCGGGCAGAGAATGGCCGGATCAGAACAGACATGACTGGTATTACAGCGATGCCTACCGGACAATTGCCAATATCGGTCTGGATGCGGAGTGGTTTGGCTGCAGCAGCTGGGCACGCGAAGAGGCAGAGCGTCTTCAGACCTTTTTCTGTGAGACAGTCCGCGGAAATGACCGGGCCGTTTATGAAACGGATGGAACGGTTCTGCCCATGCAGGCCATGCACCCGATCGCCATTGTGGCAACAGATGCGCAGGCATCGCTTGCATCAGAGGGACCTTATGCGCAGGAATGTGTCAGACGTTTCTGGAATACACCGCTTCGAAGCGGCGCAAGAAGGTATTACGACAACTGCCTTTATTTCTTTGCTTTTCTTGCACTCAGCGGAAATTACAGAATTTACTGACAGTTTTTTTAGGTTGATTTAAGGATAAGGCATTACGATGACATTATCAGACAGGGATACAGCTTCGTTCTGACGCGAATGGTAGCTCGCGTTACAAATTACTCCGCCAATAAGAGCAGACACGCAATATAACAGAAAAAGTGTGTCATTTAAAGATTCAGATTGCGAGGAATAATCAGATGAAAACACGGGCACTCAGAACAAGAGCAGCTGCGATCATTACGATGGCAGCATTGTTAACCACGGCATGCGGAACCGCTGCAACGTCAGCATCAACATCGGCATCAACATCAGAAGGATCAGCAGAGGCGGCATCGGATACTACAGCAGTTGCTTCCGCTACGGAGTCATCACAGAACACGGACACGCAGACGGCATCAGCTGCCGCGTCCGGTTCATCACAGGAGATGATGGGCGCTGCCGGTGGAAAAGGTGGATTCGGAGGCGCCGGAGGTGGCGGAGGAGTGGATAAGTCCGGTGATGAGGAACTGCAGACGCTGATCAGTGATGTCGCAGGAAAGTTTAGTCAGGTAGATTATACGGACAGCGAAACAGGACTTACCGTGACCTATAATATTTATCTGCCGGAGGATTATGATGCTTCCAAAGAATATCCGATGGTAGTTTTCATAGCAGATTCCAGTGTGGCAAACGGAGATGCAGAGGCTTCTCTGACACAGGGGTACGGTGCGCTGGTATGGGCATCTGAGGATTTCCAGAGTACCAATGAGAGTATCGTTCTGGTACCGACCTATCCGGAGACGATTCTGGATGATCACAGCGGTTACACCACGACAGATTATGTGGAACTGACCTACAGACTGATTGAAGATGTGGCAGCAAAGTACTCTGTAAATAAGATCTACGGAACTGGCCAGTCCATGGGCTGCATGACGACGCTGATTCTGGCATCCGAGCATCCGGATCTGTATGCGGCCTGCATGTTTGTGGACGGTCAGTGGGATGTCAGCACATTGAAGTCTCTGGAGAACCAGAAGTTCGTATATTTTGCGGCAGAAGGTGATGACAATGCTTATGCAGGAATGCAGGAGGTTGAATCCATGCTGGATACGGACAGTGTTTCCTATGCGACAGCGCAGTTTGACGCCACCTGGAGTGATGAAGAACTGGAAAATGCGGAAGAGTCGCTGTTATCCCAGAACAGTTCGATTAACATGATTACATGGAAAAAGGGAACAGTTCTGCCGGAAGGAACAGCAGAGGGTACCAGTGAGCACATGTACGCATTTGATTATGCATATCAGTGCACTGCGATTATGAAGTGGCTGATGGAACAGTGATGATAACAGACAGATAAAAGAAGGCGCTGCAGAAGAGTTGATTCTGCAGCGCCTTTTTCATAACTGTACTTGACAATGAAATACAAAGTGATATCATGATGATATCAGATAAATACATTCTGATTTTCCGGAAGAACACAAATTACAGGAAGAACATGGACATCGTTCAGGAGGAACAGAAAATGAAAGAAAAGATATTAACAGATAAAAAGAATGGTATGGCGGTAATGATTGCAATTATCGCAGGGTATGTGCTGCTGATTGCGGCGATGATTTACGGAGAAAACAGTATAGAAGGGTTTGACAGCGGTATCTGGTTTGGTCTGATCATGCTTCTGATCTGTCTGCTCTGGATCCCGATTCTGGGACTGAAGGTTTTGAAGCCGGAGGAAGCACTGGTGCTGACGCTGTTCGGTAATTATGTCGGCACGATCAAAGGTGCAGGGTTCTATTTTGTCAATCCGTTCTGCACCAGCGTCAATCCTGCATCCAGAACACACCTTGGTCAGAGCAGCGATGTAGATAAGGCAGCGGCCGCCATGCAGCTGGCAGCAGGTAAGAATGGAACACCGGGCAATAAGATCTCCATGAAGATCATGACGCTGAATAATGGCCGTCAGAAAGTCAATGACTGCCTTGGCAATCCGATTGATATCGGTGTGGCGGTCATGTGGAAGGTAAAGGATACTGCAAAAGCGGTGTTCAATGTGGATAACTATAAGGAATATCTTTCCCTGCAGTGTGATAGTGCAGTCAGAAATATTGTGAAGATCTATCCCTATGATGTGGCACCGAATGTGGATACAACGGGAGACGGACAGGCAGATGACGGGAGCCTGAGAGGATCCAGTGAAATTGTTGCGGGTCGTATCCGGGCAGAGATTCAGAGTAAGGTGGCAGAGGCAGGACTGGAAATTGTCGATGCCAGAATCACATACCTTGCATATTCACCTGAAATTGCTGCAGTGATGCTGCAGAGGCAGCAGGCATCTGCGGTGATTGATGCCCGCAAGATGATTGTGGACGGCGCAGTCGGTATGGTCGAAATGGCACTGGATCGTCTGAATGAAAATCATGTGGTCGAACTGGACGATGAGAGAAAGGCAGCGATGGTTTCCAACCTCCTTGTTGTTCTCTGCGGCAATCATGATACACAGCCGGTTGTAAATTCCGGCTCGTTGTATTAAACTGACGCCATGAGCGAAAAAAAACAGGTACCGCTTCGGCTGAATGCCGAATTATATGATGCGCTGGCAGCATGGGCAGAGGATGACTTCAGATCTGTCAACGGACAGATTGAATATCTTCTGACCGAGTGTGTAAGGCAGCGCAAAAAGACCGGAAAGTACGTCTCCGACCACATGGACGAACCTCCGGAACTGAACATAAAGTAAATGAGCGAAAAGGGAGACGGGAAAAGCCTGTCTCCTTTTCTGAGATGGAGTACCAAGATGAAAAAGATACTGGTCATAGGCTCTACCGTGGCAGATGTTACAATTTCTCTGGATCATCTGCCGGAACCCGAGGAGGATATCATTCCCGGGGCACAGAAAATTTCACTTGGCGGCTGTGCATTCAATGTGTCCAATATGCTGCGGCTGTTCCGGGTTCCCTATACCCTTTTTTCTCCGGTCGGAACCGGGATCTATGGTGATTTTGTAAAAAAAGAACTGGAAAAATATGACATAAGGCGCTACGCGGAACGGGAAGGGCAGCCGGCGGCCGGCATCGATATGGAAGCATTGCCATATCCGCAGGAGGAAAACGGCTGCTGTTACTGCCTTGTGGATAAGACAGGAAACAGAACCTTCATGGCGCTGCACGGTGCGGAATACCGTTTCAGAAAGGAATGGTTTTCGCGGCTGAATATGCAGGAATATGACCGCATCTATGTCTGCGGACTGGAAATTGAAGAACCGACAGGGGAACAGATTGTGGATTTTCTGGAAACCTGCAGGGAACAGGAGATCATCTATGCGCCCGGACCGCGGATGGTGTCGGTACCGGCAGCACGTCAGGACAGGCTGCTTGCCCTTCATCCGGTGCTGCATCTGAATGCGGCGGAAGTAACGGCGTGGCTGAAACAGAAAGGGTGCTGTCCTGATGTACTGACGGGAAAAGAAGTCTCGCAGCTGACACTGGGAGAAACAGCGCTTGCGGCAGAGGCAGCAGCGGACATAACAGGGAATACCGTGATTGTGACAAACGGGGATAAAGGCACAGCCTGCTGCGAAGTGCTCCGGGCGTCTTCTGCAGCAGAGAAGGTGCTGCATACGGCTCCGGCATTTCCTGTACAGCAGATCGACGGCACCGGTGCCGGAGATGCGCATATCGGAACAGTTATGGCATGCAGGGAACGCGGTATGACGCTTTTACAGTCCCTGGAAACAGCAAACCGGATCAGTGCCCTGGTGGTTGGCTGCAGGGGCGCCGTTCTTCCGGATGAACAGTTTGTGGAAGGAGTATAAGATGCAGATCAGAAGAGCACAGGGAAAAGACATTGAGGGAGTCGGAAAACTCCTGGTACAGGTGAATATGGTTCATCATAACGGAAGGCCGGATCTTTTTAACGGACCGGCGCAGAAATACAGTGCGGCACAGCTGATGGACATTTTTGAAGATGATGACAGACCGGTGTTCATCGCCGCAGATGAGAATGATCAGGTGATGGGCTATGTATTCTGCGCCTTTCAGCAGCATATCGGGGATAATATCATGACGGATATCAGAACGCTGTACATTGACGATCTGTGTGTGGATGAGAAGATCCGCGGACAGCATACCGGTCAGAAACTGTATCAGTATGTTCTTGACTATGCAGGGCAGCAGGGATGCCATAACGTGACACTTCACGTCTGGTCCTGCAATACATCAGCCATGAAATTTTATGAAAAATGCGGATTAAAGCCGCAGTATATCAGCATGGAGCAGATCATCGACTGAAGGAAAGATCTGTCGGAAATTCATTTTTTCCGGCGGCGCCAGGTAAGCGGCGTCATGCCGTACTGTGCTGCAAAGTACCCGGAAAAACTGCTGTGACTGGGAAAGGCAAGTGTCGTTGCAATATCGGCAACCGGGAGATCTGTTGTTTCCAGCAGATTACAGGCCGCCTGCAGTTTCTGCGTCCGGATATACTGCATCGGGCGCTGTCCCAGTTCCTGTTCAAACAGATCGGAAACATAGTTTCTGCTCCGGTGGCAGGTATCCGAGAGATTCTGCAGAGAAATCACTTCATGCAGATGCGCCTGAATGTAAGCGCAGCAGCTGCGGATCACCGGAGAACAGTCACGATAGATGCAGTCGGCTACTGCCTGTGTGAATTCCTTCATGGCATGGAGGGTCAGGAGTGTGATTTCATCCGGATCCGTCAGCTGGTCTGCAGCCTGAATATAGCTGTCAGAGATGTTGTAGGCGATTTCTTCGGGCACACCGCCGTCCATGGCAGCTCTGGTGTAGATGGTAATCGCACTGACGAACAGGTATCTGGCCTGCCGCAGCGGGGAATCGGACAGATAACCCACAATGATGTCAGAGCCGGACTGATTGAGGGCGTGGATCCGGGCATCCACAGCGGCAACATCGCCCGACGAGATGACCGCATACATTTTCTTTTCCTCCAGCCGTTCATGATGCGGGAGTTCGTCCGCATTTTCCCTGTCTTCAAACAGTGTCTTCTGAACTTTCTTTTTGATCGCCTTTCCGACATCTGTATTTTCCCGGTAGGAATGAGGCGGATATTTGCTTACTTTTTTCATCGTAAAGTCACCTGTAAAAAGATATATTAATCAGTAAAATCATATATTCAGTATATCGGCCATCCGGTAAGATGACAATAGGAGTTACAGCATTTTCATCATATTTTACAGGAGGTACTTATGGCACGTGATCTGAAAAAACTGATTTCTGAAATGACGCTGGAAGAAAAAGCCGGACTTTGTTCCGGGGCGGATTTCTGGCATACAAAGGCAGTCGAGAGACTGGGAATTCCTGCAGTGATGGTATCTGATGGCCCTCACGGACTGCGTAAGCAGGACCAGGAAGGTGATCATCTCGGAATCAATGACAGCATTGTTGCGGTCTGCTTTCCGGCAGCCTGTGCAACGGCATCCAGCTTTGACACGGAAATGATTTATCATATGGGCGATGTGATCGGGCAGGAATGCCAGGCAGAAGATCTAAGCATTGTGCTGGGGCCGGCTGTGAATATCAAGAGAAGTCCCCTGTGCGGACGTAATTTTGAGTATTTTTCGGAAGATCCTTATCTGGCAGGTAAAATGGCGGCAGCATATATCAATGGAGTTCAGAAGTGGGACGTTGGTACCAGCATCAAGCATTTTGCAGCCAATAATCAGGAGCACCGCAGAATGAGTGTCAGTGATGAGGTTTCCGAGCGTACGCTGCGTGAGATCTATTTCCCGGCATTTGAAGAGGCGGTGAAGAACGCACAGCCAAAGACGGTGATGTGCAGTTACAATAAGATCAACGGAACGTATTCTTCCGATAACCATTGGCTGCTGACGAAAGTGCTGCGGGAAGACTGGGGCTTCAAAGGCTATGTCATGACAGACTGGGGCGCAGTGGATGACCGTGTACAGGGTATCCGTGCAGGACTGGATCTTGAGATGCCGTCTTCAAACGGAGAAAATGACCGGAAAATCGTGGAGGCAGTGCAGAGCGGCGCACTGGATGAGAAACTTGTGGATCAGGCCGTAGAACGGATTCTGGAGGTCCTTTTCTCCTATGCGGATCACAGACATCCGGAAGCTGTATTTGACAGAGACGCAGACCACGAGAAGTCTGTGGAAATTGAGACACAGTGTGCAGTCCTTCTGCAGAACAATGGCGTCCTGCCGCTCAAGACTGCTGAAAAAGTTGCCTATATCGGCGAATTTGCAGATAAGCCACGTTATCAGGGTGGCGGTTCCAGCCATATCAATTCTTCCAAGGTGACTTCTGCACTTTCTTCTGCACAGAAAAAAGGCAGGGCGGTAACTTACGTCAAAGGATTCCCTGCAGATGCGGATGAGGAAAATGAGGAAGAGATCAGAAAGGCAGTTGCCGCTGCAGTCAGCGCTGATGTTGCCGTGATCTTTGCAGGACTTCCGGATTCCTTTGAATCTGAAGGCTATGACAGAGACAATATGAAACTGCCGCAGTGTCAGAACAGACTGATTGAAGAAGTCCTGAAGGTACAGCCCAATACAGTGGTGGTGCTTCATAACGGCAGCCCGGTGGAATGTCCGTGGGCAGACGATGCAGCAGCAATACTGGAAATGTATCTGGGCGGCCAGGGTGTTGGTGAAGCAACAGACCAGCTGCTGTACGGTGAAGTGAATCCGAGCGGACATCTTGCAGAGTCCTTCCCGCTTCATCTTGAGGATAATCCCAGTTATCTGTTTTTCCCGGGAGACGGTCATACCGCAAGATATGCGGAGGGCGTATTTGTCGGCTACCGTTATTATGATACGAAGAAGATGCCTGTCAGATGGGCATTCGGACATGGCCTGTCCTATACAGCCTTTGCATATGACAACCTGAAGGTATCTGCAGAACAGATGACAGATGATTCCGCTTTGACAGTCAGTGTTGATGTGACAAATACAGGTGCTGTAAAGGGCAAAGAAGTGGTTCAGCTCTATATCAGTGATCTGAACGGAACTGCAGAGCGTCCGGTAAAGGAACTGAAGGATTTTGCAAAGACAGAACTGGAACCGGGAGAAAAGAAGACGGTTTATCTGCGGATCTGTGCAAGAGACCTTTCCTATTATGAGGAGCACCTTGGAGACTGGTATGCACCCTCCGGAAAATATGAAATCCTTGTGGGAAGTGCCAGTGATGATATCCGTTGCAGAAGTCAGATCAGCTTTACAACGAAAAAGTTTCTGCCGATGAAGGTGGCAGGAGATACAACGATCGGAGATCTGCTGGCGGATCCGCGTACGGCGGAAACGGTACAGAAGATGATGAAGGAAGCGGAAAAAAATTCGTCGCTCAATCAGCCGTCTTCAGAGGCAGGACAGGACGCGGTATCGGATAAGATGATGCAGGAAATGATGGCAGGCATGCCGCTGAAGTCTCTTGTCAGCTTCGGCATGATGAACCTTGAACAGATGGAAGGCCTCATTACCATGCTGAATCAGAAACTTTGAGTCTGACAGCGCAAAAAAATAAGAGCCATGGAAAACCGGATCAAAGGTTTTCCATGGCTTTTGTTTTTAACCGCGTTTCTTGAATCTGTCCAGATTCAGTTCCGGCATCAGTTCATCATTGATGACGGTCAGAAGTTCTGTCAGTTTCGCATAATCTTCCGGAGAAAAACGTTCTTTGCAGCGCTCATCAATGGTCTTGAGATAAGCATTGTTGATGTTGTAGTACTTCAGATATTTCTCAGTCGGACGCAGATGATGTTCACGCTGGTCCTCGGTAGACTGAATTTTTTCCACATAACCCTTCTGCAGAAGGCTGCTGACACGATAAGCGGCATTCGGAGCAGAAATGCTCATCATGCGTGCGAACTGTGCAATGGTAGGTTCGCCAAGCGCCATGATACATTCCATACTGAATGCTTCTACAGTAGTCAGTGTAGCCTCGCGGTGCTCAAATTTGGAAAAAATCTGCATATAGAAATGAATACGCAGTTTATTGTAGATTTCGGTAAGAGACTGATCAAAGTTATTCAAGGCATACCCTCCTGTATGATAATATATTAATTATATCAGTTTTTTTGCGAAATGGAAGATATGATATGATTAACAGTCACGAAATTGCGAAAAGAAGTTCGGCTCTGACACAGATTTTTCCATTTACTTTTGCAGTTGCTTCCCCGATACCCAGAGGTCCTTCCTGACGGGTCAGTTCGCACTGAAGGGTAACAACATCGCCGGGGATAACCTGCCGCTTGAAACGGGCTTTATTAATACCACCGAAAAGAGCAATTTTCCCGCGGTTTTCAGGCAGGGACAGAATCGCTACGGCACCGGTCTGTGCCATTGCTTCCAGCAGCAGAACGCCCGGCATGACCGGATGTCCCGGAAAATGCCCGGTAAAAAACGGCTCGTTCATGCTGACGCATTTGATGCCGATCGCCCATTTCCCGGGTTCATAGTCCAGAATCTGATCGACAAGTGCAAACGGATATCTGTGCGGCAGAATATCCGCAATCCCCTCGGCAGTCAGATGATTGGGAAATTCCCGTGGTTCTGACGGCATTTTTTCCGGAGTTTCATTGATAGGTTCATCCTGATTCATCATATCCTCTTTTCTTTGATTTCATTCACGCAAAGCGGCGAAAAATCAGACTTGCGTTGTGTCCGCCAAAGCCCAGACTGTTGCTGAGTACACAGTTTAAGGCTGCATTTCTGCCGGTACCGGGTACGTAATCAAGATCACATTCCGGATCAGAAACCTTCAGATTGATGGTCGGCGGAATGAACTGATCCTGCAGTGCCATACAGGAGAAAACTGCTTCAATGCCGCCTGCACCGCCCAGAAGATGTCCGGTCATGGACTTGGTACTGGATACGGCGAGATGGTATGCATGTTCTTTAAAGACGGTCTTGATGGCGTTTGTTTCACCTGCGTCATTCAGATGCGTGGAAGTACCGTGTGCATTGATGTAATCAATCTGATCCGGTGTGATTCCGGCATCTTTAATGGCAAGGCGCATGCATTCTGCTCCGCCTGCACCGTCCGGTGCGGGTGCGGTAATGTGATAAGCATCACAGTTGGCACCATAGCCGATTATCTCTGCATAGATATGTGCATTTCTGGCCTGTGCGTGTGACAGCTCTTCCAGTACCAGAATGCCGCTTCCTTCGCCCATGATGAATCCGCTTCTTTCCGCATCAAACGGAATACTGCCTCTTTCCGGATCTTCAGCATAGGAAAGTGCAGTCATGGAAGAAAATCCGCCGATGCTTAAGGGTGTAATGGCGGCTTCAGTTCCGCCGCAGATCATGGCATCTTCGTAGCCGTCACGGATTCTGTGAAATGCATCGCCGATTGCATTACTGCCGCCGGCGCAGGCAGTGACAGGGCAGGTACACATTCCCTTGAGACCATGACCGATAGCTACCCGTGCGGCTGCCATATTGCAGATGGTCATCGGGATAAAGAACGGGCTGACTCTTTCCCAGCCCTTTTCCATACCGCGGCTGTGTTCCTGTTCAATGACACCGATTCCGCCGATTCCGCTGGAGATGATGACGCCGGTGCGCGGGGCGTCCGTATCTGCTATTTTCTGTTCAAAGCTTCTGCCCGTGTCATCGGAAGGCGCCTGTCCCAGAATGCCGCTGTCATGAATGGCTTCTTCTGCAGCATAAAGTGCGAACTGTGTAAAACGTGCCATATGCCTGGCTTCACGTTTATCCAGTCTTTTTTCCGGGGCAAAGTCTTTGACTTCACCGGCCAGCTTTACCTTGAAATCTGTCGTATCAAACAGGCTGATCGGTGCGATTCCGTTCTTGCCTGTCTTTATGTCATTCCAGCTGTCCGTAACATTGTTTCCGGTCGGATTGACCGTACCAAGTCCTGTGACAACAACTCTTCTCTGATTCATATTCCCATTCCTCCGTCTACGCCAAGTATCTGGCCTGTAATATAAGATGCCTTTTCAGAGGCAAAAAATGCGACTGCTTCTGCAACATCTGCGGGAGAGCCTTCTCTGCCGCAGGGAATCTGCGCGAGCGTTGCCGCTTTGGCGGCATCCGTCATGGCTGCAGACATGTCTGTTTCGATAAAACCGGGAGCAATGGCATTGGCGGTAATGTTTCTGGTCGCCAGTTCCTTGGCAATGCTTTTGGTCAGACCGATCAGGCCGGCCTTGCTGGCAGCGTAATTGGCCTGACCGGCGTTTCCGTGCAGGCCGACAATGCTGGAAATATTGATGATTCTGCCATAACGCTGTTTCATCATGGTTCGGGTCACTGCCTGACAGCAGAGAAATGCACCGCGCAGGTTCAGCGCAATGACACGGTCAAACTGCTGTGCATCCATACGTGCGAGCAGATTGTCCTGGGTAATTCCGGCATTATTGACCAGCACATCAATTCTGCCGAAAGCATTCAGTGCACCGCCAATCAGTTCATGACAGCCTTCCTCAGTAGATACATCTGCCTGAAAAGTCAGGATATGCGCATTTGCACAGGCTTTTTCACACATTGCTTTTGTTTCCTGTGCGGCAGCTTCATTTCCCGCATAATTAATGCAGACATTCATCCCTTCTGCGGCAAGTGCGGTGCAGATGGCACGGCCAATGCCGCGGCTTCCGCCGGTTACGACAGCGGTTCGGGTGATCTGCTGATTCTGTTCCATGATATATTCCTCCATGATTACTTTTCTTACCGGGTTATCACTTCCGGCTGTGTAAGAAGCGCGTTGATTTCTTCCCAGGTTTCAAGACAGGCGCAGTGGCAGTCTTCGATGCCGGCAGCTTTTGCTGTCTTTCTGACAAAACCGGTGAGCGTACGTCCGGGGCCGATTTCAATGAAACTGGTGACACCAAGGGCGAACAGTCTGCGGATGATATCTTCCATGCGGACACTCCGCTGTACCTGACGGACCAGCAGTTCAGGTACCGGAAGATTTTCCGTATTTTCTCTGCCGAGGCAGTTGAAGAGAACAGGAAACTGCATGGGAGAGAAGTTCATTTTCTCAAAATAAGCTTTCAGGGCATCCCCGGCCGGCTGCATGAGACGGGTATGGAAAGGACCGCTGACGGAAAGAGGGATACATCTTTTTGCTCCGGCAGCCTTTGCAAGTTCTGTGGCAGCGTCAACGGCAGCTTTGGAACCACCGATAACGAGCTGCCCCGGGCAGTTGTAATTGCAGATGGAGACGATACCGTCATTACTTGCGGATGCAGTATCACAGCACCCCTGCAGGAGTTCTTCGGAGAGACCCAGAACAGCAGTCATGCCGCAGTCAATTCCCTTTGAGGCTTCAGCCATGGCTTTGCCGCGAAAGGCGACAGTCTCAATGGCGGTATGTGCGTCAAAGACACCGGCGGATTCGAGTGCGGAATACTCACCAAGAGAAAGGCCGGCTGCATAGTCGGGTTTTATACCGGCATTTCTGAGAATTGCAGTTACGCCGACGGCAAATGCGACGAGGCAGGGTTGTGTGTATTGTGTCTGAATGAGGAGACCATCCGGATCCTCAAAGCAGAGTTTATGAAGATCAAAACCCGGATCAGCGCTGTCAAACGCATTACGGAATTCGGGAAAGGCATCATAGAGATCTTTTCCCATTCCGGCGTGCTGACTGCCCTGTCCTGCATATAAAAAGGCTGTTTTCATTGTTTGTTCCTTTCAACTGCTGATGGCAGTGATCATTTATTCCAGTACCAGGTCCTGGCAGAGGTCAGCAAAAATATCGGCAACAGGACGGATTTCACGGAGCTGTCCGCAGGTCTGGCCGGCCATGAGACTTCCGGTATCGGTGTCTCCGTCAAAGACGGCGCGGCGAAGGCTTCCGAGGGTAAATCGTTCCAGTGTTTCCTTATCCGCACCGGCCTTTTCCTGACGGACATATTCGCGGCTCATGCGGTTTTTGAGTACACGTACCGGAGTACCTCCGATCCGGCCGGTTACAATGGTATCGGAACCTTTTGATTTCAGAATGGCAGCTTTATAATTTTCGTGAACAGGACATTCACAGCTTGCAAGCAGGCAGGTGCCGACCTGTACACCACAGGCACCAAGTGCGAATGCTGCAGCCATCTGACGTCTGTCTGCAATTCCGCCGGCGGCAATTACCGGAATGGAAACAGTATCACAGACCTGCGGTACCAGTGTCATAGTGGTCATTTCCCCGATATGTCCTCCGCTTTCGCAGCCCTCTGCAATTACAGCATCAGCGCCGCAGTCTTCCAGGTGTTTTGCCAGAATCGGAGCGGCAACAACGGGAATGACATAGATTCCGGCTTTTTTAAAGCTGTCCATGTATCTGGCCGGATTTCCGGCACCCGTTGTTACCACCGGTACCTTTTCGGACACTACAATCTGTGCGAACAGATCTGCCTGCGGATGCATCAGCATGATATTGACGCCGAACGGGCGGTCTGTGAGTGATCTGCAGATCCTGATTTCTTCCTGCAGCCGGTCGGCATCCATACCGCCGGTGCCGATGATGCCGAGCCCGCCGGCATTGGAACAGGCGGCAGCAAAAGTACCGTTAGCAATATTGGCCATGCCTCCCTGCAGAACGGGATAATGAATTCCAAGTATTTCACTGATACATTTCATATATTTCCTCTTTCACGGATAAATAAAGGTAAAACAACTGTTTCATACAGAAATCAGAATACCGCCCCAGGTAAGACCGCTTCCGAAGCCGACGAGCAGGAGCTTCTGTCCTGACAGAAGCAGACCGTTTTCATACAGCTCATTCAGGGCAAGCGGAATGGAGGCAGCACTGGTATTTCCGTAATGATCCATATTCTGGTAGAATTTAGCCGGATCAGCTTTCAGCTTTCTGACACAATGATCAATAATCCGTGCGTTTGCCTGATGACAGATGACGTGGTCGATATCATCCAGTGTCAGATTCGCATGTGTGAGCAGATAATCTATGCATTTCGGAATTGCCTGTACGGCAAAACGAAAGACGGCGGTTCCGTCCATCCGGATATAGTTGCGATCATATCCGGCACCTCTGCAGCTGATGTCCATACCTCCTTTTGCACCGAGAATGGCAGCGTGCGGCAGCTCAGATATCTTTTTCACAATTACGGCACCGCCGCCGTCTCCGAACAGTACACAGGTGCTGCGGTCAGTCATGTCCAGAAGTCTTGAAAGCTGTTCTACGCCGATGATCAGTGCATAGGAACCGGTGTCAGCCAGAAGCCCCCGTGCAGTTTCCAGCGCGTAAATAAAGCCGCTGCAGGCGGCGTTGAGATCCATAACCGGAATATCTTCACGAAGTTCCAGAGCCTGCTGTACGAGACAGGCAACACTTGGCGTTGCGAAGTCACCTGACATGGTGGCACAGATACAGCATCCGATGCTGTCTGCGCTCAGGCCGGATCTTTCAAGCGCCAGCCTTGCAGCATTTATGGCAAGACTGACACAGCTCTCCTCCCCCTCACAGAAGAAGCGCGAATGAATGCCGGTGCGGCTATAGACCCATTCATCGTCTGTTTCCACAATTTTTGACAGATCTTCATTGCTGACAGATCTTTGCGGATGCGCGGCACCGGTAGCTATGATTTGTAATCCGTTCATAATCATTTTTCCGACAGTGGCAGAGTTTACCCTGTAATGCTGTCGGCCTCCTGTATTTCTCCGAGATGACGGAATTTATTTCTTCTGTCGGCAACGATTTCTTCCGGGGACATCTGCATCAGTTCTTTCAGATTGCGATTCAGAACAGCGTCCAGTTCCAGATAGAGCTGCTGCGGATCCAGATGTGCGCCGCCTTCCGGTTCCCTGACAATTTCGTCTGCCACGCGGGCATCTTTAAGGTCATCGGAAGTCAGCTTCATCATGGCGCAGGCTTCCTCATGCCTTCCGGCATCTTTCCAGAGAATACTGGCAAAGCCCTCCGGACTGAGTACAGAATAAACGGCATTTTCCAGCATCAGAATGCGGTTGGCAACACTGAGTGCGAGTGCACCGCCGGAATTGCCTTCTCCTGTGACCACGGAGATCACAGGAACCCTGAAGCTGCTCATGGCGGCAAGGTTGCGTGCAATGGCTTCGCCCTGTCCGTGTTCCTCGGCTTCTTTTCCCGGATAGGCACCCGGCGTGTCGACGAAGGTGATGATCGGACGGTGGAATTTCTCAGCCTGTTCCATGATCCGGAGTGCTTTGCGATAGCCTTCCGGACGCGGCATGCCGAAGTTAAAGGCAATATTATCTTCCATGCCATGTCCCTTATGATGTCCGACGATGGTAACAGGTATGCCTCTGTAACGTGCGATTCCGCCTAAGATGCTGCGGTCTTCGTCAAAGAGATGATCTCCCTTCTGTTCAAAAAAGTCCGTAAAAAGCGCATTGATAAAGTCTTCAATATGAGGACGGCTGATGTTACGGGCCAGCGATACCTTCTGTGCAGGTGTCAGGGTTTCTTTTGCCATAGTATTTCCCGCCTTTCTTTGCGTATGCAGGTTGTTTCCTTACGCTTTCTGTACAAAGTCCCGGATGATGGTAAAGCCGTTTCCGCTGGTTTTCTGATTGTGGAGCCTGAGAAGATCAATCAGCGTGCTGCGCATCTCGCTTCTGGGAACAATTTTATCGACAAAGCCGTGTGATTCCAGATATTCACTCCGTTGAAATCCTTTCGGAAGTTTGGCGTGAATGGTCTGTTCAATGACACGCGGACCGGCAAAACCGATCAGCGCACCAGGCTCTGCCAGTGTGATATCTCCAAGTGTTGCAAAGCTCGCAGTAACACCGCCGGTGGTCGGATGTGTCAGATAGCTGATATACAGACCGCCCTGACTGGAAAATTCTTCAATGGCAGAAGCGGTTTTGGCCATCTGCATCAGAGAATAGATACCCTCCTGCATTCTGGCACCTCCGCTGGCAGAGAAAATAATCAGCGGAAGCTTTTCGGCAGCAGCGTGTTCTACAGCACGGGTTACCTTTTCTCCGACGGCGCTGCTCATGGACCCCATGAAGAAACGACTGTCGAGAACGGCAACGACGCAGTTCATGCCGCCGATTTTGCCGGTTGCAGTTACGACTGCCTCATTCAGACCTGTTTTCTGTTTCTGCAGCTTAAGTTTTTCCTGATAATCAGGAAACTGAAGCGGATCTGCAGCCGGATATTTACGATCCAGTTCATGCATGCTGCCTGGATCAAGCAGAGCAGAAAGACGGTCATGGGCGCTCATTGCACGGTAATGACCACAGATCGGGCATACATAATAGTTTTTCTCCCACTTTGACTTCAGAGCACGTCTTTTACAGGCAGGGCAGTCAATAAAGACCATGCTCTGAAAGGAGTCCTTCAGCGACGTCATGCTGCGTTTTCCTTAATATAAGTAAGAATATCATTTACAGTCTGAAGCTTTGCGATTTCATCATCAGGGATTTTGGCGCCGGTTGCATCTTCAAGTGCCATGTGCAGTTCTACAAGATCCAGAGAATCTGCTTCAAGATCTGTCATCAGGGTTGCCTCCGGAGTTACCTTATCTTCCTCGCAGCCGAGTGTATCCACAATAATCTTCTTTAATTCTTCAAATGTCATGATGTACATCCTTTCTGTCAGCTCAATAGTTTCTCAAAAATTTTACTTAAATAGTATTTAAATAAATACTTGAAACTAAATATATCAGAAAATTTAACCATGTCAAGAAGAAACTGCAAATACGGGATTCCGTTTCCGCCTGGGGTGTTATACTATATCAGTAAAAAAGAAAATATATCAGGAAAAGGAAGAGAATGGTGGAGCTGACAACACTCTGTTATATAAGGAAAGATGATCAGTATCTGATGCTTCACAGAATTGTGAAGCAAAACGATGTGAATAAGGATAAATGGATCGGAATCGGCGGACATTTTGAGGGGGATGAAAGTCCGGAAGAATGTCTTCTGAGAGAGGTGAAGGAAGAGACGGGCTATACACTGACTTCCTTCCGGTACCGCGCAGTCGTGACCTTTGTATCCGGGGACGGAATTACAGAATATATGTCGCTTTTCACGGCGGATGAATTTACGGGGGATCCGGTTCCCTGTGATGAAGGTGTTCTGGAATGGGTGCCGGTAGAGCAGATCTGGCAGATGAATATCTGGGCAGGAGATAAGATCTTTTTCAGGCTGCTTGAGGAGGATGCGCCGTTCTTTTCCCTGAAGCTGGTTTATGACGGGCATGGCGGCCTGGTGTCGGCAGCACTTAACGGCGTACAGATGGAACTGTTCGATCTGCTGAGTGAAGACGGATCAAAGAGCGGGGAGAGGCAGGAACGCGGCGTGGTACACCGCGAGGGCAGTTTCCACGGAACCGTTCACATGTGGATTGTGAGGGATAACGGGCATGGCGGTTATGACGTCCTGCTTCAGAAGCGGAGCGCAGGGAAGGACTCCAATCCGGGCTGCTATGATATTTCTTCCGCAGGACATATACAGGCAGGAGATGAACCGCTTCCCGCAGCGCTGCGGGAGATGAAGGAAGAACTGGGAATTACGGCGCTTCCGGAGCAGCTGGTCTGTATCGGAGAACACCGGGGCTCATTTGCAGCGCCGTTTTACGGAAGAATGTTCCGGGACAGGGAACTCAGTCATGTCTACGTGTATGAGCAGCCCGTGGAGATCAGTCAGCTCAGGCTCCAGGAAAGTGAAGTGGAAAGCGTATGCTGGATGGACTATGAGACCTGCCGGCAGAAGGTGGCGGCGCATGCCATACCGAACTGTATTTATCCTGATGAATTCGACATGGTAGGGAATTATCTCAGGGAACATAACGGCACGAATGCACAGTAAAAGGAGAAAATGATATATGAATCAGGATCGTCTGGACAGACAGTTTGATTTCTGCAGAGAAATCGATAAGGAAAAGGAAATTACAAGACAGACCTACCTGGCGGATGCCTCCAGAAAAGAAGGCGATGCCGAGCATGCCTGGCATATGGCACTGATGACGATTCTGCTGTCTGAATATGCAAATGAAAAGATTGATGTCTTAAAGACCGTGACGATTCTGCTGATTCATGATCTGGTGGAAATTGATGCGGGAGATACCTATGCCTATGACGGGCAGGGCAAGGAGACACAGAAAGCAAGGGAAACCGCTGCCGCAGAGCGGATTTTCAGTATACTGCCGCCGGATCAGGGAGCACGTCTGCATGCACTGTGGGAAGAATTTGAAGCGGAACAGACACCGGAAGCAAAGTTTGCCAGAACGATGGACAATATTCAGCCGATGATGCTGAATGCGGCATCCGACGGGAAGAGCTGGGTGGAGCACGGGGTACAGCTGCAGCAGATTCTGCAGCGTAATGCACATACAGCAGAAGGCTCACAGGAACTCTGGGAGTACTGTGTTCAGAATTTTCTGCAGCCGAATCTGGACAACGGACATATTCAGAAGGACGGAAAGGAATAAAAGACGATATGGAAGAATCAGAATATCTGGCAGGAAGAATCAGAGAACTTTCGAATAAGGCCTACCAGAATGAATATGTCACACACACGGAGTTTCTGTCTGCTTCTGAAATCGCAGCAGTATATGAGATTATGGCCAGACAGGGGATGCCCGCGGGCGTGAATGTCTGTAACGGCGTTTCCTTCTGCCTGTACGGCGGCTGGGAAGAAGCAGACAGAAATGTGCTGTGTTTTCTGCCGTCCTATCTGGACGAAGAAGCTTTCTGCCTGCAGGAGGCAGCAGATCCCCAGGTTGTGTCCTGTATCCGGGTCAGACCGGTCAACGCCCGTTTTGCAGATGATCTGATTCACAGAGATTATCTCGGTGCGCTGATGAACATGGGAATTGAAAGGGATCAGATCGGAGACATTCTGGCGGTCAGGGGAAGCGAAGATGCATTTATCTTTGTGATGAAGGATATTGCAAAGGTGATCTGCGCGGAGCTGATCCGGATCAGGCATACTTCGGTCCGGTGCGAAGAGGTACTTCCGGGAGAGTGCAATATCCGTCCGGAATTTGAAGAGATTGAGGGAAGCGTTGCTTCAGAGCGGCTGGATGCGATTCTGGCCTTTGTCTATCGCCTTTCAAGAGCACAGGCACAGCAGCTCATTGAGGCACAGGATGTGTTTGTGGACGGAAGAAGCGCATTCAGCGGCGGATATGATCTGAAGACCGGTGCGCGCGTTTCCGTGAGAGGATATGGTAAGTTTCAGTATGAGGGAACCGGCGGAACTTCGAAAAAGGGCCGTCTGTTCGCAAAAGTGAAGTTGTATAAATAACGGCGGGAACCATTACAGAAGGAAAGGAAAGATCCATGCGACTGATGCATTTGTCAGATCTTCATCTGGGGAAAAGAGTCTATGAGTTTTCCATGTATGAGGATCAGAAATATATACTGAAGCAGATTCTGGAAATTGCAGGAGAGCAGAAGGCAGACGCCGTTCTGATCAGCGGAGACGTGTATGACAAACCGATCCCCCCGGCAGAAGCTGTGCAGCTTTTTGATGATTTTCTGACGGCGCTTTCTGACAGAAAGGTGCCGGTGTATGTGATCAGCGGCAATCATGACTCGGCAGAGCGGCTTTCCTTTGGCGCAAGGCTGATGACGCAGAGCAGTGTGTTCATGTCTGCGGCATTTCATGGAACTGTGCAGAAATACAGCCTGCAGGATGAATACGGAACAGTGAATTTTTATCTGCTGCCGTTTTTGAAACCGACCATTGTGCGGCAGGCATATCCTGAAGCGGAGATCGGGAGCTATCAGGAGGCGGTTCAGTATGTACTGGCACAGACACCGGTAGAGAAGTCTCAGCGCAATGTCCTTCTGGCACATCAGTTTGTCACCGGTGCCAAAACCAGTGAATCAGAGGAAATTCTGGTCGGCGGACTTGATAACATGGATGCTTCTTTGTTTGACGATTTTGATTATGTTGCGCTCGGGCATATTCACACACCGCAGAAGATCGGAAGAGAAACAGTGCGCTACTGCGGAACGCCGCTCAAATATTCTTTTTCCGAAGCAAAGCGTGATAAGAGCGTAACCATGGTGGAACTGCAGGAGAAAGGCAGTGTGCAGCTGCAGGAAATACCGCTGCACCCGCTGCATGACCTGCGCGAAATCAAGGGTTCCTATGAAGAACTGACAGCGAGAAAAAATTATGCAGGCACGAAAACAGATGATTATCTGCATATTACGCTGACGGATGAAGAGGATATTCCGGACGTCATGGACAGGCTTCATACGATTTATCCGGGTATCATGAAGCTGGACTATGACAATTTAAGAACCAGAACCATGAACCAGATCGATGCGGTGCAGCAGGTGCAGGATAAAACACCGGTGCAGCTGTTTGCGGAATTTTATGAACTGCAGAACAATCAGCCCATGAGCGCACAGCAGCAGGAGCATGTACAGAAACTGATTGATCAGATATGGGGGCAGGGAGAATGAGACCGATCAAGCTGACAATGTCTGCCTTTGGTCCGTACAGGGCAGAAACGGTTGTGGATTTTACAAAGCTCGGAAACGGCGGAATCTATCTGATTACAGGAGACACCGGTGCCGGCAAGACGACAATATTTGATGCCATTACCTATGCGCTGTATGGCGAAGCCAGCGGCAGCAGCCGTGATGATGCCAGAATGTTCCGGAGCAAGTATGCAGATGATCAGACACCGACCTTTGTGGAACTGACGTTTCTGTATCATGACCAGATCTATACGGTACGCAGGAATCCGGATTATGAGCGTGCAAAGAGTCGCGGTGAGGGCGTAACGGTTCAGAAGGCGGAGGCAGAGCTTCTGTTTCCGGATGGAAGGCCGGCAGTTACCAGAACGCGTGATGTTACAAAGGCAGTAACCGAACTGATCGGACTTGACCGCAATCAGTTCTCGCAGATTGCCATGATTGCCCAGGGAGACTTTTTAAAACTTCTTCTGGCCAGAACTGAAGATCGCAGCCGCATTTTCCGGGAAATATTCAAAACCGGAAGATATCAGCAGCTGCAGGATAGCCTTCGTAGAGAAACACTTGAGGCAGGGGGCGCCTATGAGGAAGTAAAAAAGAGCCTTGAACAGCTCAGGCAGGAGATTCAGTGTATTTCCGATGCGCAGAAGGAAACACTGGATGGCTGTGAGGTTACAAGGCCGCAGGAGATTCTGACGCTTCTTGAAGAAATGCTGCGCGCGGATAAAGCGTCCATGGGGGAACTCTCGGCAAAGGAACAGGAGAATGAAAAAGCGCTGGAGCATACGAATCAGCAGATCGGGATGGCAGGGAACCGTCTGAAGACACAGGAAAGACTGCAGCAGGAGCAGGAGAGCGCGACTGCACTTGTACCGCGCCTTGAAAGTGCCAGGGCGCTGTATGAAGAGGAACAGAAGAAGGCACCGCAGAGAGAGCAGACTGCCATCCGTCTGTCAGAGGAAGAAAAAAAGCTTCCGCAGTATGAAGTACAGGAGCAGAAGCAGCAGGAGATTCTGAAGCTGAAAAAAGCGGCGGAAGCGGCTGCCGGGCAGATGCTCCTTCTGAAACAGGAAAGTGAACATCTGCAGGAGCAGCTCCTTGTGCAGAAGAAACAGCAGGAATCACTTAAGGGAGCGCAGGTGCAGGAAACCAGAGCGCAGGCGCTTCTGACAGAGACCGGAGAACTCCTGAAAAAACTGCAGGAGCTGAAGGAGAAGGAACTTCGTTTTACGAAAGAATCAGAGCAGCTGTCTGCGCTTCAGCAGATTTTTCTGCAGGAGGAAAAAGCGGCAGAAGCACTGAGAACAGAATATGAAGCCAAAAATCGCAGCTATCTGCATGCACAGGCGGGGATTCTGGCAGCAGGACTTAAGGAGGGGATGCCGTGCCCTGTCTGCGGCGCATTGCAGCATCCCGCACCGGCGCAGCTGACACAGGATGCACCGGATAAACAGGATGTGGATGCCGCATCGGCAAAGGCGGCAGCGCAGCAGCAGAAAGTTTCGAAGGACAGTGCAATGGCAGGTGCGCAGAAGGGAATCTGTCAGACTCTTCTGCAGGAAATCTTCCGGGAGGCACTTTCCTGTACGCAGATGACAGAAGCGGAAGCGGAAAGTGCGGAGTCCGGGGCGCTCAGGACCGGAAAGATTCCGGATGTGTTTCAGAACGCACTCAGGGCGGAGATCAGTGCATGCATGGAGCGGCAGCAGGTACAGCAGCAGGCGCTGCAGGATGCCGGAGCAAGGCTGCAGCAGGCAGAGACACTCGAAAAGGAGATTCCGCTTCTCGAACAGAAAAAGGAACAGGCAGATACCGGACTGCATCAGATGGAAGTGGACCAGGCGCAGCGGGGAGCGAGGCTCCAGGCAGCAGAGAAAGAACTTGCAGGAATCCGGGAGCAGCTGGAATATCCTTCCAGCCGGGAAGCCATGCAGCAGATTCAGAAATTGCGTATGGAAAAGAAAAATCTTGAAGATCAGTTTCTGAAGGCACAGAGCGCCTTTCAGGAAACATCAGAAAAGGCAGCGGAGAAAAAGGAAAGTGTACAGACGCTGAAAAAGACGCTCGAGGACATGCCTGTGTATGAAATGGAAGAACTTCAGGAAACATACAGGATGCTCGGCAGCAGGAAACAGGAACTTTCTGATCAGAGAAATGAAGTGGCATTCCGCTTTCAGACGAATAAGAGAATTTATATCGGGATAAAGGAAAAGGCGGAAACCATCAGTCAGATGGAAGAAGAACTTTCCTGGAAGCTCGCGCTGAGCAGTACGGCAAACGGCGGCCTGGCCGGTAAGGAAAAGGTAATGCTGGAGACCTATATTCAGATGAATTTCTTCGACCGGATGATCGGCAGAGCCAATACCAGATTCATGATGATGAGCAGCGGACATTACGAGCTGAAGCGGAGGCGTGAAGCCGGAAATCAGAAGAGTCAGAGCGGACTGGAACTTGATGTCATAGACCATTATAATGGTACACAGAGAAGTGTCCGTACACTTTCGGGCGGGGAGTCTTTTATGGCATCTCTTTCACTGGCCCTGGGGCTTGCGGATGAGATTCAGCGTAATGCAGGCGGAATCCAGCTGGATACGATGTTCGTGGATGAAGGCTTCGGGTCGCTTGATGATGAGACGCTGGAACAGGCAATGACTGCATTGGCAGGACTTGGAGGAGGCAACCGTCTGGTCGGAATCATTTCTCACGTTTCCGAGCTCAAGAGCCGGATTGATCGTAAAATCATTGTCACCAGGCAGGCTGGCGGCGGAAGTTCCATCTCATATGAGATAGAATAATGGAAGAAAAATATGGGAAATTATATTGTATTTGATCTTGAATGGAATCAGGGAGGAAGTGTCCGGGAGCAGGAACTGAAGGAACTCCCGTTTGAAATTGTGGAAATCGGTGCAGTGCGTCTGGATGAACAGAGACAGCAGACCGGTGAGTTCAGCAGACTGATCAGACCGCAGGTATATCAGGAAATGCACCGTGTGACCGGTAAGCTGATTCATCTGACCATGGAGGATCTTCAGAAGGGTGATCCGTTTGTACAGGTGGCAGAAGATTTCCTTACATGGTGCGGAGAGGATCCGGTTTTCTGCAGCTGGGGGACACTTGATCTGACAGAGCTGCAGCGCAACATGGATTATTATCATATGCATCTGCTTTCAGACGGACCGCTCAGATATTATGATGTGCAGAAGCTGTTCAGTATCGGCTGTGAAGACGGTAAGTCCAGACGTGCGCTGGAGTATGCGATCGATTTCATGCAGCTTGATAAGCAGCACCCGTTTCACCGCGCACTTTCAGATGCGGAATATACAGCAGAGATTTTTGCAAGACTGAATGAAAGGGTACTGAAAAATGTATCTTTTGATAATTATGTGACGCCTAAGGACAAAAGGCAGGAGATTCACGTGGTATTTGATGATTATGCCAAGTATATTTCGCGTGAATTTGAAACAAAGGAAGAACTCCTTGATGATCCTGAAGTAATGAGTACCAAATGCTATCTGTGCCACCGGAACCTGAGAAGGAAAATCCGCTGGTTTTCACCGAATGGAAAGCATTATTACTGTGTTTCCTATTGTGACAGGCACGGCTTCATGAAATCAAAGGTCAGAATCCGCAAGGCGGAAGATGACCGTCTGTACGTGGTAAAAACATCAAAATTCATAACGCCGGAAGAAGTAGATAAAATCCGGCAGAAGCAGGAAACAGCAAGACGGCATCAGCGGATGAGACGCAGAACGTCTCATCCGGAACAGAATGGTCAGAGCGAAGAGTGATCCTGAAAGCCAAACCCTTTTTTTCTGGTTTCTCTCTTTCTGCGGCGGAATCTGCGGCGATCCTTCCGGCTGCCTTCGAAGTGGTAGGAGGAAGTGACGGCATGCAGAACCGTGATCAGGATAATGATTCCGGCGATCAGGCAGATGCCGGCAATTACCAGTCTGATATTGAGATAGACAGTATTGCTGTTTCCGGCGGATGGTGTAAGCGCACCGGAAGAAGAACTTTCCGTAGCGGCATCCGGATTTCCGGCGACAGCATCCACATCCGCACTTCCGACAGAAACACCGTTATAGGTGAAGCAGATCTGCGCCACGGCATTTGCATCAGCAGAGTCCGTATTGTAGGTGACGGAGGTTTTTGTATCCTTGATGGTTGCGTTTTTCGGCAGGATAATATAATCTCCGGAGTTGATTGAGAGCACGGCGCCGGAAGTACCGAAAATGTTGTAATCAGAGTTGAAAAATGAAGAATTGTCGGGAATGTAGTCCGTATCCTGTGAAGCAACATTTACTGCCTGAAAATTATTGAAACCATAGTCAAATAATGTGGTCGTATCTGTAAACTGGGCAGGAGATTCCTCTTTGAGGATGACACAGACCAGTTTCATGCCGTTTCGTTCAGCGCAGGTGACGAGTGTCTCCCGTGCTTCATCCGTATATCCGGTCTTTCCGCCGATGATTCCGTCGTAGGAAATATCCCCGTTGATCAGTTTATGCTTGTTATGCAGATAGAAGTCGTCAGGCTGGCCGGCCGACGGAGTGAAATGATAGGTTGGAGTATCTGCAATTTTGCACAGCAGCTCATTTTTGAAAAAAGTGCCGGCAATGGTGGCCAGATCATAGGCACTGGTATAGTGGTTCTTGTCAAAAAGACCGTTGGCATTGGCAAAGTGCGAATCCTGGCAGCCCAGTTCCTTTGCCCGTGCATTCATCATCTGTGCAAATGCCGGGATGCTGCCTGCAACATGTTCTGCAACAGCGTTTGCAGCTTCATTGGCAGAACCTACCATGATTCCGTAGAGACATTCTTCAAGAGGCAGTGACTGACCGGCATCCATACCCATATTGGAACCGCCGGAGGGAACGCTGTGTACGGCATTGTCGGAAAAGACAACTTCGTCACTCAGTTTTGCATTTTCAACAGCAAGAAGACAGGTCAGAATCTTGGTGGTGCTGGCAGGGTACAGGTGTTCATGAATATTTTTGGCGTACAGAATACTGCCGGTGTTGATATCCATCAGGATGGCGGCTTCTGCACCGATTTCCGGGCCTTCGGGCCAGTTCTCCGTGTCGTTGCTCTGAATCGGCAGGAGCTTTCGCTCATCGGCAGCCTTCTGAAAGCTGTCCTCTGAAGCAGCGGAGACAGGAAGCGATACGCCGCTGATACCGGACAGACATACAGAGAGTACAGGCGGAAGAAGCAGAGCTGTCAGACAGCGATGAATCAGTTTATGATGACATCTATGTAGAAACATGGTTGATCTCCAATAATATAAGATAAAGTTCATTTCAGACAGGACTATGATACACTATCCGGCTGCAAAACCAAAGCGGATTCACATCGTTTTCACAAAAAAAATCGAAAAAATTAATGTGATACAGACATTTGTGAACTTCCCATTTTAAGGTCTATGGTGTAATATTTTAATTATACAGAACTCGAAAAACGGGGTCTGAAGCGAAAAAAGAGTGCAGGAGATCCGATGCGACTTAGAAATATTCCCGGGGCACGGGAAGCAATTGTGGACAGTAAATATGCAGTAAAAAATCCGGAACAGCAGAAGGGACACTGGAGCGAACTGTTTGGAAACGACCATCCGGTTCATATCGAAATCGGTATGGGCAAGGGAAGGTTTATCACAACCATGGCAGCGCTTCATCCGGAGATCAATTATATCGGAATCGAAAAATATTCCAGTGTGATGCTCAGAGCACTTCAGAAACAGGAGGAAACAGAGCTTCCCAATCTTTATTTTATCCGGATGGAGGCAGAGGTGATTACAGAAGTATTTGCCCCTGGAGAAGTTTCCAGAATTTATCTGAATTTTTCGGATCCGTGGCCCAAAGACCGTCACGCGAAGCGGCGTCTTCCGTCAAGAGAATTTCTTCGCAGATATGATGTGATTCTCAGGAAGGACGGCCGGGTAGAGTTCAAGACCGACAATCAGGAACTTTTCCGCTTTGCGCTGGAGGAAACAGAACCGGCAGGATGGAAGCAGGACGCAGTAACCTTTGATCTTCATCATGATGCAGTCATGAATGAAGGGAATGTCATGACAGAGTATGAGGAGCGGTTTTCTGCAAAAGGAAATCCGATCTGCAAATACATCATCAGCAGGGATATGAAGCAGTAAATGCCTGCAGACAACAATGGCAATGGTTGAGAGGGAAAGGAAGGAGCGTTATGGAGTACACATTTACAACGGACAATTTTGAGCAGGAGGTACTTAACAGTGATAAGCCGGTTCTGGTAGATTTCTATGCAGACTGGTGCGGCCCATGTAAGATGATGGCTCCGATGGTTGAGGACTTTGCAGCGGAGTACGAAGGGGAATTGAAAGTAGGAAAACTGAATGTGGACGAAGAACCGGAAATCGCTCAGAAGTATCAGGTAATGTCCATTCCGATGTTTGCTTTCTTCAAAGGCGGACAGATGGTGGATTCAGCAGTCGGTGCATTACCGAAGGCAAAGTTTCAGAGCATGATCGATAAGGTGCTGGCATAAAAAGCCAGCACTTTATTTACAGAAAAAGGAATGATGGAAATTGGCAGACAAAATACTCAATATCAATGATTACAGAAAAGCAGAGGATACCGGAGAGAAGGATCTGCAGCAGAAGCCTTCCCGAAGCGGTTCGGAAACCGATATCGACAATATCAGAATCGAGGATCCGTTTGTTTTTCTGAGTGCAGAGGAACGGGCTGAATATCTGAAGGCACATCAGGAAACGATTCTTGGCCGTGATCCGCAGTCAGATGAGGAAATCAGGAAAGCGGTCCCGGCGGATCAGGAGAATCCGTCCAAGGAACCGGATGAAGATATTCCGGAAACGCCGGAAGCACCGGAAAAGGAAAACGGCGGTCTGAAAGCATTCTTTTCCTTCAGACGGGACAGACATCAGCAGGAAGATGATTTCTACGAAGAAGATCCGGATGATGTATCCGAAGAAGACGAGGATGAACCCGAAGGGTGTGAAGACGACGAACCGGAGGATGAAGATGTTGCGGATGATGATTTTGAAGAGGACGGAGATGAACCGGACGGTACAGATTCTGACCGGAACAGTCTGAAGCGCAGCAGGAAAAGTCATGGCAGAGAGGACATGGATGAAGAAATTCCGGAGGATAAAAAGAAGCCGGCACCGGAAAAACTGGTCAGAGTTGCTTCCACGATTACCGGAATTCTGATTCTGCTCATACTGCTGTTTATCGTAAAGGTGAGACTGATTGATCCGCTTCTTGCGGGAAGAGATGATTCGGATGGTACAGAATTTGCAACCAGTACGGTTTCAGGAGGAGAACAGGTCGTGACGACCAACGGGCTCAATTTAAGGTCATCACCGAGTTCTTCAAGTAAGGATAACATTGTGGCGACGGTTTCCGCAGGAACGACACTGACCAGAACCGGAGAAGAAAACGGATGGTCGGAAATAGAATATAACGGACAGACAGTTTACTGCGCGTCCAAATTTTTACAGGCACAGAAGTGATTTCCTTCTGCGCCTGTTTCTTTTCAGTTCATATCTGACGACATTCCCTTCAGCTGCTCAAAGAGCTCCAGGTCGGAAGCTGTGATTTTCAGATTGCTCTGTATTTTTTCTCCGTCCGGTTCCTGGATGGTGATATCAAGGACGGTTCCCTCGCGGATTCCGTTCTGGTTCATTGCACTCAGAAACATGGGAAATTTGGGATGATTACTCTTGAATTTATCCCACAGCCCTTTGAGCTGCATCAGTTTCATTGGATTGATCATATTGTGTTTCCTCCTGAATTACTTTTTATGGAGCCATTGAAAAAACTGATCCACACCTTTCGAAAAGTCAGCTTCA
>CAYMBY010000151.1:0-12717 GCA_964388815.1 uncultured Butyrivibrio sp. | reverse complement strand
TATAATGCATCAGAACTTACTGTTACGTCTTCCGGAGATATCATTACGCTTTCTGCTGCAGACGGAATGTCCATCCAGCTGAAAGCGGATAAGAGTCTGGATGGGACAAAGGAGATCGACCTTGAACTCACCGGAAAGGGTGCCATGTCCGTGCAGGTAGGCGCCAATGAAGGGCAGACGCTGGATATGCGGATTCCGACACTTTCTCTTTCCAATATGGGACTTGCCAATACGGATGTGACCACGCAGGACGGCGCGACATCGGCACTGAATGAGATTTCCGATGCGCTGCAGTATATTTCCCAGGCCAGAAGCCGACTTGGTGCATATCAGAACAGGCTCGAGCATACAGACAGCAGCCTGGATGTGACCAATGAAAATATGACATCAGCTTATTCCAGAATCATGGATGTGGATATGGCAGAGGAAATGACGGTATATTCCACGCAGCAGGTATTGTCACAGGCAGGAACCTCGATGCTGGCGCAGGCCAATAAACGTCCGTCCGAAGTGCTGCAGCTGCTGCAGTAAGGGATATGCACGCAAAAAGCGGCTCCGCGGAAATGAAGAAGCGGTGTGAGAGGGAGGCAATATGACACAGGAACAGAAGCAGGATTATACCAGAAAAATCACACAGGCAAACAAGACACAGCTGATCACGATTCTGTACGAAATGGTGCTTGACTATCTGAAGGATGCGCGTGAGGCGTATGATGTGATGGATGTTGCAGAATATGATCTGCAGATTACGCACGCACAGGATTGCATTGATGAGCTGATTCATTCGCTGGACCTGAAATATGAAATTGCCAGAAATCTCCTTCAGCTTTATCTGTACTGCAAGAGAGAACTGATTGCAGCCACGGCAAAACAGGACAAAGAATATATCCGTCATGCGGAGATCGTATTTGAAGGCCTTCACAAAACCTACCAGCAGCTGGAAAAAATGGATACGGATCTTCCGGTGCTGACCAATACACAGACGGTTTATGCCGGACTTACCTATGGAAGAAGCGATCTGAATGAAAGCGTTGCAGATCCGTCCATGAACCGTGGTTTTCAGGCCTGAAAACCGGGAAGATTAATTATAGGTAGAATGGAAGAGCTGACGAAGTGTCTTTGACACGCGTCAGCTCTTTTTCTGTGCGGATCCGGAGAACCCGTATCCGGTCAGACGGTTAAAACGTTGTTACTTTTTCACAAATCTGTATAAAACTGAAAAATGTACTGGACAAAAGAAAGACGGTCTGATAGTATCTGTTTCACGCGCTGCTTCTGCAGCCGATCATGCAGAATGAGTTCTTCATTCCTGCAATTCCCTTTTTACTGAATTACCGATATGAAAGGAGTGTAGCAATATTACACCTGTACTTATGACACTTCTGTCGGGGTCTGCTCTGACAGATTTATGGAAAAACAAAATTTATAACGCCTGGATATTACCCGGCATGCTGATGGGACTGGTCATCAGCACGTATCAGGGAGGAGCCGGCGGTCTTCTGACTGCCATTCTGTCCGTACTGGTATCTCTGGGCATTCTGTTACCAGTCTATTTTCTGAAAGGAATTGGCGCCGGAGATGTCAAACTTTTTGCAGCAGTCGCTGCGTTTCTTCCGGTGCAGGCAGTCATTACCTGTATCATCTGTTCATTTCTGATCGGAGGAGTAATCTCCGTCTTTGTGGTTCTCACAAAACGAAATATCAGACAGACAATACATTTTGCGGTGCCGATTTTGATCAGTGTACTGTTTTACGTGGAGGGAACAATATGAACCGTACCATACTTGTAATCTGCGACAGAGAAGAGGAGTACTGCTGTCGCCTGGATGGATATCTCAGAGAGCACCTGGATGTTTCATTTGAAATTGTTGATTATACGGATCCGGACATGCTGACAGCATTTCCCAGAAAAAAAGAAACTGCAGTACTGATTATTGCGCAGAATGCTTTTGAACAGACGGGGACCGCAGGCTTTGACCGGATTCTGGTGCTGGATGAAAATGAAACGACTGCCGCAGTGGCAGAACCGGGAACGGAATATGCGGAAACAACTGTGGAGCACACGGATAAATATCAGTCAACAGAACAGATCGTCAGAAAACTGCTGGATTTCTGCATGAAATTTCCGGACGGAGCAGGGCAGAAGAGCATACGCGGCAGAGATGGCGCAGAACTGATCGGCTTTTATTCTCCGGTCGGAAGGTGTCTGCAGACGACCTTTGCAATGACGATGGGAAAAATCCTTTCCGAAAAGGAGAAAACGCTCTATCTGAATTTCGAACCATATGCAGGCAGACTTGCAGAAGAAACGGAGGAGGACAGCGATCTGTCAGATCTTCTGTATTACCATGAATGCAGCCCGGATAAAATGCCGCTGTATCTTGAAAAAGTCAGAAAGAATATCGGCGGACCGGATCTGGTTCCACCGGTCAAAAATCTCTTTCAGCTTTCGGAAATCAGAATTACGCAATGGACGGAGCTGCTGCTGGAAATTCAGAAAACAGCAAAATACCGTTATATTTTGCTGGATCTGTCCGAAATCGTGCATATGTTTCCGGAACTCCTTCGTATGTGCAGCAGGGTATATACCATTGCCAGGGCAGATGAAGAGGCAGCGGCCAAAATGCGGCAGTATGAAAACATGCTTCAGAAGTCCGGATTTGCAGATGTGGCAGATCATACACTGCAGCTGAAGCTTCCTGCGCAGGCAGAACTGACAGCTTATATCAGACAGCTTCTTTCAGATGAGGAAAAAGATCATGCAGGAATATGATCAGATAAAGAAACAGATCCGGGAGCAGCTGTTCCGGACCATGGATTTTTCAAGAGATATCTCAGATGATGAAATGTATGAAATGATTGACGAGCAGATCCTTGCCACATGCAGAGAACAGGCGGTTCCGGTAGAAGATAAAAAACATCTGCGCATGGATATTTTTCATTCCATACGTAAGCTGGATCTTCTGCAGGAACTGGTGGATGACGAGGCAGTAACGGAGATCATGATTAATGGCAAGGATGATATTTTTATCGAGCGTGGCGGCGGACTGATGCGTTATCCCATGAAGTTTGAATCTGCAGAGAAACTGGAAGATGTCATTCAGCAGATCGTTGCCAGATGTAACCGTGTAGTCAATGAAGCCTCCCCGATTGTGGATGCGAGGCTGGAAAACGGAGCCAGAGTCAATGTTGTTCTTGCACCGATTGCGATTAACGGCCCGATCGTCACCATCAGGCGATTCCCGGATCATCCGATTACCATGTCCAGGCTCATTGAATTCGGCTCTGTTTCGGAGCCGCTCAGCAGGTATCTGTCAGTCCTTGTGCAGGCAGGCTATAATATTTTCATTTCGGGTGGCACGGGTTCCGGCAAGACCACCTTTCTCAATGCCCTTTCGGACAGTATTCCCGGTAAGGAAAGAATTATCACAATTGAAGACAATGCAGAACTGCAGATTCTCCATATTCCCAATATCGTGAAAATGGAGGCCAGAAATGCCAATGTGGAAGGCTGCCGTGAGATCAGTATCCGGGATCTGATCCGGTCATCGTTGCGAATGCGCCCGGACCGGATTGTCGTCGGAGAAGTAAGAGGCAGTGAAGCCATTGACATGATTCAGGCGATGAATACCGGTCATGACGGTTCCATGTCGACCGGCCATGCGAACAGCGCAAGGGATATGCTTTCGCGTCTTGAAACCATGACACTGATGGGCGTGAATCTGCCGCTGCCGGCCATACGCAGACAGCTGGCGTCCGGGATTGACATTATTGTGCATCTGGGAAGACTCAGGGATCGCAGCAGAAAACTGCTGGAAATCAGTGAAATCACAGGAGAAATATGTACAGATACAGGAGAAATACAAATACATCCGTTATTTATGTTTCAGGAAACCGGACAGGATGCTGCCGGAAAAATCAAGGGAGAGTGGGTGAAAACAGGTGAACTTCAGAAAACTGAAAAACTTAAGGCAGCGGGCCTTTCCATACCGTCCGGAACGTTCTGACTGGCCGGTTTTTGTTCAGGGAGCAGGCGTTGTGATTCTGTTTGGACAGTTCTTTTACCGTTCGTGGATTGCAACCGTTCTGCTGACTCCGATATTTTTTTTCTACTATATTAATGCAAAAAAGAAAAATACTGAACGAAGATGTCATGAACTCGGCAATCAGTTCCGGGATGCAATTCTGTCCGTATCGGCAGGGCAGAAAGCAGGATATTCGATAGAGAATGCTTTTATTGCAGCGCAATCGGATATGCAGCAGCTGCATGGCAAAAACAGCGTGATCTGCAAAGAACTTTCAAAGCTTGCAAAAGGGCTTGCCAACAATATCGTACTGGAAAAACTTCTGTATGACCTTGGGGAAAAGAGCAGAAATGCAGATATCAGAGAATTTGCGCAGGTTTTTGCGGTTGCAAAGCGCAGCGGCGGGAACATGACGAAGACGATGGCGGAAACGATTGAACTGATCGGGAACCGGATGGAAGTAGAAAAGGAAATTGAAGTACTGATCAGTGCCAGAAGAATGGAAGCCAGAATCATGGAGGCAGTTCCGTTTGGAATTGTTTTCTATGTGGAGATAACCAACAGAGGCTTTTTTACGCCGCTGTATCATAATCCGGCAGGCATTTTTCTGATGACGGTATGCATGACAGCATATATTGCCGCCTATCTGATGACGGAGCAAATCATCGAAATTGAGGTGTGAGAATCATGGCGATTGTGATCTATCTGGTTATTCTCGGACTGTTTGCAGGGCTTATGCTGCGCACAGGAGGGCAGGAACTTCCTGCGCAGATTACGGAAACCGGTCTGCAGCGCAGATTTCTGAAAATGGCAGCATATCTGTGGCATTTCCGGAAGAAAAGAACAGGGCTGTTGCTGTGGCCCGGCGTCCGAAGAGATCTGCAGATCATGCAGCCGGAAACGCCGGCGGACACTGCGGAAAAGATTTATTTCATCAGAAAAACAGCAAAGGTGCTGCTCCTTCTTTTTGCAGGCAGTCTGGTCTGTCTTTTTGTCAGCCTGTCGGCGTATACGCAGAACCGGGTATCCGGTGAAGGTCAGATCCGGAGACAGGAATATAGCGGAAATGATATACAGATGCAGCTGACAGCGCAAAGTGATACCGGAGATAAAAACGGAAATTATGAACTGAAGATCGGCGCACGTGAATACACGGATGAAGAAGCGGACAGTCTGTTTCAGAAGGCGTCGGCGCAGATGGAAAAGCTCATGCTGGGCACAAATACATCTCCCGATGAGGTGCACAGTGACCTGACACTTCTGTCATCGGTTCAGGGGTATCCGTTTAAAATTACCTGGAAGCCTGACAGTTATGATTTTCTCCATGCAGACGGAACACTGCAGACAGGGCAGGAAATACCGCCCCAGGGGAAGACTGTCATGCTGACGGCGACTTATGAATATCGCGAACGGAAGTGGGAACAGGTGCTGTATGTCAGAATTCTGCCGCCCCGCCTCAGCGGGAAGGAACGGATGCATAAGGAACTTCAGGAACTCCTGCAGCGGACGGAGGCCGGATCGCGTGAACAGGAATATCTGACACTGCCGAAGTCATTTCAGGGACATGCAGTCCGGTGGAAAGAACTGACGCAGGATAACAGCCTGTATCTGCTGGCACTGATTCTGATAAGTGCGGTGCTGATCTATATTGCGGCAGACAGGGAGCTGCACGGCAAAGTGCAAAGGCGTCAGGAGGAGCTGCTGCTATCGTATCCGCAGTTCGTATCACAGCTGGTGCTGTACATGGGAGCAGGAATGACGCTTCGCAATGTCATCATCAGGCTTTCCGGAGATTATACGAGACGGAAGGCACAGGGAGAACGCAGGCAGTATCTGTATGAAGAACTCTGCAGAGTCGGGCATGAAATGGACGGCGGAATTTCCGAGATGACTGCGATTGAGCATTTTGCAGGCAGGTGCGGAGCGCAGGAGTATATCCGGGTATGCAGTCTGCTGACACAGAATCAGAAGAAAGGAAACAGCGAACTTCTGAAGCTTCTGCGGGAAGAGGCAGATAAGGCAGCGTCGCAGCGGCTTGATCATGCAAGAAAGCTTGGAGAGCAGGCAGGAACAAAGCTGCTGCTTCCCATGATGCTGATGCTGGCGATTGTCATGGTTCTGATCATGGTACCGGCGTACAGGTCGTTTTGAAGTAATCATCCGTCAGTTCTGACAGGATGTTTACATAAATACTATTTTAAATCAGGAGGAAAAAAATGAAGTATCTGAAAACAAAAGTAAAAGAATTCTGGAAGGATGAGTCCGGAATGGGAACGGTGGAAGTTATTCTGATCATCGTTGTGTTAATCGGTCTGGTCATTGTATTCAAGCAGCAGATCAGCGGTCTTGTGGAAAACATTTTCAAGACAATCAAGGAAGATGCCAATGCGGTTACAGGCTAAGGGTTATCTGACCGTATTCCTGTCGCTGTCCATCACCATCATTCTGTCTTTGATTCTGGCACTCTATCAGGGAGCCAGAATCGGAGCCATGAAGATGAGAACCGAGTGTGTGTCCGATATTGCGATGAATTCCGTGCTTGCGGAATATCACAGAGAGCTGCAGAAAAAGTATGATCTTCTGCTGGTGGACACTTCATACGGAGGAGCCTCGCCATCTATTGCCAACACGGAAGAGCACCTCCGGTATTATGTGCAGGGTAATTTTGACAGAACACCGGAGGGCCTACTTTTCGGGGCTGTCAGACTGACGGGAATGGAATGCAGAGAGGCCAAAATACCCGCATACAGTCTTGCGACAGATGGAAACGGTGCGGTGCTTCAGAGGCAGATTCTTGCCTATATGACGGCAGAACCGGCAGAAGGACTGCTGAGTCGCATTTCCGGGAATATCGGCGAACTGAAGTCGCATGGATATGACAGCAGGGATATCGAAGCAGAGAATGAAGAAAATCAGCAGCAGATCAGAGAAATCAGAGAGGCTGCCGCGAACCGGGAAAAGGATAAGGGCGAGACAGAAACGGAGCAGGAAGCGCAGGAAAATCCGGCAGATCTTGTAGCAACGCAGAAGTCTGCCGGAATACTGAGTCTTGCCATTCCGGATCAGGCCGGGATTTCAACGGCATCGGTACAGCTGTCACAGTATGCCTCTCACCGGCAGAATATGACAGGAACAGGTCTTGATGAAACAGAAACGCTGTCTCTGACTGACCGGGTGCTGCTGGACCAGTACATGTTTGAAAAGTGCGGCAGTTATACGGATATACGGGAAGGCACTCCGCTGAAATATGAGCTGGAATACATCCTGGAAGGAGAAGGCTCTGACCGGGAAAACCTTGAGAAAGTGGCGCGAAAGCTTATGTTCTGGAGGGAAGCCTCCAATTTCAGCTATCTGATCACAGACACGGAAAAGTGTAAAAAGGCGGAAGCTGTGGCAATGCTTCTGAGTGCGATTACCGGTCTGCCGGAACTGGAAGAACCGGTTAAATACAGCATTCTGTTTGCCTGGTCTTTTGCAGAAAGCATTTCGGATCTGAGAATTCTTTTTCAGAACGGAAGAGTACCGATTGTCAAAACAAACGATACCTGGAAAACAGGATTTCTGGAAATGGCGGATCTGCGGCATGCCGGTGGCGGTTCAGGGGATCAGGGACTGAATTATGAGGAGTATCTTCGCATGCTGTTCTTTATGGAGCATATGAACACCAAAACAGAAAGACTGACGGATCTGATGGAAATGAATATCAGAGAAACCGCCGGAAATCAGAATTTCAGGCTGGATGCCTGTATGGACTGCTTTACCGGTGAAATCCGTACGGAAGGCAGAAACGGATTTTCAATGAAAATACAGAGGACTTACGGATATGAACAGTAAAGCGGGAAGGAGCAGAGGATGATGTCCTTTTCAGAAAAGCATGGCAGGGTAAAAGGCAGTACGTCTCTCCGGGCGGGCAGATGCGCGAAGAGGATGTCATCGGCTGCTTCTGTGACAGTGGAGGCAGCGCTGGCTCTTCCGCTGTTCATTTTCTTTTTTGTCAATATTCTGACTCTTTTTAATATTCTGGCAATGGAATGCAATGTGGAAGCAGCGCTGCATCAGACCGGAACGCATATGGCAGTGCATGCGGCTGATCTTGAAAAGGCACAGGAAATTTTTGGCGGAAGCAGTGAAGGAGCCGGAAGTGCGCTGGCGGTTCCGGGAATGTTTTATGCGGCAGCAGGTGTCAGGGAGTATCTGGGAAAAGAACGCCTTTCGCACAGCTGTATCACGGACGGTGCAGACGGCATTACCTTCTGGAAATCAAGGATCATGGCAGGAAATGACCTGATCGACCTTGTTGCAACCTATCGGGTTCATCCGCTGATCCGTGTCATCGGATTTCAGGAATTCACCATGGAATCCAGATATTTCGGACATGCATGGAACGGTTATGAAATCGGCAGCATTCCGGACCGGGGGAATGGAACCGGTGAGCAGATGGTATACGTTACGGAAACGGGAACGGTCTATCATACGGATTCCGGGTGCAGTTACCTCAAACTTTCGATCCGTCCGGTATCACAGGCGCAGACAGAAGGACTTCGCAGCATAGATGGAAGCAGATATTATCCCTGCGAGGAATGCGGTGGCAGATCGGACAGCGGAACCGTTTATCTGACAGATTACGGGAACCGGTATCATAACAGCCTGCAATGCCCGGGACTGAAAAGAACCATATCCGTCATTCCGATCTCACAGGTCGGCGGAAGATTACCCTGCAGCAAATGCGGGAGCAGATAAAGGAGTCTGACTTATGTTTTTTATTATTCTGACAATGATTGTGCTGGTGATGGCATCAGTTCACGATATCAGAAAGAAGGAAATACCATTCTGGATGCTGGCAGCCTGCGGGAGTATAGCGGTACTGACTTCAGCGGTGGGGATTATGGATGGCGTAGCGGCATGGAATGAAAGTGTTTGTGCACTTATTCCGGGCGTGCTGCTTCTTCTGACTGCCTATGTTTCCAGGCAGGGACTCGGATACGGCGATGGGCTTCTGGTACTTGCACTGGGACCCATCTTCGGGCTCGAGCGGATCTTTGCAGGGATCTGTCTGGCATTTTGTCTCAGTGCCGTTTTTTCCCTTGGAATGATTGCATTTAGAAGAGCAGGACGGAAAGCGTCATTTCCGTTTATTCCGTTTCTCACATCGGCGATGGGGGTGATTCTTTTTGCAGCTGTATAGGAAAAAATGGAATGCATATTTTACGGTAGAAGCATCAATGATTTTTCCGGTTGTCATTTTTGTGATGGTCTTTCTGATCTATGTGACATTCATGCTGTATGGAAGATGCATTCTGCTGCAGGATACATATATTCTTGCGTTCCGTGCCAGCAGAGCGCAGAACATGGAAGATCCGGACGCGTTTGTCCGGCAGCAGAAGGATGCACAGTTCGGCAGAAAATATTTCGGAAATGACCCGTCGGGAGTTCAGGCATGGAAGAGCGGTGATGACATTTATGTATCGATAAAAATCAGAACCAGGCATAACGCCATGAGCCGGTATGAAATGATGCCCGGAGGCATATGGGAAAGCAAAGCAGAGCTGAAAGCAGAAGTAACGGATGCACCTGCCAGAATCCGCCATATGGAACGGGTGAGTGATCTGGTAAAGCAGGTTTCGGACAGAAACAGGAAGGAACGTAAATAAATATGGAGATCAGACATTATCGTGATCTGAATCACAGCTATATGGTTCTGAATCACAGACCGGAGGAAAAAAACAGCTACCAGTACCGGATGCTGACGGCAAACAGAGTAAACGGACTTCTTCCGTGCAGTGTACACAGTATCAACGGGGAAACCTATCTGTATTATACGGTTGATTCCCGGATCAGTATTGAAAATCAGTATGCGGTACGTAAAATGACGGATGCGGATCTGGAAAAGCTGATACAGGGAATAGCATATACACTCAGACAGATGGATGAATATCTTCTGAGTGAAGACGGGCTGATTTTCGATGTGAAGTCGGTCTATGCAGAGCTGTCGACAGGAGAATATTCATTTGCCTGCTGTCCCGGAAAGGAAAAGACCTGCACGTTTGCAGCGTTTGCAGAGCAGCTGCTTGAACTGACGGATCACGAGGATGAACAGGCAGTGCAGAGAGTGTACCGGCTCTGTGAAATTGCAGAAAATGATGATGTTGCACTCAGAGACATTCTGAAAATGGTGCGGAATGAAGAGAAAGTACCGGATACTTCAGCGGAAAGGGGCATGGAATGTCATACTGAAGCGGCAGATACGGAACCCGGAACGGAGGATGTCATGCAGGAAGAGGAAAACGCAGAGGAGGAAGGCTCCGGCATACTGCGCCATCTTATTCTGGCTGCGCTTTTTGCCATTGTGTTTGCATCCATCTGCCTGATCAGAATGCTGTATGAACTGACCTACAGAGAGAATATTCTGTCGCTGACCGTTATGACCATTTCGCTGCTGATGACGGTGCTGTCCCTGTATCTGGGCATCAGAGCCTCCCGTAAGGCTGATACTGCAGAGAAAGGCATGAGTGGGAAAAGACAGCAGGATGACGGCAATCTGCCCGAAGAGTATCTGTATGAAAGCATCTGGGAGCAGAAGGAAAGCGGCTCCGGAAACCGGAAGGAAAAGCAGGAGGATGAAGACTGCGGAGAAACCATCGTGCTGAATTCTGAGAACATGGACCGGATCAGCAGACTGTACAGCAGAAATACAGATGCCAGTATTCAGATCGGACTTGAACATCTGCCGCTTACACTGGGCAAAATGTCGGGCTGTGTTGACCAGGTTCTGTTTCACAGCTCAGTCAGCCGTATCCATGCCAGAATATACAGAGATCCGGAGAAGGGAATCTGCATCAGAGACCTGAATTCTACAAATGGTACGTTTCGCAACGGAATCCGCCTTCAGCCGGAGGAATCGGCAGAACTGCTTCCCGGGGATGAAATCTGTTTCGGAAACCTGATATTTGACTACCGATGAGAATAAATGGAATTTAACTTTGGAGATCTGTGCTATAATTAGATGCAACTGAAGCATCAGTTGCATCTAAGCGAGGATTGCTTCGCAACCTCGGCAAAAAACAGACTCGGGAGTTTTCAATATGAAGATCAATGTTTATTATGGCGGGCGCGGAATTATTGATGACCCATCTTTGTATGTGATATCCAAAATGACAGATGTACTGAAAGAACTGAATGTACAGGTGGAACAGTTTAATCTGTTTGAACAGAAAAACAATATCACTGCCCTTCCGAATTCGCTGAAGGATGCAGATGGTATTATTCTTGCATCTACCGTGGAGTGGTATGGAATCGGCGGATATATGCTGCAGTTTCTCGATGCCTGCTGGCTGTATGGAGACAAGGAGAAGATCAGCCGCATGTACATGCTGCCGGTGGTAATGTCCACAACCTATGGCGAACGTGAGGGCATGATGAATCTGTCCGGTGCCTGGGAAATTCTCGGAGGCCTTCCGTGTGACGGAATCTGCGGATATATTGCAGACACCATGGTTCTGGAAAGCAAAGAAGAATACACAAAGCTGATTGAAAAAAAGGCGGAGAATCTGTATCGTACGATCAATCAGAAGATTCCGGGTCTTCCGGCCAGCAATCAGGCAGTGAAGAAAATGGTTGCCATTTCCAAGAGCGTGGATCTTACACCGCAGGAATCAGAGCAGCTTTCACAGTATGCATCAGATGATAAATATGTGCAGAAACAGAAGGAAGATATTCAGGAACTGGCCAGTCTGTTCAAGACCAGAATGAACAAGGATGATGGTGCGGGAACACCGGAAGAATATATGAAAAAGTTCCGGAACAGATTCAAACCGGTTCCCGGCGTAAAAGGAAAATACAGCATTACCGTAACAGATCAGAGTGGAATGAAACCGCTTTTCCTTGATATTGACGGAACGACATGCAAGGTTACTGCAGGAATTCCCGATGGCACGGAATGCGATGTTGCAATTCAGATTGAAAAGGAAAAGCTGGACGAGATTACATCCGGACGGATGACTTTTCAAAGGGCATTTATGGCCGGAAATATGAAAATGAAGGGGGATTTCAAACTCCTTCGCAGTATGGATCAGATTTTTTCATTTATGGAGAGTTGAATGCAAAGCGACGGGATAAACGGACAGAACAGAGCAGGGGGCGGTAACGGAGGCGATATCAGAGATTCGTTTGTAACCGCACCGGTAAATTCTGTTATTGTTGTGATTAATATTATTGTCTTTATCATCTGCATGGCAGGAGGAGACGGATTATATGATGCGGGAGCACTGATCGGAGACCGTGTGGTTCACGCCGGAGAGTACTATCGTCTGATTACATCCATGTTTTTACATGCAGGGATACAGCATATTTTCGGTAACATGCTGATACTGGCGTATATTGGCGCAGTTGTGGAAAGAGGCGTCGGACACTGGCGCTATTTTGTGCTGTATTTTGTTTCAGGAATCTGCGGCAATGTGGCATCTGTTGCATTTGAGCAGGCAGCAGGGCTTTCCTGGTATTCCGTAGGAGCAAGCGGTGCCATTTTCGGAGTAATGGGTGCAATGCTCTGTTTTATATTTCACGGACGCAGGAATCTGCGAAAAGGATCAACGCTGGCAGCAAGGGCCGGTTTTATGGTCGTTTATTCATTGTATGCCGGATTTGCCAATACGGGAACCAATAATGTGGCGCATGTCGGAGGACTTCTGACCGG
>CAYMBY010000150.1:0-12890 GCA_964388815.1 uncultured Butyrivibrio sp. | reverse complement strand
CTACCAGGCGGATTAGGGACTTACATCCCTTAGAAACGTGCGCCGCCAGGCGCACAGCCAAAAAGGAGACACTTCGAAAACGAAGTGTCTCCTTTTTTAATTCTTTCTGATGCTGCTGACTTATCTCCCCGCCATCAGTATTACAGCCACATTGGCCGCGGAGTGTACTGCAAATGCCACGCTGAGTCTGCGATAACGGATATAATTCCGGCAGATCAGAAGTCCCATGAGAAAAGCATACAGTCCCTGTACCGGATTGAAATGGTACAATGCGAATAAAATCGCACACAACAGGATTGTCTGCTTGTCGCCCAGCCATTTATGTATTCTGTTGAATATAATTCCACGGAATATCATTTCTTCGACCAGTGGAGTCAATATGCCGAAGATCGCGATTTCAAAGCCTGTTCCGGCAACAAACTGGCTGTCTGCCACCGCAGAAAATGATGCATTTTTCGTCCATCCCGTCAGATAAAATAACAGGTTCAATATAATTGCTGAAGCAGCACCTTCAAAAATTAAAAGAAGATATAATTTCCAGCTGTATCTTTCTTCTGTGGTGTTCTGAACGGTTTCTGTAACTGCTGCCCTGTACTGAACCAGAAATGCCAGAAAAACAGCAAGTCCCTGCACGGTAAGATCTGCCTCCGCACGATATGTCAGCAGAAAATCACCTGCTGCTTTTCCCTGCTGTATCAGCAGTTCTTTTCCACGTTCCAGAATCAGATAAATACAGTCATTACAGATGATAAACAAAAAGAGTGGACCAAATACCTGCCAGATCTTCTCCCATAATACCCGGTTCCATTTCATTCGCATCCTCCCCTGCTGCAGAGCTGCCTTCTTACCGCAGCTTCCATTCCGTCTGCCCGAAGGTTCCTACTGCAGCAGCATCTGCTGCAGCTCTGCAACTGTTCCGGCGACCATATGTGCTCCCGAATCTCTCAGTTCCTCTTCGGAGCCGTATCCGTAGCTGACGCCGACAGCCTTCAGATGATGCTCTGCTGCACCTTCCATATCATAACAGCGGTCTCCCACCATTGCCGTCTGAAGTGCCATGCTCTCCCGGATCGCGCAGACCCGCGCAGGCGCTTTGGCATCATCTTTTTCCCGCGCCAGTTCCGTCAGCTGACGCAGGGCTTCATCAACAACTTCCCTTTTATCCGTTCTTCTGCCGTCCATTTCGCTGCCGACGATCACACTGAAATACTTCTCAATATCAAAATGCTCCAGCACCTGATGAACGAACAGCTGCGGTTTGCTGGATGCAACCGCCAGCGTGACACCTTCCTTCCGGCACGCATCCAGCATCTCCGGAATTCCTTCATAGACACGGTTTTCAAAGATACCAATCGGTTCATAATATTCTCTGAACTTTTTCACTGCACGCAGCATCTGCTCATCATTCATACCATATCTGGATTTGAAGCTGACATCCAGCGGCGGACCGACAAAGCTGTCGAGCCTGTGCAGATCCGGTTCTTCGATTCCCTGCTCATGCAGCGCATACTGCACGGCTCTCGTAATACCCTCTCCGGAATCCGTCAGCGTTCCGTCAAGATCAAACAATACATATTTAAACATAGAAATATAATCTCCTTTTCATTTCACAGCATACCTTCTCATGCATGATCACGCAATGATATTTCTCTCCAAATTTCGTCCCTGCTATTGACTTTTCTCCGTGAAATGTGTAGTCTTTTCACTGAAAGAGAACTGAATAATCGCTGGGGGAGCTTAGCTGAGATGGAAACATGTGGAACCTGTTTCCGACCCTTACTACTTGAACCGGATAATGCCGGCGTAAGGAAGCAAGAAGAAAGTAATGTGTATCTGCATCTGCAGACACATCCGGATCCCCTCCTGTATTATTCCAATACCAAGGAGGTTTTTTTATGTCAATATTCTTTCAACAGGTCGTCAGTGACGGCGAAACAACTTACAGTTTCACTACAGCAGGGTATACACTTTTTATCGTTCTGCTGCTTGCAGCACTTCTTACTGCATGCTTTTTCACCAACAGGGATAACAAACAGAAATTCAGCACCAGACAGCTGGTATTCTCTTCGGTCGCAATTGCGCTTGCATTTGTCACTTCCAATATCAAGCTGCTGCACCTGCCTTTCGGCGGATCCATCACACTGTTCAGCATGTTCTTCATCTGCTTCATCGGATACCTTTACGGACTGCGCAGCGGCCTGACAGCAGGAATTGCCTACGGTCTTCTGCAGATGCTCATTGACCCTTATGTTGTCAGTGTTCCGCAGCTTCTGACCGATTATATCCTTGCCTTCGGTGCACTTGGTCTTGCCGGTATCTTCGCAAATTCAAAATATGGCATCATCAAGGGTTATCTGATGGGCATTTTCGGTCGTTTCGTATTCGCTGTCCTGTCCGGCGTGATTTTCTTCGGCATGTACGCACCTGACGGAATGAACCCGCTTGTCTACTCCATTGCCTACAACGGACTGTACATCGGTGTGGAAGGCGGTGCAACACTGATCATTCTGGCAATCCCTGCTGTACGCAGCGCACTTGGCAGAGTCAAAGTCATGGCAAACGAAGAGGAATCAAAGGCACTCGTCAAGACAGCCTGATTTCCTCTCCCAGTGCAAAGGAGTATATGATTTTCTCCTTTACCTTTTTCCCTGTAATCTTTTCCAGGGCTTCCTGGTAATATTCCAGCTGTACATGATAACGGTCGGCGAGCTGCCGGCCGTTCTGTACATGATCTGTCTTGTAATCCATGATCACAATCTGATCGTCCGTTTCCACAAACCATGCATCAATAATTCCCTGAATAAGTACCAGTTCCTGCTCCGGAAGTGCAGTGTCAACGCGGTCTGCCGGAAGTCCCATCATAAACGGTTTTTCCCGGTAGAGGCTGCCTGCTGCAAGTGCGCCTGCCATCCGCTGTCCCAGGCTGCTCCGGATAAATGTCGCAACATCAGAAGACTCCACGATCCGTGCATAGCCTTCCGGCATCAGACCGTTTTCTTCCTTTTGCTGCATCCATTCCTGAATTTCCGTTTCTGAGGGACACTGTGCTTTCAGCATCCGCCCGTCCAGCAGTTCCATAACCTTATGATAGGCGGTTCCCCGTTCTGCGCCCTGCGCCTTTCCGCGGGCCTGAATGAATTCCGGTACATACGCCTGCGGCTTTGTCTCCGCAAACGGATGGAAGGAACCCTCCTCCTGTTCCTCCAGCACAGCCTTTTTCAGCTCCGTTACCGTTGTCTTGGTATACAGCTTCTGATAATTCTCATGTGCATAGGTAAAAAGAAATCTCTTCCGCATGGACTGCTGCAATCCGGTGTCAATGACTTCTTCGGTCAACGGTTTTGAAAGGATCTGCTCGCGCGCCGATGCACGCATTTCCTCCCTGATCATTCCTGCATGAATATCCTGTGAATTCACAGTACTGAAGCGGAACAGATTGATATCATCCGTTTCTGAATGTTCCGGAATCATGCTCATATCGATTCCACAGTCCTGTGCTACCTGCCGGAAGTCCGGATTCCGGATCAGTGCCATCAGCAGAATCCCGAAATAGCTCGATGCACTGCTCCGGATTCCCAGCGGAATCAGTTTCTGCTCTTCTTCTGACAGAAGCAGCGGCAGCAGTGCCGTGATCTGATTTTCCAGTTTACTCACCGCAGCCGTCAGAATGAGTTTTTCCTTCGCCCTTGTCATTGCCACATATAAAACTCTCAGTTCTTCTCCAAGACTGTCAGTTCTCATCTTCTCCGCAATGATACTCTTACGCAGCGTTCCATACTGCACACGCAGTTCTGCGTCCACGCAGTTCACACCGATTCCCAGATCCACATCCGTAATCAGTGTTCCGGCAGTATCTCTGGTATTGAACTTCTTTGAAAGGCCGGCAACAAATACAACCGGAAATTCAAGCCCCTTGCTTTTATGAATACTCATAATCCGCACAACGTCTGCATTTTCGTCCAGTACATTGGCCTCGCCGTAATCCACTTCATATTTTTCCAGCTGTTCAATGTATCTGACAAAGTGAAAGAGCCCCTTGAAGCTTGTCCGTTCAAACTCCGCCGCTTTTTCCAGCAGCATTTCCACGTTGGCTCTGCGCCTTGTTCCGCCCGGCATTGCCGTCACATATTCCAGATATCCGCTGGCAGAGAGAATGTACTGCAGAAGTTCATGCACCGGCAGATAAACCGTATGCTCACGCCAGTCTGCGAGCATTTTCAGGAAATCCCTGACCTTGCACTGCAGCACTGTATCCCCGGATTCCTGCGCCTTTTTCTGTTCCTGTTGCGGCTCCTGATTCTGCTCCTGCGTTTCCATTTTCTCCTGCACAAATGCTGTCAGGATATCATAGAACCTGCCATCCGGCGTCTTTGCTGCTTTTTCTGCGCCCTCCGCCTTGATCACCGCAAGTTCTTCATCGGAAAAATCCCCGATACAGGAATGCATCACGCTGACCAGCGGAATATCCTGAAGGGGATTGTCCAGTACAGATAACAGCTGTAATAGAATTGAAACCTCCGGTGCCTTGAAATATCCTGTCTTGGACTCCACATAGGCAGGGATTCCTTCCGATTCCAGGATTTTGCGGAAGGTATCGTCCCATCCGGTGGTCGCACGCAGCAATATGACGATGTCTCTGTAATGGACTTCTCTCATGCCGCCTTTTCCGTCAGAAATTCTGCCATCTGTGAGAAGCTCCCTGATTCTGGAAGCAATCACCATCGCTTCCTGCTGCTTTGCATTAAGCTTCCTGCCCGGCGCCGCCTCTTCAAGTCCCCAGGGCGCAGCACTTTCTGCCGCATCCTCTGTGGAATCTTCCTCCGCATCATCAGCGTCTGTCCGGATCATTACCAGTTCCGTTGCGTACGCCGCCGGGTCTTCCGCTTCCGGAAAAGCCGCGCCCGCCTGAAGTCTTGCATCCGCATCATACTCCACGCCGCCGAGATCACGTCCCATGACCTTTTCAAATACCGCGTTGACACCGTCCAGCACACTTCTGCGGCTTCTGAAGTTACGATGAAGGTCAATTCTGCGGTTCTGCGCCGCATCCGCCCGCTCATAACGATCCAGCTTCTCCATAAAGATTTCAGGTCTGGCAAGCCGGAACCGGTAAATGCTCTGCTTCACATCTCCTACCATGAAGCGGTCGGACTGCGCCTTTTCATCCTTCGCAATTGCTTTAAGAATCAGCTCCTGGACCATATTGCTGTCCTGGTACTCATCGATCAGGATCTCTGCAAAAAAGTCTCTGTATTCGAGCGCCGCCTGCGTCGGCACAGCTTCTTCCGCGGGCTGCCCCGGTTCATGCTGCACCAGGATATTCAGCGCGAAATGTTCCATATCGGTAAAATCAATGATATTCTGATCTGCCTTGCGTTTATCAAATGCTGTTTTAAAATCCAGTGTCAATGCACATATTTCATGCACCGCCCTGGCACAGAGCTGCATATGCCTGAGCACGGTATCCATATCTTCTGCAAAAAAATGCTCCTGCAGCCCTGCCACTGTCTTTTTCACGCGTCCGCGGATGTCTTTTACCATTTCACGTTTTCCCGGAGAAACCACATCATCTTTTTTCGCGGAAAGACGTCCGTAGGAAACCGCCCCGAAGCCCTGCTGCATCTCTGCAAAATTCTTTTTCGCAGAAAGGCGCGTCAGCATCCCTGCTTCCTCTTCCAGAAGTTCTGCATACATGTAGGGTCCGTCCGGCTGTTCGCAGATCCGGATGGCGCTTTCAAGCTGCACCGCGCATTCCATGAGGGTTTCTGCACTCTGCTGAAGGCACTGCTGTACCCAGGATGCCTGATCGAAATCCTCTGCGGTAAGATCATAATCTTTCATCCGCTCCTGCAGCCAGTCCTGCGGCCACGGCATACTCATGGCAAAGCCGTATAGCTGCAGAATCTGCTCCTCCAGCGCCTTATCACTGTTTCCGGTACTGAAATATTCGCTGCAGAGCAGGAATTCCTCACTGCCCTCTGCATATTTTTCTTCCAGCAGTTCCTTTATGACATCATTTCGCAGAAGACGGATCTCGCCTTCATCCCCGACGCGGTAGGACGGGTCCAGGTCTATTTCATTGAAGTTATTGCGGATCACATACTGACAGAAGGAATCAATCGTCGTAATCAGTGCATTATGAATCAGCGTTTCCTGACGTTGAAGATGACTGTTGCCGGGGTCTGCAGACAACCGCTCCTCAATGGCCTGCGTCACACGCTCCTTCATCTGTGCCGCTGCCGCACGGGTAAAGGTAACCACCAGCAGGTGATCAATATCCACTGCATTCTCATCCGTAATCAGCTGTATGATACGCTCTACCAGCACTGCCGTTTTGCCTGAACCTGCTGCTGCAGAGACCAGAACATTGCATCCCCTGGCATCTATGACGTTTTGCTGTTCGTCTGTAAAATTCATGTTCTGTCTTCTCCCTTTCCGTCTGTTTCTTCACTGCTGCGACCCGCAGCTTCCGTTTCCGGTGTCAGATGGTTCTTCAGCCGCTCCATGACTTCGTCTTCATCAAGTGCATCAAGTTCTCTCGTCCGGAAGCCGTCCAGCGCAGGATCAAATCCGCAGATCGGCTTGAACCTGCACCATGTGCAGGCACTTTTCCCCTTCATTTCATAAGGATTCACACTGATATCACCGTCCAGAATACGCTTACCGAATGCTCTGATCCGTTCGTTTACATAGGAGGAGACAAGGCCGTAATCCTGATCTGTGATCACACCGGAAGCTGCCGTAAAGCTGCCGTCCTTCCTGCGCTGTACCGGAATCACATCCGAACGGTCCGTAAAATCACGGTCAAGAAGGCTCAGCACCTTCTCGTTACTGTTTACAAGTCCGGTTGTTCTGAGTTCTTTTCTGATCTTCTCACCGATCTGCTCCGGCGTATCTTCCGGATCCGGTGTGATCAGCGGATCGCTCACGTGGTAATACAGGATGGCTGCCGGAACGATTTCCTTATCCTGATGAATGCTTTTTTCCATTGCCTGTGCCACATTCATATAAAGTACGAGCTGGAGCTGAAGGCCATAATAAAGAGAGGCGATGTTGAAATCCTTTTTGCCGGATTTGAAATCGATGATTTTGACGTACACATGCCCGTCGTCTTCGCTGAGGTCGACTCTGTCGATTCTTCCGTGTAATTTCATCTGCTCTGTTATTTTACGTTTTTCATCAGTCGTTAATGCGATATTGATCTCATCAATGCTTCCTGCCTCCCGAAAATCCATTTCCACAAGATCCGGTCTGAATGCGCCTTTCTGCAACTGGTACTGCAGTGTGTTGACTGTTCTGGTCAATATTCGGTGTATTCTCTCCACTGCATATCTGTTCCGGGCACTGCTCATCAGTATGGTATTGCCATAACTGTCTGCGTATTCTGCTAAAGCCTGATTTAATATTTCTTCTCCCTGCTCTTTGGTAAAGGATTCCCACTCAAGTCCGCTTTCTTTCAGCCTGACCGTGAACGTCTCGAGTACGCCGTGAAATACATTTCCCAGATCGGATACATCAAAATCATATTCATCTCTCTCGTCAAGTGCAAGACCATAGCGGATAAAATGTGCATAGCAGCAGGCAGCAAACAGTTCCAGTCTGCTGACGCTGTTTTCCAGGTAACTGCCATAGAGCGCCGCCGAGACCGCCTTGGAAAGCGGACGGCTCTGATAACGCAGAAATGCCGCCTTCTGCAGCCGCTCCAGCTGACATTTTATTTCCGGCTGTTCCTGCCCCATGGTCTGAAATAATCCGAACAACGTCAGGAATTCCCGTTCTGCTTCCGGCTGCAGATATCCGTCCGCGTAACTGCGGATCTGACCCGAAAGATATTCAAGGCTGTCCTGCACTGTCATCATCTGTTCCTGCGTATCCTTCAGTTCCGGATACTGTACCTTCAGCTGCGGGAACATCTTCTGAAGTTTACCGATCAGGTATGCCGGGCGCACACTTTTTCCCGCAGCATCCGTCTTGCTGAAGGACAGATAGAGCTGCGCTGAAGGCTTGGTCAGGTTCATATACAGATAAAGCCTTTGAATATACATCTGCTGTCTTGGCGTCGGCGCCAGTTCCACCTCGCTCTGCGCTTCCACCAGGAACTGCCGGTCAATATCCGAGATAATGCCGCCGGTCCCGGTATGCTTCGGAATCGCACTGTCATTGACGCCGATAAAGAACAGATATTTTACTTCTTTCAGTCTCGTCCGTTCGATATCACCCACCAGGATACGATCCACATTCTGCGGAATTGTACCGACTTCGATCTCTCCAAATCCTGCATCCAGAATATCCATATACTCTTCCGGGCGGATTTTTTCCTCTCCCAGAAGAACAACCACCTGATTCAGCAGCTCCATGACCTTTGCATAGATCTGCGCATATTCTGCGGCTCTGCTCCGGTCTCCCGCTGCCGCAAAGCGCTCGGAATACGCCTGCAGCTTCTCCTGCGACTGTCCGTTTATGATAAAGTCATACAGCGCTTTCGTCTGTTCGAGCACGGTCCCGTTTCTGACCGCAAAAAGGACAGCCATCTGCGTAGTCAGGCGGCTTCTCATCTCATTCATTCCGGCAAGGAACTCTGTCCGCTGCACTTCATCCTCTATCTGCTTTGCACCGGGAAGCTGTCTGGTAAAAATATCTTCCCACTGCTTTTTTCCACGGATTCCAAGCGCACGGACGTAGTTCTCCAGGCGGTCCACATCTCCCGGTTCAAAATCTGCAAGCCCGCTCCTCATGTAATGGAAAACGGATTCGTAGCTGTAATTCTGTGCTACAATATTCAGTGCACTCTTAATGTATTCGATAAACGGATTCAGCCTGATTGCTGTTGTTCTGTCAATATAGATCGGAATCCTGAATTTCTCCGCCGTAAGTTCAAGCGCATCGCTGTAGGTTTCGAGGTCCCCGCAGACAATGGCAATATCCCTGTAAAAAATATGTTCATCCGACCGGATCAGTCTGCTGATCTGAATGCAGGTCTGTCTGACTTCCTCTTCCGGTGTTGTCATTTCATACAGCTGTATGGAATCTCCCGGTGCCTTTTCATATACTGCCGGCTGATAGCGGAACAGGTGCGCTTCCAGAAATGCCATCGGTGGATTATTCTGGAGCCTTATGACCGGTTTTTCACTGATCTGTACGTCTCCGCCATGACTGTCCCTGTATGCCTTCCACCGGTCAAAATCCGGAACCTGCGCGCCAGGGCTTCCCGCTTCCACTTCATATGCGATTTTCTCCAGATCTCTTATGGTCTTTCTGGAAAGGAAGAACAGTTCCTGTTCATCCATCCTTGAAGCATAAGGATCGCTTTCCGGATCAATATCACATGTTACAGTTACTTCTGCGCAAAGCGTCAGGAGCTGCCTGATCACACGATACTGCACCGGTGTGAATCCTGTAAATCCGTCCAGCACGACGACACCGTTTCTGATCAGCTTCGAAGCAGTCAGTTTCTCACATAAAATACCAAGTGTTTCTTCTGTCGTGATGTATTTCCGGTCAATATACTGACTGAATTTCTCATAAAGAAGCTGAATATCCTTCAGCTTTGCACTCAGCGCACCACGTTTCGAAGCAGCGGCAAGAAGCGGCTCCATCTGCTCCGGCCGGATATCATACTGCATCAGTTCGGAAATCGTGGACTTCACTTCATCGATATAACCGCTCCGGTGCATATTCCCGCCGATCACAGGCAGTTCATCCCTGTGGAGGTCTGCCACATGACGCAGAATAAGGCTCTTGCCTGTATCATCCAGAACCGGCAGCTGATAGGCACCCACTTCATCAAAAATTCTGTGCGCCAGACGTCCAAAGCTGAGTACATCAATATTCATGATTCCATGCACCGGATGCATCTTTACAATGTCCATCTGTGTCTGCATGGTAAACTGATCCGGAACAATGATAAAGAAATTCTGCTCCGGCGCTTTGATACTGCGCTCTATGATTTCCTGATACAGCTTTGTACTTTTTCCTGCGCCCGATGCGCCCAGATAAAATCTCAGCATAAACTCCTCCAACAACCAGATTCCTATGTCTGCTCTGATTTGAACCGAATCTTTTTCTTCCGGACCAGAGACTACTCCTGATTATTTTATCATATATCCGCAGACAGATTACGCCGGCTGCAAAAGAAATTATGAAAATTCTGAAGTCCAATCCGACCCGAATGAGCGGCCTATACAATACTTTTGGCCTCTCAGGATGATCAGATACTGCTTTGCATGGATTCAGGAGTCTTTCTCTGCCCGGATTGGCGGCTTCGCCGGCAACTTCTGCTCTGCAGGATGACAGGAATCTGATTTCTGAAAATTCTGAAACCCAATCCAGCCCGAATGAGCGGCCTGTACAATACTTTTGATCTCCCAGGATGATCAGATACTGATTTGTTCAGATTCGCAGGTTCTGCGCAAAAAAATACGGAAGAATGAATCTCAGATTAAAATTCATCCTCCCGCAGGTCATTTAAATCAATTCTATAACAATACCGCAGACCGGCGCCGTCACCAAATCAATGATGGAACAGACGCAGTCCTGTAAATGCCATTACCATATGATGGTCATTGCATGCTTCAATGACATTGTCATCACGTACAGATCCGCCAGGCTGTGCAACATACTTTACGCCGCTTCTGAATGCACGCTCAATGTTATCGCCAAACGGGAAGAATGCATCAGAACCAAGTGCCACATCCGTATTTTTGTCCAGCCATGCACGCTTATCTGCTGCAGTAAATACTTCCGGCTTTGTCTTGAAGATGTTCTGCCATTTGCCGTCTGCAAGCACATCCATATAATCCTCGCCGATATAAAGATCAATCGCATTATCTCTGTCCGGACGCTTGATATGATCAAGGAAAGGAAGGTTCAGAACCTGCGGTGACTGACGCAGGAACCAGTTATCCGCTTTGGAGCCTGCAAGTCTTGTACAGTGAATACGTGACTGCTGACCTGCGCCGATGCCGATTGCCTGGCCTCCCTTTACATAACATACGGAATTTGACTGCGTATACTTCAGTGTGATCAGTGAGATAATCAGATCAATCTTTGCAGACTGAGGAAGTTCCTTATTCTCTGTCACAATATTTTCGAGCATTTCTTCGCCGATCACAATATTATTATGTCCCTGCTCAAAAGTCACTCCGAATACCTGTTTCTTCTCAATTGCAGCCGGTACATAATCCGGATCAATTTTAACAACCGCATAATTACCGTTCTTCTTGGCTTTGAGAAGTTCAAGTGCATCATCATCATAACCCGGTGCAATGATACCATCTGATACTTCACGTTTTACCAGTTTTGCTGTCGCAAGATCACATTTATCAGAAAGAGAGATGAAATCTCCGAAGGAAGACATCCGGTCCGCGCCTCTTGCTCTTGCATAGGCACTTGCCAATGGCGAAAGTTCTCCCATGTCATCTACCCAGTAGATCTTCTTCTCAACGTCATTCAGCGGAAGTCCGACTGCTGCTCCAGCAGGAGATACATGTTTAAAAGAGGTTGCTGCCGGAAGTCCTGTTGCCTTCTTCAGTTCGGATACCAGCTGCCAGCCGTTCAGCGCATCGAGCAGATTGATAAATCCCGGTCTGCCGTTTAATACTTCAATCGGAAGTTCACTGCCATCCTCCATATATACGCGTGATGGCTTCTGATTCGGATTACATCCATATTTCAGTGCAAGTTCTTTCATTTTTATATCCTTTCCTGTCTGCTTTTTTTCAGACATTCTTATTTACAATTCTGCTCTCATATTTTCCTGTTTCAATTTCAATGAATCTGGTGAAAAGAGATACTTTATTATCTGCATTGAGTGCATCCCAGACAGTCTCTGTAAATGTATCAATATCGCCTGTAATGTTTACCAGTGTCGGTTCTCCCTCATAGCTCGGAAGCGGATTGCCATCCCCCATATAGGTGTGAATGAAATAGCCTTCACCGGCCTTCGGGTTCTCATAGGTATAGGTGAATCTCTGGCAGGAAGATGCATCACCATGATTGCTCTTCAGGATCGACATGGAAATGTCATATCTGCCGCCGATAATATGCATCAGTCCGGATATTCTGGGCGTAAAGTTCGGTGCATCCGGTTCAAACTCCCTTGTGCGAAGCGCTTCTTCAAATGTCGACTGCTGATCCATCATGTTGTAAATGGTATCTGTCTGATCTCCGTTGGTCACAATGGTGTAATTGCCAAGTGTTCTGACAGGTGCATAAATAATCAGACTGGGATCCTGCATTTTAGACGGATCAAACGCCTGTGTACGGATTCCTGTTCCATCTTCCACAAACACACGGTTTCTGCTGTTTTCACTTCTTCCCATGATAAAATATGCTGTTACTGCATATTTTCCGTCAGCAGATGTACCGATAACAATACCGCGTCCCGGGTAACTGTTTCCTGCAAGTTCTCTCTGTAAGTCTACCATATTTTTCTCCTTTAAATACGATAAAACCGCCTGGGCAACCTTATACCAAGGCTGCCCAGGCGGTCGGCTGTTTACGTTATCCTGTACTCCCTTGTGGTTTTACTGCTATCACAGTCTCCCACTGATCCGCCAGTCATACAGGTCTGACAATACTTTACATGATTCATCTGAAAAATACAATCCCCTTTTTTCCAATCCTGCCTTTCAGCGCTCCGGTTATCCCCATACCTGCCAATGCTGTGATCATCAGAAGTATGCGCATGGTATCATCTGTTGTGTCTCCGGTTGCTCTGTCTCTTTCTGCTCCAAGTACTGCCGGTTTTTCAGTTACAGGGATTGCTGCAACAGTTGCTGGCGCAGTTCTTCTTGCACCAAGAACTGCAGGCGTTGCAACAGGCGTCACATCAGCCGCTGTAGTAACTGTTACTGCCGGTGTGGGCGTGGGAACCGGAGTCGGTGTGGGAC
>CAYMBY010000149.1:0-5727 GCA_964388815.1 uncultured Butyrivibrio sp. | reverse complement strand
CAGCAGCTCATTGATTGCCTTGAAGCCCCTGATATTAAGATAAAGTACGGCATACTTATCATTCTTTCCGCTATCCTGCAGAATTCTGCCGACACGGTCAATAAATCCGTCACGGTTATAGCCACCCGTCAGCGCATCCTGTCCCAGCACCACCGTGATATCTTCCATTGCACACAGAATGACGCCGTGTTCCTTATCCACATAATAATAGGAATATTTTTTCAGATGCTTTTTAGCCGATCCGAAACTGCTATGCACGGTAAAAAAGTAGTTTTCCCGCCCGTCCAGCATCTTCTGAAGATGAGAAATCTCCGTATTTTTCAGAAACTGTTCCCGATCTTCCCGGGCAACATAATACTCTACCGACCAGTTGATCACATAACTGTAGGCCACATCTCCGCTGATCGGCACACGCTTATCCCACAAAGCATCACTCTGCACGGAAAACCTGTTCTCATTACAGTACAGAAGCGCAACACTTTCGTATTCCTGCCCCAGCAGTATCTTGCTGATCTTGAATCCCAGCGATTCTGCACTCTTATCCACTGCAAAAATAATACATTCCACATCTCCGCTGAACGGATTCTTGATCATCTCCACATTTGTGGTAAGAAGCCTGAGATCTCCTTCTTTCACATAATAAGTATGATCCATGGAAAGGCGGTTCTTGCCCTCTGCAAAATCCTGCAGAAGCTTTTCCGGTCGGAAAGTTGCTCTGAACTCCTTCTGTTCATCCGGATCTGTCATATACTGAACTGCATCCTCTACATACCCTTCCGCTGTTCCTCTGTTCTTGAGCTTCAGGATATTCGGATAAATGCTTGCACTGTTTTCACAGGTATTGCGGGTTAAATTCAGTCGAAAGGTACTGACTGCATTCGGATTCATGCGCATTACCACATCCAGATGCTGCTGATAGGCAAGTTCGGATTCTTTCTGTAAGGCAATGAGCTGTGTTACTTTCTCTGTAATATCCACATAATACATAAATGCAACGGTACTGCCATCTTCCATCTGCTGAAATCTGGCATAGGAATGTGTATAGCGGAAATCTTCCGTTCCCGGGATCAGACATCGGTATACCACATTATATTCTGATTTACCCTGAAGAAAACTCTGTCCTCTCTCACGCAAAAGCGGAACATCATCCGGATGTACCATGCGGAACATATCCTCTGTCAGGCTCTTTGAAAGCGCGTCCCGGGACATATTCGCCCATTCGCACATACCGTTGCTTACAAGCAGCACTTTATCTTTGCCGTTTACATGCTGATAAACAGCAAGCGGCAGATCAAAGTGCTCAAGAAACTCCCTCATTTCGTGTGAGAAAACATACTCTCTGTCATTCATCCCTGCTACCATTCCTCTGAATTCCTTCATCGTTAACAGTACCGGAAACGCATTCACTCTTTATCATCTGACTTTCATTATACTACAGCTCGTCACTTCTTGAAACAGTCAGTGCGCAACCCAGAAAGAGAAATAAATACGGCGTAGAGGTAATCTGCCCGAAAGAAACGCTGTTCCCCGCCATATATGCCGCTGCCACCAGCAGCCCCATGAACGCACCGCCGCGCCTGTTCTGCCACTCAGCCCGCTGTTTTCCTGCAATCCTTGGCACGACAGAATATTCCGATGGCGGCTCCTGCAATGTTCTCTGTACAAGTTCGTATGCCCCTGTAAATATAAGTCCCAAAAATCCCAGTACCCCGGCTGCTCCCTGATTAATCAGAAATGTCAGCAGTTCACTGTGTGCATTGGTAAGCCTGCTGTCCCCGAATGCATTGATCAGAGCCGCTCTGACCTGCGGTATGGCATAGGCGTAACCGCCATATCCGTCCTGCCCCACTCCGAAAATCTTCTGAAGCGGTGTCATGCTGCCATACATTTCACCGGAAATCCGCCAGATCAGTCCTCGGGCATTCCCGAAGCCGTCTGCAAAAAAGCCTCGGGCCTGCGCGATCAGAATACATGCCGGAAGCACCGTAATGACATACGGAACGATCCGCATCAGCAGCTTCCCGGCTTTCTCTCCATGCCACCGGACTCCGGTCGTGCTGCACAGCATGTCAAGCAGCATCAGAAATACTGCGGCAGCGCATAGAATAAGTCCTGCATGGGACGCTGTAAGTGCGCTGCAGATGGTATCCGTGTCATAATTGTACCTTCCAGGAAAAAGGATTCTGATCAGATGGATCATTTCACATGCTGCGCCGCCGATGATAAGAAGATAAAGAAAACTTCTCCAGCTCTCCCTGCCGGATAGCCCCTGCAGAAAAAGGACTGCCAGAAGTGCGGCAAGTGAAAGCAGAATGCTCTCCCCTCCCTGCGTCAGTGCACTCATGATCCCGATGAGGCAATATACCGTCAGAAAGATCTGCTCCGGAATCCGCAGCTGCTCCTGCATGAGAAGCCCGCATCCGATCGCCAGAAACAGCGACAGGAATCCGCAGTACCAGTTGATATTTCCGATCGTAGACAGAAACGAATGATTTCTCTCCAGTGCTGCAATCGGATATATATCAAACCGGTTGAGAACTCCCAGTCCGAATACCAGAAACGGTCCCGGCAGACAGATCTCCCACATCCGTCTGCTGCAGGAGAACGAGACCCGGAAAACAAACAGAAAGCCAAGCATCAGAAGCTGCGTCAACGCTCCCATTCTCCATCCTTCCGTTCCCCAGAGCGCTGTCTTATGGTCTGCTGCCAGTACAAAGGAAACTGCTGTCAGAATGCCGTATATGACTGCTGCAATATCTACTGCCTTCCGCTGCAGTCTGCGCTTCTGAAGCATAAAAAGAGGGATCAGCACAATGCCTGTGCCAAGGGACAATACCCTGTAGAGCACAAACTTGGCTTCACCCAGTTCATAATATCCATTCTTCATATAAAGCGGCAATACCGAACACATCAGAAAAAGGTAGCATTCCAGAATCAGTTGCATGCTTTCCGTACGGATACATCCCCCCAGTGTCTGTTTCTGCTCCTGCATGTCCTGTTTCCTTCCCCGCCTTTGATCTGTTTTCCGCTTAACTCCCCTGTGATCCAAATTCCGCAAGACTAAATTCCGCACCGGTCGGTGTAATCTGATACTCCATCAGCTGCCGCTTCACCGGATGCCGGAACTGCAGGTGGCAGCTGCAAAGTGCAATATGCTCAGCACCGCACTGCTTTGCAAGTGCCAGCATCTGTACATCATTGAATCTGTGGTCTCCCAGAATCGGTGTCCCCATGTGTGCCATCTGCGCACGGATCTGGTGAAACCGCCCGGTCAGAAGATGCACGCTGACAAGTGTCAGAAACACTTTACTGTCCTCTCCCGTCTGCACAAAGCGGGCTGCTGACGCAAGCACCTTATAGGTCAGCTGCGCCTTCTGCGCGCCTTTCGTATCTGCAGATACCACCGAGACTTCTCCGCTCCCTGCATCCTTCAGAAGATAATCTGTCAGTTCGCCGCATTCCTTTTCCGGTCTCCCGACCAGTACTGCCAGATAATCCTTCTGCATGGTATGATTCTGCAGCTGTCGGCTCAGCTCTGCGGCCGCCGCCTTGTTTTTGCCAAAGACCAGAATGCCCTCTACCGGCTGATCCAGCCTGTGAATCAAGGCCAGGTACGGAGCCTGCGCAGGCTGCGCCTGCCTTTTACCTGTCTGCACAGTCCCGCTGCGTCTCATCTGCTGTCTCTGCTGCCTGACCAGATGCGTGCGGATCGTACTGACCAGATCGGTTACACCAAGTCCTGCACTTTCTGTTGCCATTCCTGCCGGCTTGACGCACACCAGAATATCATCATCTTCATAAAGATAAGTAACTGTCATATGTTTTCAGACCTTGAATCTGTATCCGACACCCCAGATGGTCTCGATATACTGCGGGTTGGAGGTATCAAATTCGATCTTTTCACGGATCTTTTTAATATGAACGGTAACTGTTGCAATGTCTCCGATGGAATCCATGTTCCAGATCTTACGGAACAGCTCTTCCTTGGTAAATACATGGTTCGGATTCTCTGCAAGGAATGTCAGAAGATCGAATTCCTTTGTGGTAAAGTTCTTTTCTACACCGTCCACATATACACGTCTTGCCGTCTTATCAATCTTAAGCCCTCTGATCTCCACCATATCATTCTGCTTCTGACCTGAGCCTACCAGTCTGCTGTATCTCGCCATATGTGCCTTGACTCTTGCTACGAGTTCCGAAGGGCTGAACGGCTTCGTGATATAGTCGTCGGCACCAAGTCCCAGACCTCTGATCTTGTCAATATCATCTTTCTTCGCTGATACCATCAGTACCGGCACATCTTTTTTCTCTCTGATATGTCTGCATACTTCAAAGCCGTCCATCCCCGGCAGCATCAGATCCAGAATCACCAGATCAAAATCTCCGGAAAGCGCCGTCTGAAGTCCGGTGTCTCCCCGGTTTTCAATTGTCACTTCAAAATCGCTCAGCTCCAGATAATCCTTTTCGAGATCTGCAATTGCCTCTTCATCTTCTACGATCAGTATCTTACTCATGTTTTATCTGCTCCTTTTGCCTGTTTATTGTTTCATGCTGTATTCTTTATGCCTCATGGGCTGTTGTATCTGTTTCCGTACCCGTATGATCATCAATATACTTTCTGAGGACGAAGTGCATACAGGTTCCTTCGCCTTCATGACTGGTCGCCCAGATATATCCGCCATGATCCTCTATGATTTTCTTTACAATGGACAGTCCGATGCCGCTTCCGCCATGCCGGGAATTTCTGGAAGAATCTGTTCTGTAGAATCTGTCGAAAATATTCGGAATATCCTTCTGCGCAATTCCCTTGCCGTTATCTTCAATTTCAACCCGGATGGAATCAATTTCATCCAGAATCCGGATATCAATCTGCCCGGTTCCGTCATCCCTGTCCAGATATTTGACACTGTTGCCGATAATGTTGTTGACGACACGCTTGAGCTGTTCGGGATCAGCAATGACTACTGTATCCGGTGAAGTCAGATTCGCATAATTGAGCTTGATGTTCTTGCTCTCCATGTCCATACCGACCTCTTCAATGCAGTCTCCGAAATAGTCAGCCACATTGATCTTATGGAAATTATAGGGAATACGGTTGTTATCAATACTGGAATAAAGTGTCAGCTCATTGATCAGATTGTTCATGTCGTTGGCCTTGTTATATATGGTCCTGACATATTTCATCTGCTTTTCCGGCGTGTCAGCGACACCCTCGATCAGTCCTTCTGCATAGCCTTTTATGGCGGTAATCGGCGTCTTGAGATCATGCGAGATATTGCTGATCAGTTCCTTGTTCTGCTTCTCATGTTCAATCTTCTCGTCTGCCGATTCCTTGAGGCGAAGTCTCATATCCTCGTAATTACGGTACATCTCGCCGATCTCGTCTTTCTCATCATTGGTCGGCAGCATGTAATCAAAATTACCATCCTTGATATGCTGCATGCCGTTGCTGAGTTCTCCGATCGGTTTGAACAATGCCCGTTTGATCCAGGAGGTCAGCATCAGACTGGTAAAGAGCAGGATCAGAAGCATGGCCACACACATATGAATCAGGAACACACTTGAAATGAGACTTCTGATCGTCATTACAATGAAAAAGCTGCCCTTCGATCCATCCTGAAACGTAAAATCCATCTGCTTGATCAGTTTACGCCCGTCATTATAAAAGACACCTGATTGCGGATCATCCGAATAACCATATGCCGGAAGATTTTCAAAAAGCTTTGT
>CAYMBY010000148.1:0-6968 GCA_964388815.1 uncultured Butyrivibrio sp. | reverse complement strand
AACACCAGGATCCCACCAGAAGGAATCAACATGAATGGTCAGTTAGTCTGTCCCATGAATTATGCTTATGTTTATGGTGGTAATGATAATGGTACCATCAAACTTCTGTGCCCACATGCCTGTGGGAAATGTGATTGTCCGATGGGTTCCTCATGGTGTACCTCATCACCAGGTGGCTATGTGGGAAAAGCAAGGATCAAGGATAACCCAAGATTCATCACGGCACCATTTAGGGAAACAAAAGCATTTGAAAATCTATACAATCAACGAACCAGCGTAGAGCGAACGTTCGGCGATTTAAAGGATAATTACAACCTTGATCATATCCGGGTTGCAAAAATGGCAAGGGTAAAAGTCTTTATGGATTTATCTTGTATTGCCCTTATTGCATCCAGACTATCAGATGCAGTCAGCAGGAAAAAATCCAAAGTAGCATAAACAAAGTAATAATGAAATGGAGGTATCATAATTCAGTTATCCACAATTGATAGCAGTCAGGGAAGGAATTGGTTTAGTGCGCTCTTTTTTCTCCAAAGTTATCCACATGGATTGAAAATGAATTATGAAATTCTCTCAACTATTAATTCGACATATATTTGAAAAAAAATTTCCTTTTCTCTTTTATTCTTTATCTTTGAAAAAGTCATTTTCATCTATCGGCAAATTCCTTATAATAAGTGCAGGTTTCGTAATTAAAACATTTATCTGCCCGGAGGATTTCAGATGACCCCTTCTTTTATTTTTTATATGGATATTATCGGCACCATCGCCTTTGCCATCTCAGGTGTCATGGTTGCTGTACGTAAGGATATGGATGCTTTCGGCATTATCATTCTGGCGCTGGTAACAGCAACAGGCGGAGGTGTCCTTCGAGATATTCTCATCGGACAGATTCCGCCTGTCATGTTCCGTAATCCTGTATATGTAATTATTTCCGTTATTACTGCCTGCGTTGCCTTTCTGATTCTCTATTTCAATAAGGGAATCAGTAAAAAAAACATCGCGTCCATCACCGACAAGCTGCTGTTCTGGTTTGATACACTCGGTCTGGCTGCCTTTACGGTAGACGGCGTCAGCGCCGGTATGCAGACCGGAAGCAACAGAAGTCTGTTCCTCGTCGTATTCCTCGGCACCATTACCGGCGTCGGCGGCGGCATCATGCGGGACATTCTGGCAACTGAGATGCCCTATATCTTCGTCCGCCATATCTATGCCATTGCTTCCATTATCGGTGCACTTCTGACCGGAATTCTATGGCCGGTTGCCGGTCAGAACCATGCAATCCTGACCGGATTTATTGTCACCATTCTGATCCGTGCACTCGCCGCACATTATAAATGGAATCTGCCTCACATCAGGAAACACTGATCTTCATTTTCAGATCACTGTACGGGATGACAACGTTCTGAGCACCTGCTGCATACGGTGCTACTTCGTACTCACTGAATTCCACTCCCACACCGTCTTTGGTCAGATAAAAGTTGAATTCATTCTTTTTATAGTCATCCTTTACGGTCTGGTCCGCACCCTCAAAATAGGTGTCCGGATCTTCCTTCATCTTTTCCTGCAGTGCCTTTACCACAAGGGATTTGAAATCTGTCTTGTCCAGATCCACAACGTCTCCCAGCGAGAGCTGCTTCCCGGTCTGTCTGTCCATGACATAGTAGGAATCAATTCCATTTCCATGTGCACCGCCGGTATATTCATAGGTATTCTCGCTCAGGCACAGATATCTGTCATCGGCGTAGGTCAGTCCTGTCACCAGATTCATATACTGATAAGGGAATCCGTATGTATATTCATCCGCTTCTCCTGTACTGTCCGCAGATGAAGCATCCGCCTTGCAGGACGCATAGCCTTCCTGTGCGGTTTTTACCGCCTGTTTTTCTGATGTCTCTATTTCTTTTGAAAAGAAGTCATTCATGGTCTTTTCTGCTTCTGAAGTACCGTTAAAAACAGGTGTACTGATTTTGACATGAATGATTTCCTGCCCGCTTACATTATCATCCGCATACTTTGTATATTCTTTCTGAGAAAGCGAAATTCCTGCTTTCTTAAGCCCAGAATCAAAGAACGGATCTCCGCCGAATGCAATTTCACTTCCGGGATCATCAAAACTGCGCATATATGCCTGATCTGTGTAGTCCTGTGACCGGATGTAACAGATTCCGCTCTGCAGCACGCCGACACCGTTTTCTGCATAAACACCGTAAGTGATATCCGTGCTGGGCTGTGACGTAATTGTATACAGCTCCGTCTTGCTGCCATCTGCGAAATTGTAGTGCGCCGTATCATAGACAACCGACTCATCCTTATCTGCAGATGCTCCCGACAGGCTGACATAGATACCTTTTTCATCATAGCCGAGCACCTGATTGGTTCCGTCACCCACGCCGTTCAGCGTCACAAAGTTCTTCTGTTCTCCCGTTGTAAGATCCGTTGTATAACATTTCCATTCTCCATACGTTGACGCATCAATACTGATGAGATAGTTCTGTGTCATGCCGTAAATGGCACCGGGAATACTCTTTGCCAGCACCTTCGGCTTTGCCAGTGATGCAGCGTCTTTCGGATCCGCTACCAGAAGCTGCCCCAGATTCTGATCTGTCAGGTAAATTTTCTGATACACCGCCATGCAGTATGCCGCATCGCAATATATGCTGGAATAATCATTGCTGATGCTGACCGGAAAGACCTTATCCGACAGCTTATCCATGGTTTTCTTCAGATCCGAATTTTCTTTTCCGAGTGTGCCGTCTGCTGCAAGGTCATAGGCCTCTGCCACTTTTCCGCTTGTATCCGTCAGATACAGCACATTCTGATAAATTTCCACCTGGCCGTAATCTGCTGCAGCTTTTTTCAGCACCGTGCTCTTACCGTCAGCCGTCACCAGAATCAGCTGTTTCTGGCTGTCCGTCATTCCAGTGGCTTCTGATACCAGAACGTACAGGTTTCCGTTACTGATGCAATAACCGGTGATTTTGTTTTTATCGCCTTCTGTCTGATACATTCTGGTGCATGCAGTCAGATCACTCTTGTCGTATCTCTGAATGCAGTTTTTCGCACTGATATAAATGTCGTTGTTATCTTCCTGGATCTGACGGCCTCCCAGAAGTGTCTCCGCATCCGCAAAGTCATCCGCCCGTGACCCGGACACAGACGCAGATGCTGCAGCCGACGATGCTGATGAACCTGCTGATGACGGAGCACTGCTCATTGTCTGATCTGATCCGGCGGATACATATTCCTGCGCGGAAGGAGCCTTCTGAGATCCACAGCCGCCCAGCATACCTCCTGCCAGAATTACCGGTGCAACGACTGCTGCCAGTCTGATACATCTTTTCCCATAATTACTTCTTTTCATTTCTTCCGATCTCCCTTCAAAAAAGGACTTGATTACTGTATGGTCAAAGTGTACCATGTGTAGTAGTACACGTCAACCATCAGAAAATTAATTTTATCGAAATAAAAAAAGTAGTACTATTAAATTATATTTACTTCTGTACTGAAGGGAGAATATGTATGAAAAAGTTTTTGAAAATGCTGTCTGTCCTGCTGATTCCGGTATGCATCATCGCCGCCACAGGCTGGCCGATGCATACCGCTGCCGCAGACAATGTGATCCGCAATACCACATTTACCGGTCTGTCTGAAATGCAGACCAAACTGGGTGCTGCCAGCGAATCACTTTCCTGGTCTCCTGTCTATCTGACCGAGGTGGAAAATTATTACTGGACCTTCTGCGATCAGGACGCACTTGGCGGAACCGACATTTCCTTAAATCTTGCCAAGAACGCATACCGCAACCTGGAAATGCTGCTGGATGACGGCTACACCATGGACTACCAGGTACTGAAGAACTATTGCAGTGAATACCTGCAGAAAACCGGCGGTAAGGAAGACGCTTTTTATAAGGTTCTGACCGGTTGTCTGGATAACCCCTATCTGCAGAACCGTCCGGCAGCCGTCGTGACTGCTACGACCTACAATGGTCGTGATTACTCTGCCGTATTTGATGCAGCATATTATTATCAGAACAATCCGGATCTGCAAAAGAGCATCGGCAACAATCCGCCGGAGCTCCTGCGCCAGTTCGTTGAACAGGGCATCAATCAGGGAAGACGCGGAAACGCTTCCTTTGATCTGAATACCTATATTTCACAGGTCGATGCACAGGTGATGCAGAGCATGCTCTCTTCAAGCGCGTGGAAAGAGCTTTCTGCCGATCACACCGCACCGCTCGGGCGTTACAGCTACAGCCCTGCCAATTATTACGGCAAATTCCTCGGTCATTATGAGGCGGCTTCTGCTGACAGCACTGACGGTACAAAGTCCTCTGACAGTGCTTCCGACACCACAATCACTTCGGATGTGAAATCCACCTCCGGCGTTTATAATGAAACTTCTGACAAAAGTGTCTACACCAATGAACCCGTCAGCAGTACCATCGCCAACCAGCGGCCGCTTGCCGTTATGATCCCGACGGACTCAGCCGCCCAGCCCTCCTATGGAATCGGTAGTGCGGATGTGCTGTATGAGATTATGGAAGAAGGCGGAATCTCCCGCCAGATGGCCATCATTCCCGACTGGCATGATCTTTCCCGGATCGGGAATCTTCGCAGCTGCAGACTGTATTACATCTATGCTGCCAAAGAATGGGATCCGATTCTGATTCACTTCGGCGGTGTTGCCTACATGAAGGGAACCATCGATGCCCCCGATATCAACAATATCTCCGGAACCTATGAATACGGGACGGGCGGAAAGGCTCCGGGCGCAGGATTTTTCTTCAGAACCTCCGACCGCAGTGCACCGCACAATGCCTATATTTCAGCTTCCGGTATTCTGAAGGCCTGCAAACGCCTGGGATACCAGACAAGCCTCCGCTCCGACTACTATAACACAAAGCACTTCACCTTTGCCGACACGGAAAACACACTGGCAGATTACAGTGATGCGCAGGCTGCCACAGTCATTGATCTGTCAAAGGTATTCACCTACACAAAGACCAGGCTGACCTATGATGCCTCTACCGGACTGTACCGGAAATATCTCCACGGGAAATCCCAGATCGATGCCAGAACCGGAAAACAGCTGACCTTCACCAATGTAATTGTTCAGAATACAACCTGGAAAAAACTGGACAAAAAGGGATATCTTGAATTCCAGATGATTGATGACTCACAGGACGGATATTATTTCACAAAAGGGAAATGTATCCACATTACCTGGAAAAAGACTTCTGATTATGAACCAACCAGGTATTATGATGACAACGGAAATGAAATACAGCTGAACACCGGAAAAACTTATATTGCCGTAGCGCAGTCCGGACGGAAAGTCCAGTTTCACTAAAAAAACAGATGAACATCGCGGCCTCTGACTGCGATGTTCATCTGTTTTAAAATTTCGCTCTTCAGGCTTTGGCAACTGCTTTTGCAAAAGCTTCCATTGCTTCCTGATCCTCTGCGTGCAGTGCGCTCCTGATCGTAAGAACCGGTTCCAGAATCTGCACATTTTTCAATACTGACAGCTGCTCCGCCATCAGTTTACCGGAAACCGGTGCCCAGGTACCGTTCTGTGCAAGTGCAAATACACGGTTCTGCACACCAAGCGCTGCCATATCGTGCAGCAATGCTTCCATCGGAAGGTACATTCCGTTATTATAGGTCGGGCAGAACAGAACGATCTTTCTGCATCTCCATACCTCTGAAATCAGATAAGACGCATGTGTTTTGGATATATCATAAACACGGACGCTTCCGCCCTGTGCTTTCTGAATTTCCGCTGCAGCAGCTTCTGCAGCACTTGCTGTATGTCCGTACAGACTTCCGTAGATAACAACCGTCTCATCATCTTCCGGTGTATAGGTGCTCCATTTCTCATATTTCTCCAGAAGCTCCCCGATATTCTTTCTCCAGACAGGTCCATGCAGCGAGCAGATATTGCGGATCTGCAGTCCTGCAGCCTTTTTCAGTACCATCTGTACCTGCATACCGTATTTTCCTACAATATTGGCATAATATCTTCTGGCTTCATCCATAAACTGCTTATCATAGTCATAATCATCTGCAAAAATTCCGGCATCAATTGCGCCGAATGTACCAAACGCATCTGCAGAAAACAACGTTCCCGTAGCTTCATCAAAAGCCATCATTGCTTCAGGCCAGTGTACCATCGGTGCCATGACAAAGTGGAAGGTATGTTTTCCTGTGCTGAACGTTTCTCCCTCTTTTACCGTGATTCTGGAAAGTGTATCCAGTTCCGGGAAAAACTGATGCAGGAACGTAAAGGTCTTCGTATTGCCGATCAGTGTTACCTGCGGAAAAAGTGCCGCTACCGCGCCGATCTGGGAGCAGTGATCCGGTTCCATATGAAGAATCACAAGGTAGTCAAGCGTTCTGCCGCCAAGTGCCCCGCGAAGATTCTCCATGAACTGATCTGAAATGGAAATATCTGCGGTATCAAACAGAACTGTTTTCTCATCCGCAATCAGATAGCTGTTATAGGATACCCCGTTCGGAAGCGGGAAAAGATTCTCAAAAAGCGCAAGCCGTCTGTCACTTCCGCCAACCCAATATGTATCATCTGTCACAAGCTGATAATTGATCATAAATTCCTCCTGTTTTCATTATGGTGTAGATGCTGCCACTGCCGGTGCGGGTGTTACGACTGTTGCCGTGCTGACACCTGCAGTTGCTGCCGGTGTTGTTGCAGGTACTGTCGCTGCCGGAACACTTGCGCCTGCAGCCGCGCCCGGAACTGCCGTACTGGCCGCGGCACCCGGAAGTGCCGTACCGGCACCTGCTGCAGGAACCGCATTTGCTGCCGTTGCCGCAGAAGTTGCTGCCGGCGTCGTATTGGTCGGCGTATAGGTTGTTGCAGATTTTACCTGTGTCGTATCACTTTCTACCTGACTGCTGTATTCCTTCACTTCATCGGAAACCACGTATCCATAATCCTCAAAC
>CAYMBY010000147.1:0-58949 GCA_964388815.1 uncultured Butyrivibrio sp. | reverse complement strand
GATCCGGTTGTCTGAACATCACCATTGATCACCATTCCTCCGGTAACAGAAGCTGTCTCATCTGTAACTACCTGCTGTGCGTCCATCATATTATTTCCCCCAAGGTTTTCTTTATATTCTTCCTGTGCCGGAGCTGTCCGGTCAGTATGATCTGCCTTCATGGCTTCAAGTGCACTGAGCGCGTCCTGAACTTCATCCTGTCGGGGTTCTTCCTCAACCGGAGTCTGTTCATTTTCTGCAAAATCAGGAGTAAATTCAGGCAACACTTCCCCTGCCTCTTCTGCTGCCGGAATCTGGACTTCATCCATTTCTTCCGGTTCAGCTGCAGGTTCGGATACCGGTTCAGTCCCGACTTCTGCTGCCGGTTCAGTTTCCTGCACCGCTTCTTCCTGCGGCTCGTCATAATCCTCATCCAGCTTGATGTTATCAAGACGATTCAACATACTGTCAAGATCCACCTCGTCGGCCTTCCCTGTTGCACCTGCTGTGCTTTTTTCAGCTGTAAGGTCGCCATCGGCCTCATCCTTGGGTGAAATAGTATTCACCGCTGAGGACAGATCGCTTTTCAGCTCTGAGAAAAATCCCATCTTTACAATCCTCCCACTATTTTTCGTTTGATTTATGATGTTGAACCGGGACGGTATCTTCCGTCACCGGGACGATCACTGTGTGATCCATATTCCGGATATATTCAATTATCTCCGGAAGTGCTTCCACGGTTTCTTCCTTATCTGAAGCATCATGCATCAGAATCATCGCATCCGAATAGGAGGCAATGTTTCCCGTCACATTCTGCACCATGGTTTTCGCATCCACATCATCTCCGCCGTATATATTCCAGTCAAAGTAGGTAATGTGGTCTCTTCCGAGATAATCAATCAGATCCTGCATTCTGACCTTGCTGGCTGTATTGGAACTTCCTCCCGGAAAACGATAATATGTTGTCCATACTCCGGTTGTTTCATACAGAAATTCCTGAAGTTTATGCATATCTGCCTGAAAGTTATCTGTCGAACTGTATATATCACTGTAATTGTGACTGTAGGAATGCATTCCCAGTGTATGTCCATCCGCTACAATCCTTTTATAAACCGCCTGATATGAACTGTCTGTCTTTCCTACTACAAAAAATGTGGCTTTAACATGATACTGATCAAGTACATCCAGAATCCGGTTCGTCATGGTACTCGGACCGTCATCAAATGTCAGGTAGACTTTCCGTACACCGGTACTGTCTGCGGAAGATCCGGATGAACTGTCTGCCGCGCTGCAATCTGACGCAGAAGCCGCTGCTGATGCAGATACTGCCGCTGATACCGTATTCCTGTCTCCATACTTTTCTTCATACCACTTCAGATCACTCCTGGTACTTCTCAGAAGCCCGGCAGTATTTAAATAACAAATTCCGAAAAAAATGCAGAAACCAACCGCTGCCAGGACGGTTACAGCTGCAAGGCAAAAAGGTATATGGTGATGTACCTCTGTTTTTTCAGATTCCACATGCTGCTGTATCTGAAGGTCATGATTTCTTGGGCTGCTGTTTCTCTGGCTGCTCCGGTTATTTCTGACCTCTTTATTTGAAGTCATGTGTTTTCTCTCCCGTACTGAACCATTTTTTAGTATAACATATATTATGCCATACAAAAAGGAAAAATTATTTCAGTCAAAAAAGCGCCAGGCAGAACGATCTCTGCCCGACGCCTCACTCCATAATTAACTTTTCTGTTACTTTTTCTTTCTCAATGAATAGGCAATTCCGCATACGATTGCTGCAATTGCTGCAGCTGTACCTGCATACAGCGGTATTTTTGATGACTTTGCGGAAGTTGTTTCTGACGCTTCTGTTGTAGAGCCTTCAGCTGCTGCAGAAACTGTTTCTGCAGATGATGCTGATGATGATACCTCTGTTGATGCAGTTTCTGAAGACGTTGTCACTGCCGTCAGCTGTGACGGTACTGCCACTTCATAATCAGACCACTCGGGTGAAGACTGTGCTCCGGACAGATCAGCCTGATCTGCATATGTATCAACTGTTATCTTATACTGGCTTGTTCCTTCAACATATACGGTTCCGTCGGTATCTACAATTGAAACAGTATTTCCGTCTGCATCAACGATCTTGCCTTCGTTATAAAGGTTTGTCACGGTACTGTCTCCTGTTACTGTCCATGTGGAAGAATCATCCACATAAACATTGCAGTATCCGTCTCCGCCGTTTCCTGCATAGGTTTCATCATCCTGAATTGCACCGGTCAGTGAACTTCCATCAGTCATATAGAAATCAAGGTCGCTGATGCTGTCCCAGATTACATTACCGCTCATCACCTGATCAATTGCAGTGAAATTACACTGAGATCCGTTTGCACCGGATGTTCCCCATCCTCTCTGGTTTGCATTTCCGGATACTCTCAGGAAATACTCACTGTCATCGGCCGTTGTAATCGTCACATCATTCAGAAGAATATCGCATTCAGTGTTGGTGGTATAGAAAACGCCTCCGTTTTTGGAAGTGATACTGCCGCCAACCATATCAAATGTTGAATTACCGACTTCTGAATCACCGGACATACTCTGGTAAAGAATGACTGACCATGTGGAATCATTTGTATCAAGATCCTTCATATCAGAAGTCAGGTCAGAGTCAAAAAGTCTGAGTGAATTCAGTCCTTCAATACAGACACCTTCTGAACCGTTTGCCACCAGGGTTGATTTGTTTACTGATATATCTGCTGTGCAGTATACTGCGGGAGATCCCTCCCCATTCGAAGTATAGGTACCTCCGTTCACCACCATCGTACCACCGCCGCGGTCACTTCTGATTGCTGCTGCGGATTCGCCCTGTGTGGTTGCATTTACATCCCATGCATAAAGTGTTCCGCCACCGGCAACATGAATGCCGCCTGAAGTATTCTTTGAAGTATTGATGGTCGTACCTGCCACATAGGTAACACCTTTATCATAGGAAAAGATACCTGCACCACCGGCAGTATCCGTCGTGATGTTACCGCCATTTACGTATGTCGTTCCCTCTGTTGTCAGAAGCGCTGCGCCGACACCGTAAAAACTGGAATTATCTCCGCCGTTGCTGTCTGAACTGGTTCTGGTAATTGTAGGATTATTCAGAACAACATTTGCACCACCGGAAACATGAACTGCATTTTCATCTGTTCCTGTTGAATCATATGTCTGATTATCTTCTGTTGTATCTGAAGATATTTCTTTTGCCGCTGACCATTCTGTCACTGCACTGCTGCCGCCACCCGGTGCTCCGCCAGGTGCCTGTCCGCCTGCGCCGCTGCTGCCTGCTCCTGCACTGTTTCCTGTTCCCGAACTGTCAGGTGCCTGTCCATCCGGCGGTGCCTGGGGTGCTCCGCTGCTGCTTCCCGTTCCTGAAGTTTTTTCTGCCGCAAATACTGTACCTGTGCTGACATTTCCCGCAACAGTCGTAGTCATAACGATTGCACCGATAGTACCTGTAAGAATTTTTCTGGCCTTATCCGATTTCATCTTTGATAAACCCCTTTCATTATATATTTCAGTCACTGTTTTCTCTGGAATAAATAAAGGTTAGCATATCTGCCTAAAATGAAACTAAAAGCCAAATTTAATTATTACTGCTGAAGATATTCTTCCAGTGTCAGGTTCTGACTCATAATTGCCTGTGCCGCATCTGTCCCCACATATCTGAAATGCCAGGGCTCATAAATTACCCCTGTCACACTTTCCTTGTCCTTGGGATATCTGAGAATAAATCCATAGTTCGCACAGTTTGCATAAAGCCACTGATATCCGGCTGTTTTTTCCTGTGAAGTTGTAAGTGATACATAGGCGCTGTCTGTAATATCCATAGACAATCCTGTCTGATGTTCACTGTGTCCCGGCCGTTCCACTACTGTCGCTGCCATATTCTCCGCATCTGTCTGCGCATAACCCCTTGCAAGATAATATCTTGTTTTCCTGTTGTACAATACCGTCTGTCTTGCAGAGTCCCGATATGCAGAAACAATCGTCAGACTGATGCCCTGTGCCTTTGCATCTGCAAGCATCTGCCGTACCATCGGAACAACCTCTGTACGCAGCTGCTTTCCGGAAGACACATAAGAAAGCGGAGGCACATAGGACAGATCCAGAGTGTGAGCATCATTTACCAGCAGGAGTTTCCAATCGTCCGTCGCCGTCTGCTGAATCAACGTTATTCCCGGTAAAAGCACACTGGCAATTCTTCCCTCTGCTTTGCCATACTGAATATAATGCTGATAATATGCTGCCAGATCTGACCCGAATGCACTGTTTAAATCCGGATAATTTGATCTGTAGATCTGTACATTAAATTCTGCAGAAGGCTGTCTTCCTTCTGCAATTCCGTATTGCACAAAATGCCGGTACATCCCTGCCGCATCTGTTCCATATGTTGCTGCCACATCAGGATACAATGTCGCATAGAAAGATGCGTCAAAAATTGATGTATAATCAAACGCTGCTGTCGTCTGCTCCTTCTCTGCCGCATATGCCACCTGCGTCAGGCCACCCGGAATATTTGCCGCAGATACGGCCAGTATAACTGCAGCCGTACCTGCAACAATTTTTCCTCTGCCAGTTGTTCTCTTTTTTTTCAAATAAACCTCCTTACATCCATGCCGGTTACAATACCCATTGTATCATTAAATTGAGGTGCAATGGCACCTCAATTTAAAGGAGCCCGCTTCGCGGGTTCCGAAATCAAATGCAGGTGCAATAACACCTCAACTAAAAAGGCCGCCCCGGAACATTCCGAAGCGGCCCATAATAAACTGAATCTTTCTTACTGGAACTTTGTAATCAGCGTAAGCACTCTCAGACAGAACATGACGAAAATCACCCACATAACAGGGCTTACATCCTTTGCCTTTTTAGAGAATACCTTTACAATTACCCAGCCCATGATACCGAACATGATACCATTTGCGATGGAGTATGTCAGCGGCATCATCATCATGGCAAGATAGGCACCAAAGCTGTCTGCCATATCACCGTCAAACTTGATCCTGGTTGCACTGGATACCATCAGCATACCGACATAAAGGAGCGCCGGAGCCGTTGCAAATCCGGGAATTGCAAGGAAGAACGGGCTGAATACCAGAGATACCAGGAACAGAATACCTGTTGTCAGAGCAGTAAGACCTGTTCTGCCGCCTGCAGCAACACCTGCACTGGACTCAACAAAGCTGGTGATTGTGGAAGTTCCGAGACATGCACCTGCAACAGTTCCGATTGCATCAGACATGAAAACCTTACCTACACGCGGAAGATTTCCGTCCTTATCCAGAAGTCCTGCCTTATCTGCAACACCGACAACTGTGCCGACTGTATCAAACAGATCTACGAACAGGAAACTGAACATGATTGCAGTAAACTGAATCAGATGAGCACCTGCCCATGCAAAATTAAAATGAAAGGCCGTGTTCTTAATTCCGCTCAGCTGAATTCCCTGTGAGAAATCAGGGAAACAGTTACCTGCGGTATACCAGCCGGTTTTCTGTGCGATCATTCCCATGATCCATGTTGCGATGATTCCGATCAGGACAGAACCCTGTACATTATAATGTGACAGAATAATGATAATCAGAAGACCGATAAAGCAGAGAATAACCGGTGCTGAACTGAAATCGCCAAGATTAACAAGTGTTGCATCACTGTTTGTAACAATTCCCGCACCCTGCAGGCCGATAAATGCGACAAACAGACCGATACCTGCAGAAATACCATATTTCAGATTCTGCGGAATACCATTGATAATCTGCTCTCTGAATTTAAATGCAGAAATGACAATAAAAATAATACCTTCCACAAATACTGCGGTAAGACAGATTGTGAACGGATCCTGTACGTCTTTCAGCTCTCCGAGGCAGACCGTATATGCAAAATACGCATTCAGACCAAGGCCGGCAGAAAGGGCAATCGGATAATTGGCAAGAAATGCCATGATAAATGTGGCAATTGCGGAAGCAAGGGCAGTGGCAACAAATACACCGTTTGCATCCATAACATTCCCCAGAATACTCGGATTAACTGCAAGAATATATGCCATTGCAAGGAATGTGGTAATTCCGGCAACGATCTCCGTCTTGACAGTTGTTCCATGTGCTTTTAACTGAAACATCTTCTCCAACATAGCGAACTCCTCCATTTGTCTGCTACTATTATAAATCACACCGTTTTTCATTTTACCAGTGCTGCATACAATTATGCAACCCTATTTTGATCTATTTTAATTTTTCTGCAGCAGAACGATTGTTTCAACGGAACGGGTAAACGGAAACATATCAACCGGTATTGCACGTTTGGCTTCATATCCATGCTTTGTAATGATCTCAAGATCATTGGCAAGTGAATCCGGACTGCAGGAAATATATACAACATGTTCAGGTGCAAGACGGAACATGGCCTGCAGAAAAACAGACGTCGAACCTGATCTTGGCGGATCCATGAACACAACATCCACTTTCTCGCCTGCATCTGCCATCTGCAGCATGAACCTGCTGGCATCATTTTCATAGAAGGTAATATTTCCGATCTTGTTTCTTCTGGCATTTCCGATTGCATCCTGAACGGCATCATGATTCAGTTCCACACCGATCACTTCACCTGCACGCTGACTGGCAATAATTCCGATTGTCCCCACACCGCAGTAGCAGTCAAGTACGCGCTCTTTCCCCGTAAGACCCGCAAGATCAATTGCCGTGCGATACAGTTTTTCTGTCTGCACCGGATTCACCTGATAAAATGACTTCGGAGAAATCTTGAATTCCATGCCGCACATGGTATCCAGAATATAGCCCGGACCATAAATCGCCTTTTCTTTATCTCCCAGAATCATGCTTGTCTGCTTTTCATTCACATTAACCACAATGGTTGTAATTTCCGGGTGCTTCTGACGCAGCGCTTTCACGAAATTGTTCTTGGACGGCAGTATCGGGGAAGTCAGTACGAGCACCACCATGATCTGGCCGCTTTCATGTCCGACACGGATCAACACATGCCGCAGAAGTCCGAACCCGTTATCCTCGTCAAACGTCTTGATTTTGAATGACTTGAGCATACCTCTGATGGTTGTAATAATATCATCTGCTTTTTTATTTTCCAGCAGACATTCTTCGATCGGCACAACATCATGCGTTCCTTCGCGGTATATTCCGGAAAGCGGATTACCCTTTCTGTCATGCGTAAATACCGCATGCACCTTGCAGCGGTAATGCTCCGGCTCATCCATTCCGATAAAGGATTCCACTCTGCAGTATGGAGAAAGAAGTTCCTGTACTCTTTCCTGCTTGATTCTCAGCTGCTCCGGATAAGGGACATCAATCATCTGGCATCCGCCGCACTTTCTGGATACCGGGCATCTGCTGCCCTTGCCGTCTTTTGCAGCAACAGCTTCCCTTGCCGCTCTGCTGACACGATGGCTGTACTTCAATGTCGTATTATCCTGTTCCGGCCTATCATCATCCACAGACATCGCAAGCCTCATCATTTTCTCTACAGAGGTATCAATTCGCTTGCTGTCAGTTCTGGAAGTGCCGAGCCGCCTGTTCTCTGTCCTGGTCGTCCCGATCCTGCGATCATCACGTTTCGACGTTCCGATTTTGCGGTCATCATGCTTCGCCGTGCTGATCCTTTTATTGTCCTTCTTTGCGGTTCCGATTTTCTGATCATCATGTCTTGCCGTGCTGATCCTTTTATTGTCTGTCTTTGACGTACCGATTCTGCGATCATCACGCTTTGCAGTCGCAATTCTCTCTGTTTTTCCTGATGCTCCTGTGCGGCTGCCGTTTTTCTGTGTATTCCGTTCCATGATTGCCTCCTGTTCTCACCCGTATTTCTGAAAAAAAGAAAACGGGGTGCGCACCTCCGATCTCACCGGACTGTGCTGCAACCCCGCGTGTACTATTTCTTCTGGTCGGAACTGCTTTCTTCAGCATCGTAGTCCCTGAACTTTATATCCTTGAAATCCTTCACCAGTTCATGTGCCCGTTCAATATCCGCCTTATTGATTCTGATGGTACACGTAATTCTGTCTTTCGCAGAACGTCCGCCGAATATTCTCTGCCAGAACGTTTTGTCCTGCCACTCCACATAATAGGAAACACGATGCTTCAGAAATGTTTCTTCCAGCATTTTCTTGGTTTCCTGACTGTATATTGTGCAAAACGGGACTTCATTATTGAAGACCTGATCTTCCTGTAAAATTGATGACATAATATTATGACCTCCAAAGCCTGCACCGTCATTCACCGCTCCCTGACATGCTTCAGGAATGCATAATAATTATACACGCCGGAGGGTAACATGGCAATCACTGTTTCTTAAGTGTTTCTTACAACGTATTTATATTGATATATTTATGTTTTTGTGATATACCTTAGTTAGAGAAACTTTGTAAATCTCAGGCATGGATGCCGCCATTTCTAACAGCAGGGAAGTGATCATATGAGTATAAATCTGAATGTCGATTATTCTACATTATTTGGCAGTCTTTCATCGGGAAGCACAAGTTCCAGTGACTATGTGTCTTCTCTTTCCAGTCTTGTTTCCGATTACAATTCCATTAAGAACGGAAGTTATGGAAAAGTTGTTTCGGCATATTACGCCAAAGCTGCGGGCAAAACCTCCAGTACTTCAACTGCTTCCTCCACAGCTTCATCTTCCACCTCCGGGACAACCTCTGCAACTGAATATGCTTCTGTTGCCAAGAATGCACAGTCACTTGAAACATCCGTGGAAGCGCTCTCATCAAAATCCTTATATAACAAAAAGAATATAACCACCACTGCTTCTGACGGAACAAAAACAACGAGCTATGGCTACGATACCGACAGTCTTTACAAGGCTGCATCTGATTTCGTGGATAAATATAACTCGCTCCTTTCGTCCGGTTCTTCTTCCACCGGTACGAATATTGCTTCCAGAACAGCATACATGAAGACGACCACGAATCAGTATGCAAATGCATTATCAGATATCGGCATCACCAAAGACGATACCACCGGCAAGCTGTCCATCGATGAAACTGCATTTAAGAAGGCTGACGTCAGCAAGATCCAGTCACTTTTCAGCACCGATTCCGGATACGGTTATCAGGTTTCAACTGCCGCATCACTGGTAGAAAGCGCTGCAACAAGTGCTGTATCTTCCTCATCCGGTTCTACCTATACTTCATCCGGCACCTATAATGCATACAGTACCGGTACATTATTAAATTCCCTTGTATGAAAATCGGCTCTCACATAAAAAGGCTCTGCAGTGAAAACAACTGCAGAGCCTTTTCTGATTCAGAACCTTGAGCCTGTATTTCATTTCTGTGATGCCGAGGCACCTGCATCCGCGGATGAAGATGACGCGTCTGCCACGGAAGATACAGATGCCGCCTCATCTGATCCGGAGCCGGATGTTGCTGCGCTGATGGTATCATCCGCAGCAATCTCATCTACCTTGTCGGCATATTTGATGCGATAAATTCTCATCAGCGATTCATCAATCCGATCCTCAGATATCGTCCCGGCCTGCACTGCCTTCAGCAGTCCGTCATATGCCTTCTGGAAATCTTCCGGCATGTACAGAAGATCTGCGCCCGCCTGAACAGCAGTCACTGCCGCCTGATCCGCTGTATAGTAATCTGTAACTGCACTCTGGTTCAGGGCATCTGTAATGACGGTTCCCGTAAATCCAAGTTCATTTCTCAGTTCATCCGTGATCATGACTTTGGAAAGTGAACACGGTGTATTATCACCGGTCGCATTCGGTGCAGCAATGTCACTGACCATGATCATGTCAGTTCCGGCCTTGATTCCCTCCTGAAAGGGAACAAATTCACTTTTTCTCAGTTCATCAAGCGTCAGCTTGGTTGTTTCAATGCCATTCTCCGATTTATCAGATTCCTGTGCCATTACCGGAAAATACTTCATGCAGGCACTCACCCCTGTTCCCTGAAGCCCCTGTACCATTGCAGACGTAAATCCGGACACGGTAGATGCATCGCTTCCATAGGTTCTGGCAGACTGCCCGCTGCCTTTCTGTGAAAGATTGGCAACCGGTGCAAGATCAAGATTAAATCCCATCTCATTTAAATATGTACCGATTGAAGAGCCCTCTGCACCGGCTGTATCGCTGCTTCCCGATGCTCCAAGATCCGATGCCGATGAAGTTTCCTCCATACCAAGTGCAGATGCCGCATCACTGTTTTTACCGCCTTCTTCACTCACGGTAAAAAATAACGGATACTTGCTCATCCCCTGCGTATCTGAAATCATCTGGGATATCTGATCTTTATCCTTAATATTTTTCGAAAGATAGACAATTCCGCCGACTGCATATTTGGAAAGTGCCTCCTGCGTACTGCTTCCGGCTTTCACAACAGAATCCACACCTGTCAGCTGTTCCGGGGTAACCACAAAAAGTCCGGCTACCTTGTCTTCCAGAGGCATTTCTGCAATGCACGTTTTTACAATCTCATCCAGCATCTCTTCACGGCTTTGCGTTGCTGCCGTAGACGAAGCATCAGGATCTCCGATGGTAATTTCTTCACTTGCCTGCTCCTGTGCCTGCCCCGATGCATTTGCAGCAGCACGGTACGTCTGCACAAGTTTTCTGACCTTTGCTGTTCCCAGAAATACACCCACGCCCAGCACAACCAGAAGTATGGAAATCGTCACATAGGCAATGATCTGATTTCTGAATCTTCTCTTTCTTCTGCGCTCCCTTTTTTCTTCCGGGCTTTCCTGATTCTCATTCTGTTCATCATCTCTCTCGTCACGCATCTGTAATCCCCATCCCATCAGATTATTTCTGTTCTATATTTTAACATACTAAAGATGCAATGAAAAGGAAACTGCATCGCAAAAAAGGGCAAAAAAGAGCGGAAGCCTTCTGAATTTCAAAAGCCTCCGCTCCTAAACTGGTTCCGACTCCTTTATTTCTTTTACTGACTGCGTCGGAGAATCATCATGATCCAATGGACTGTCCTCCTCTTTCTCAACCTGCTCTTTCCATCTACTTTTTGCATTTGGATGCTGTGGCGGTCAAGGTGTTGATATTGATCTTCGTCACTTTTCATGTACTCGAACCGTTGTAATTTATAAAATACAGATTCTCAATCAAGTTTCCGGTGGAATGTACCTCACTTTCCTGTATATTTTGCTTCCTATGTTTTGGGATTGTACCTGCCTTTCTTTCGGATCCCCCGAAGTATTTTCTTTTTTCTTCTCTCTTGTTGATTTTATTATATGAAATGCGGTCTTATTTGTCAATACATTTTGCAATTATTTTTATATTATTCTAATTATTGATAATTTATTTTTATATATTCTGTATATTATTCTAATTGTATATTTTTTACAAACTATTTTATACATTCCAACAGTTGCATGCATACCGCATTTTATGTTGTTTTCCGGTCCGATCAGACAGACATCTTCTGCCTGTCTGATCGCTTTTTTTGCATCTGTTCCGAAAAATCCTTCACATTTTCTTACTGATAACCTTGTATGCAACCAGATATGTCACAAAAAAGACAGCAATCAGCGGTTCAATAATTCTGATCACCTCCGGCATTCCGATTCCGGCAAGCAGAAGTTCCGCATACATTACCAGCAGCAGAACGATCGTTGCCACCCTCCATGCCGCATCCGTAATTGCATGAAGTCTTTCATCAGATTCCTCAATTCTGGCTTTCTTAAGTTTATCCTCGTTTTTCAGCATACTGATTCTTTTCAGATAAAGAAGTCCTCCTGCAACCATCAGTCCGGTTCCGATTCCCTTATAGGTACCATCCGTAAAGTCAGATATATTTATGCCGAAGCATCGTTTGCATACTTCCACTACAATAATTGTAATCAGTCCAAGACACATCAGTGCAAGCATAACAGCTGCTTTTTTCTTTACAATCTTTCTGTATCCTTCATTTGTACTGTAATCACCCTTCATGGAATAAAGACAGATTCTGTTCATAGATTTTCATCCTCCTCAAATATGAATACTTCTTCAATCGAAAGTTCAAAATACCGGGCAATTTTATGTGCCAGTACCAGTGATGCATTATACTTTCCGTTCTCAAGAGAAATAATGGTCTGCCTTGTCACACCTAAGGCATCTGCCAGGTCACTCTGGGTAGCTTTCCGTCCCTTTCTGAGTTCCTGTATTCTGTTTTTCACCCCCGATCACCTCCTTTGCTCATTTTTTCTGCAGATGTAAAGTTAACTTTACTAAAGTATAGTTCGCTTTACATTTAATGTCAAGTCTGTTTTACATTTTTCGCAGTTTTTTCTGTAAAGCTGGAATGATAGACTTCATATACAAAAAAGATCGTACAGCACAATGTCTGTACGATCTTCTGAAAACAATTATTATCCTAATGTTACTTATTTCAGATCAGCGGATATTTATCTGTCAGTTTCTTTACGATCTCTCTTGCTTTGGGAATTCCTGCTTCCTGTTCTTTGATTACCGTTGCAATTGCCTCTGCAACCTGATCCATATCATCCGCATTCATTCCTCTTGTTGTAACTGCAGGTGTTCCAAGGCGGATTCCGCTTGTTACAAACGGAGACTGCTGCTCATTCGGAATCGTATTCTTGTTCGCTGTAATATGTGCATCATCCAGCCATTTCTCGACATCCTTGCCTGTAAGTCCGAAATTGGTCAGATCGACAAGCATCAGATGATTGTCCGTACCACCGGAAACGATCTGCACGCCACGGTTCATCAGTCCGCTGCAGAGTGCCTTTGCATTATCAAGAATCTGCTGCTGATATACCTTGAATTCAGGCTGAAGTGCCTCTTTGAAGCAGACTGCCTTGGCTGCAATCACATGCTCCAGCGGGCCGCCCTGAATTCCAGGGAACACTGCCTTGTTGAACTTGTATTTATCCTGTACGTTCTGATTCCAGAGAATCATTCCGCCTCTCGGGCCACGCAGCGTTTTATGTGTGGTTGTCGTTACGACATCTGCATACGGGAACGGACTCGGATGAAGTCCTGCCGCTACAAGTCCTGCAATATGTGCAATATCAACCATCAATACTGCGCCGCACGCATCTGCAGCTTCACGGAACTTCTTGAAATCAATGGTTCTGCAGTATGCGGAAGCACCTGCAATGATCAGCTTCGGCTTATGCTCAACTGCCAGACGATACATTTCGTCGTAATCCAGAAAACCGTTCTCATCCACACCGTAAGGAACAACATTGAAGTAGGTACCGGAAATATTGGCTGAACTGCCATGTGAAAGATGTCCGCCCTGACTGAGGTTCATGCCCATAATGGTATCCCCGGGTTTTAAAATTGCAAACTGCACGGCAAGATTCGCCTGTGCTCCGGAATGAGGCTGTACATTCACATAATCACATCCAAAAAGCTTCTTGGCACGATCTCTTGCCAGGTTTTCAACGACATCCACGCATTCGCATCCGCCGTAATATCTCTTTCCCGGAAGGCCTTCTGCATATTTGTTTGTAAGCGGGCTTCCCATTGCAGCCATGACCGCCTTGCTGGTCCAGTTTTCCGATGCGATCAGTTCAATGTGATCATTCTGACGCTGCATCTCGGCTTCAATTGCCTGTGCGATTTCAGGGTCAACTTTTTTCACTTCATCCAATGAATACATTCCTCTTCTCCTCTCAATTCCAGTTCCAAACGATGTACCAGAGCACTTCTTCAGCATTTTCATTTCAATATTTTAGTGCGTTAAAGTGTTGCTCCGGATATCATATCACAGAATGTGAAAATCTGCCATATATGATATACTATTTAAATAACATTTTTATTCGCCGAGGTAATCAGATGTATTATTGTGTCGTAAATCCTTCCGCAAAATCCGGAACAGGGATCAGATTATGGAAAAATTTTGAAAAGAAATTTCAGGAACGGGGTCTGGAATACCGTGTTGTATACACCAACGGCCCGGGACATGCACTCAAAACAGTTAAAAAGCTGACTGAATGTGTTGATACTGCCGAACTGCCTTTAAAACTCGTGGTTCTGGGCGGCGACGGTACACTGAACGAAGTCATATCCGGCATCCGGGATTTTGATCAGGTACTGCTGGGCTATCTGCCGGTCGGCTCCAGCAACGACTTTGCCCGTGACCTCTCGCTTCCTTCAGATCCGGAAAAAATCATGGAGCAGATTCTTGACGGTAAGGAAGTCAGACGTATGGATATCGGCCGTCTTCATTACAATTCTGAAACACATACCCTTTCACGTCTTCACGACCAGACGAAAAGCGATACCCGTATGTTTGATGTAAGTGCCGGAATCGGTTTTGATGCCGCTGTCTGTGAACAGGCGCTGGCCTCCGGTACCAAGAATTTTCTGAACCGTATCGGAATGGGAAAGCTGACCTACGGAGCCATCGCCGTTCATCAGTTGCTCAGTGCTGATAAAATTGCATGTGATATTGAACTTGACGGAGTTCAGACACTTCATCTGGATCATTTTCTTTTTGCTGCAGTCATGGTGCACAAATATGAAGGCGGGGGATTCTGTTTTTCACCGAATGCCGATGCTTCGGACGGACTTTTCGATCTGTGCGTTATCGGCGACATGTCTGTTCCGAAGATGTTCATGGCACTGCCTTTCGCCTATGCCGGAAAGCATTACGGTATCAAAGGCGTCTATCATTACACGGCACGGCATGTCCGCATCCACACCATGCTCCCGCTCTGGGTACATACAGACGGCGAAGTTTCGATGAAATCGGACTGCATTTCTCTGGACTGTCTCCCGCACAGACTGATCCTGATGATGTAACCTGTTATGGTAATAAACGCCATATTTTTTAAGAAAATATTCATTTATTTATAATGTTTGTCATTTGATAATTTACATAAAGTGCGCTATATTGGAAATCGAACAGAAAAACTTTTTTTTCAATATTATGATAGAGGGACATGCTATGTTTAAGAAAGACCCGATGAGTAAGCCCATGACACACGAGCGTATCATTGACTCCCTGAAGATGGCCATTCCGATTGCCATATATGCAATCATTTATCTGACCTGGTTCCATCATCTGGAGGTTACGCCGCAGGTTCATTATACAGAAGTTCATACTGCACTGGATGATAAGATTCCTTTTCTGGAAATCTTTGTCGTACCGTATTTTGCATGGTTTTTCTATGTCAGTTTTGTAGTACTTTATTTCCTGTTTAAATACGAAAAGGAAGATTATTACAAACTGCTTTCATTCCTGATCACCGGTATGACAGTTTTCCTGATTGTCTCTACACTTTTTCCGAATATCCAGCACCTGAGACCGACTACCATGCCGCGGGACAACATCTTCACACACATGGTTGCCTACCTCTATAAAACAGATACGCCGACGAACCTCTGGCCTAGCATTCATGTATATAATTCCATTGGTGTTTTCATTGGAGCTTATACCAGTAAACGTGTTTCCAGACGGGGAAAGATCTTTTCAGGCGTTCTGAGTACACTGATTATCCTGTCCACAATGTTTATCAAACAGCATTCCACCTTTGATGTGGCTACTGCTTTTGCACTTGGCCTGATCGTTTATGTGATTGTTTACCGTTCCGAACTGGTTGTCGGAATCCTTCACAGACACGATGCCGAAGAAGAGGAACGTGCAGTCAACTGATCTGAAGCCCTCAGGGCATTTTCTCATATCAAAAAAAGGAATCGGAATAATTTTCCGGTTCCTTTTTTCATATACAGACTTGACATTTCAGTTGAAATTATAGATTTTCTGAAACAGCTTATATCCGCCAACAGTTATTGTTCTGCCGCCTTTTCCCGGAAGATACACATAATTTCCGAGAATCCCATATCTGAGGCGAAGATACAGAAGGAAATTTCTTTCCTTTATATACTTCCAGAGTTCATTCTTTTTCTCCAGATTTTCCTGCGTTCCGGAATAAATCAGAAGAATCGAAGATACTGTCGTAATGATTTCCAGATAATTAAACATATAGCTGAAACGCTTCTTGGACGAAGCAATCATTCCATAGTTTTCAGCAAAAAAGTCTACCATCATCCGGTTTACGCGCAGCTGCTGATCAATTCTGGCAATCATGACATCTTCATGCACGGACTGATCCTGTCTGCCGATAAAATAGTAATAGAAATTGACATCCAGGTAGTACATATTGGTAACAAACGGAAGCGGTTCAAACACATACAGATTATCCACATAAAATGTGTGTTCCGGCAGCTTCAGTCCACATTCACGCAGCAGCTTGGTTCTGAAAATCACGGAATGCATCAGGAGGTACTTTCCCTTACGGAATTTTTTGATATCCTTCCAGGTAAATACCTGATCTACCGGAAGATTATGCGTATACCGCATTACCTTGTGTCTCTTCTCTTCTACCTTGTTATAAACAAAGTTGCTGATCAGCATATCCAGTCTGACATTCCCGCCTGCAAAATCCGCAAGTGTCATCAGAATTTTCCGGTATGCAATCTCCTTTACCCAGTCATCACTGTCCACCACTTTGAAAAACAACCCGGTTGCATTCTCTATTCCTGCATTTACTGCAGAACCATGTCCGCCGTTCTTTTTATGAATTACCCGTACAATTTCCGGATATTCTGTCTGATACTGATCTGCAATCTCACCGGTAGAATCCGTAGAACCATCATCTACAATAATGATCTCCACTTCATTACCGCCAACAAGCAGTGAATCAATGCAATGCTTCATATAGTCCTGAGAATTGTAACAGGGTACCGTAATACTCAATAGCTTCATAGAGTTTTAACTCCTTAATCTGTTTGTTTCGAACTTTTCCATTGTCATAAGGCATTCCTTGAGTTCATCGAACCTGGTATATACCTCTCCTGCATCAATCTCCGTATCAATTGACATGGACATGATATCAATCATATCGTCTGTTATCACAGGCCTGAGCTGATCCAGCAACCGGATTCTCTCTGCAACGGAATCTGCATCCAGAAATGCTACTACAAGCGGATTCATATGAAGTTCTTCTGCTTCCTGCTCCACCGTCTTATCCATAATATTTCCGGAAAAAGACGATCTGTTTTCCTGCGCGGTCTCTGTATGCTGCACTGTCGTATCTGCCCTCAGTGTATCTGTCTGTGCTGTACCGTTTTTGCCGGCAGCACCTGATCTGATCAGTTCAAAGCGATCCTTCTGTTTAACATCCGGATACTTCTCATGATCGACCGCTGACGTAAACATATCAAGTGGTCTGCAATACACGGCATAATCTCCATACAGTGCCTGATATACCACCATTTCCTGCCTCGTCTCCGAATGCACTGCAATGGTAATGACCTGATACATATTTCCCTTAAAATGTCTGTAAATATCCTGTGGCTGTGGCCTATGCATAATAGTTTCTCCCTTTCCCGGTAATCTGTTATGCCAGAATGGATCCGACAACCTTATTTACCAGTCCGCCATCTGCCTTGCCCTTAAGCTTTGGCATAATTTCCTTCATGATCTTACCCTTATCTTTTGCTGACGGCGCCTCAATTCCAAGTGCCTTGAGCTCAGACAGAATAAATTCTCTTATTGCATCTTCCGACATTTCCTCAGGTGCAAATTCAGACATGATTCTGATTCTGGTCGCGCACTGCTCTTTGATATCTGTTCTGTCCTGCGGTGCCAGTTCCATGGTTTCCTTGCTCTGACGGATTTCCTTACGGACAACCTCAATCTCTTCTGCTTCCGTAAGATCCTCTCTCTTATCAATCGCCTTGTTCTTCAGCGCTGACAGTAACATTGACAACGTATCCTTACGATCCTTGTCCTTTGCCTTCATCGCTTCGAACATTTCCGCTCTTACTTTATCAATCATTGACATAATTCCATTCACCCCGTTTTCTTCATTGATTACTGTTTACAAGTATAACCCCTGAAAAAATGATTTTCAATCGCTACAAAACGCAAGTTATGCGCTGCACCGTTATGATGAGCATCCGACGATTACCATTTCCACACTGATAACCTGATCCAGACGTCCGGTCTTGACGGCTTCATCATTTTCCACACACATCTCCAGCGCCTTCATCAGTTCTTCCCGTGTAAAATGCTGTGCCCAACCGGTATATTTCGATACAATGAACCTTGGCAGCTTTGTTGCTGACATCATCCGGCCCATATCATCATGATGCTCTGTCATTTCCTTGACCTGAAGCATCAGATTGAACTGTCTGGTAATCAGTGCCAGGATCTTTGGTGACGGCTCTTTCAGGGCCAGAAGATCATAATACAGATTCATCGCCTTTTTCTGATTTTTTTCCACAATCGCATCAGTCATTGCAAAGATCTGGCTGGTCAGCCAGTTCGCACAGATCGCATCAATATCTTCCTGCGTGACCTCCTGCCGTTCTGCCGTATAGCAGACCAGTTTCTCGATTTCATTGGCAATATTGGCCATATCGGTTCCTACCCTGTCAATAAAAAAAGAAATGGCGCGCGGCGAAATCCGTTTACCCTCGGCCTGAAGCTTCCCTGCAACCCATCGTCCGAGCGTTTCCGCATCCTGTGTATCACATTCAATATCAAGACCCGCTGCATGAACCGCCTTGAACATATCCTTACGCCGGTCCACCTCTGTCTCTGCAAATACAAAATTAACCGTCTCCGCAGGTTTTTTCAGATAATCCGCAAGCTCCGGACAGCCGTTTTTGAAAAAGCCGCTGTTCTCCACGATGATTACCCGCCGGTCTGCAAGAAACGGCATCGTCTCAGCCATATCAATAATCTCCGCAGGATTCAGTCCGCTGCCTTCATAATGCTGAAGGTTCATTGCATCCCCACCGCCAAGAAGCGCCTTCCGGAGTTTGTCTCTGTTCTGATTTCGCAGATATGCCTCATCTCCGTAGATCAGGTAACTGGAATGAAATGTTCCGTTTTTGATATCCTCATTTATTTGTCGCTGCTTAGCAGGAAATTCCGATGTTTTCTGCGGCATGTTTTATCTCCAGACGTATAATCAGATTCAGACAGCTCACAAGCTGACCGTTCTCCCGAGGCCACGCTTCAATCCTCGTTCAGATACAGCTGCTACTGCAGCTGTATCTGATTATACAACAATAACCCCTCCGGGAATCTTAATTTTCGGTAAATTTCTCTTTACCCTGCTTCTGCTTCCCGGATGTTGTGATATCATTAAATGCAGGTGCAGAGGCACCTGCATTTAAAAGAGGTTGCCATGCAACCTCTGTAGTATAAAACGCGGTGCAGAGGCACCTGCATTAAAAGAGGTTGCCATGCAACCTCTGTAGTATAAAACGCGATGCAGAGGCACCTGCATTTAATCATAAAAAAACGGTGCAGAGGCACCTGTTTCAAAAGCAGATTGCCTTACTGATCACCGAACGCGCCTGGTCTGCGCAGAAATGAGGTTTTTTCATGAAATATCCTGAATTTTTACATTCACACGGAACCATTGCTCTTGTTGCTCCTTCTTTCGGCGCTGCTACAGAGCCTTATAAAAGCATGCTGGATTCTGCGCGGCAAAAATTCAGAGCCATGAACTATTTCCTGCGAATCGGTCCCAACTGTTATCTGGGACGCGGGACCGGAATCAGCAGCACACCGCAGCGCTGTGCTCAGGAACTGCGTACTGCATATACAAGTCCCAGAAATGATGTCATCATCTCTGTCGGCGGCGGCGAACTCATGTGTGAAATTCTTGATGATATTGACTTTAATAAGCTGAAAGATGCGCAGCCCCGCTGGTTTATGGGCTTTTCTGACAATACCAACTTCACTTTTCTTCTGACAACGCTGTGCGATACGGCTTCCATTTATGGTCCCTGTGCAACCGCCTTCGGAATGGAGCCATGGCATGCCAGCCTGTACGATGCACTCGGGCTGCTGACAGGTCAGAAGCTTTCCTTTGACAGCTATGGTCTGTGGGAAAAGGAAAGTCTTCGGGACGAAACGCATCCGCTTCTCCCCTATCATCTGACAGAAAACGAACAGCTGACACTGGTCAATACCCGTGGCGGCTTTCTGTCTATGAAAGGTCGCCTTCTGGGCGGCTGTATGGACTGCCTTGAGAATCTGATCGGAACTGAATATGACCATGTTGCAGCTTTTAATCATACCTACGGCGGAGACGGTATTCTCTGGTTTCTGGAAGCATGTGATCTGAATGTCATGTCGATCCGTCGCACCTTATGGCACATGGAGCATGCCGGCTGGTTTACCCACGCTTCCGGCTTCCTGATCGGTCGTCCCGCAAGCGGCGACGCCATGATGGGACTGGATCACATCCGGGCTGTAACAGACATTCTCGGCAAATATCATGTTCCGATTCTGCTGGATGCCGACCTTGGCCATATGTCTCCCATGGTTCCTCTGATCTGCGGAAGCTATGCAGACATCAAGGCGCATAAGAATCACTGGGCGATTGATATGTATCTGGAGTAAGAAATTCCCGGATTTTCATCTTATAACCGTCGCTGTCAAATGTCACCGCACCGGAATCTTTGGTAATGAACACTTTGATACGGGCATCAGCAAGTCTCTTCAGGAGCTCCTTATGCGGATGTCCGTATTTATTTCTTTCTCCGCAGGAAATTACCGCATACTGCGGCCTGCATAGTTTCAGAAAATCAGCATCCGTTGTAAATCTTGAACCATGATGCGCCACTTTCAGAAGCGTCAGATTTTTTCCGAACTCCGGGTTCTGCTTCAGATAATCCTTCAGCGCTTCCTGACCTTCTCCATCCGTATCTCCCGTCAGCATCGCGGAAAAATTCCCGCACTGCAGGTACAGTACCGTCGAATAGGCATTGGGCTGATCTGTATTCATCTTTTTCTGTGGTCCGATACATTTCATATACAGCCTGCGGTTTCTGATTTCATCTCCTCTGCCGATATAATCGATCGGAATCTTCAACGCAGCGGCATTCTGTTCCAGGCGCCGGTAGTTCTCTCCCTTGGCCGCCTCTGCAATATCCGGCAGAATCAGATGCCGGATCTTTATTCCGCCTTTGGGAATTTCCGCCATCAGTTCCAGGATTCCTGACATATGGTCTTCATCTTCATGTGTGAGTATCACGGCATCAAGTGCGCCGATTCCCTCATAGGACAGAAAAGGAATCAGCTGATACTTCCCAACCTCTTTCTTTGACGTACTGCCTCCATCAATCAGATAAGTTTCTCCGCCGCTCTCAATGACAATTCCATCTCCCTGCCCCACATCCAGAAACGTCAGTCTGACCGGCGGATGAATCCGGAATGTCAGCATCAGAACTGCCAACGGCAGAATCAGATATCTCAGCAGGCTGTACCTGTTCAGCATCTTCCTTTCCTTTTGCATCGCTTCTGTCCATCCATTCCCTGATGCACGCCGATCCAGAGTTCTGCGTTTTTTTCGAAGATGTTCTGTCAGCACGGTAAAAAATACAAGCAAGAGCATATATAATAACATCTGTAACGTTCCTGTGTGCCCGATATACCAGGTATTTCCCGGCATGTTCTGACTGATAAGACAGCATTTTTCATAAAACAGGAGCATAAAATGAACTATCCATCCCGGAATCACACCGGGTATACCAAAAACACCTCCGATCAGCAGGCATAAAAGCCCTGCAATCATAACAGCAGTCATAAGCGGCAATACCAGTACATTAAGAAACATTGCATACACAGGAAATGTGTAATAGAAATTCGTATAAATCGGCAGTGTAATCAGTGAAACAGCTATACTGCTGAATAAGCCGTTAAAATACTTTTCGCTTTTCACAAAATGCATGGGTCTGATCTCCGGAAGAATCAATCCGATCCCGATAATCGCTCCAAATGACATCAGAAATCCGCTGTGAAAAACATACAGCGGCTGATCAGCAAGAAGGAGTATTGCAGCAAGTGCAAGTCCTGTCAGCATGTCATAGGTTCTCCCGATGATTCCGGCTGTCAGATGTACAGCAAACATGAGTATCGCCCTGAACGCTGACGTACTCATTCCTGTCATGATGCCATACGACCACATAACCCCCACACAGAATAACGTCGCCGGTAATACACCCAGACGGCAACGCCGGAGCAGGCGGAAAAGTCCCATTCCGATAATGGAAATGTGCAGACCGCTGATTGCAAGAATATGAATGATTCCGCTTTTTTTGTACAGTTCTTTAATATCTGCATCCATATCGGTTTTATCCCCGAGCAGCATTGCCTTCATAATTGAAGCATCCTGCGGGTTCAGGCAATGATCCAGTACCGAAGACATATAACATCTGATATGGTACAGTTTTTCCCTGTACCCGTCTTTTTTGTGATCGGAGGCTGTAATGAAAGCATCTTTCATCTGATATTGAATTTTTAAAATGGAATAATACTGACGACTGTCAAACTCACCCGGATTGGTGGCTTTGGAAAAATTCTTAAATCTGCCGGACATCTGCACTGTTTCTCCCAGAAAGGGTTCCCTGTACTGCCCGGTGTCCATATAACACTGCACACAGCTTTCACGATCCGAAGCGGATTGAAGATACAGTACAGGAATCTTCTTTCCTGTGAAATCCATCCGGTACTCCTTCTGTATCACTTCTCCGGTAAAAGACATCATACTGCCGTCCGCCTTTTGGTAATAATCGGGTTCCGGCACAGGTATGACCTTAAGAAAAATCCAGACAGCCGCTGTCAGTGCCAGACAGATCAGGCACAGCGGTCGTTTTATCTTCATTGCTCTTTATCTATAATCTCCAGATTTCGTTCATATGTATTGGACAGATTCATTGTGTCCATAAATTTTATATTTGTCTTACCATTTACCGAAATCTGCACCTTATTCACATCCACCAGATCTGTCAGTGAATTTACAATCGAGTAAATGGCCGTTTCTGCAGTTACCTTATAGGGATCTTTTTCAAATTTCTCATCCAGGTCCACATAACAGATCCCATCCCGGAGTGTCACGCTGACAACCCCGGTATCCGGATTCAGTGTCGGGTATGCTGCATTTGTATTCGGTCCGCTGATCAGCTGTTCCATCACCAGACGTTCCATCGAAATATTGCTGTTATAAACTACTGTCCTGTATACCGGAATCAGTCCGTCACCGGTCTGATTCGTAAAATACAGCGTCAGCTGCACCTTTTCATAACTATTGATTTCATTCCCGGCGTTATAAATAAACATATCCGAAGACATGTTACCCACTACTTTTCCACTTTCATCAGTAAGTGCTTCACCACCTACCAGAAAGGATACATACTTTACCCCGGTTACCTGCGTCAGCGTTCGCACCATGGCCGCACGATCCAGAATCTCAGTCGTATGATCCAGATTGTTATATCCGGCATCAAAGGATAATGTCAGAATATCATCCTTAAGCGCGTATTTTTCCAGTCTGACATTTCCGGAAATCGGTGCTTCATATTCAAGCTTCTCCGGAATTTTTTCCATCTGCTCAAGCAGTTCCCTGATTACCGCATCAGCATCCTTCGGATCAGATGTCAGCTCATATTTTTCGGAAACAACAGCCGTTTCATCATTGTTCACATAATATACCTGTACTGCATGCGTGTCCTTCTGCGCAGTAGAATTCTGCCGGCTGCAGGACGTACACATCAGGCACAGGAGGAACAGAAGAACTGTCATTATGAACTTTTTCAATTTTCCAGCCTGATGCATAATGCCATATCCTCTTCTCTCACAGCTTCTTTGTCTTGATCTGACTGTTATCCGTTGACACATAAGTAAGCGGAATCTTGACCGTAAATGTAGTTCCCTCGCCCGGCACACTCGAGGCCTTGAGTGATCCTCTGTGCATCAGTACAGCGCTTCGTGCTATTGCAAGTCCCAGCCCTGTTCCGCCGATTTCTCTGGATCTGGACTTGTCCACCCGGTAAAATCTCTCATAAATATGATCTATGGAATCTTCCGGAATTCCGATGCCGGAATCCATGACGTCCACGGTAAAGAACTGATGATCCGCGTCCAGAATTACCTTTACCCATCCGTTATCTTTATTATACTTAATCGCATTTTCCACAAGGTTCATAATAACCAGTGATATCTTTACTTCATCAATTTCCGCAGTTACCTGTCTGCTGCTCACCAGCGTCAGTTCAATATTACGCTTTCTGGCAATCGGACGAAGCCGCTTCAGGATAATTTCCGTCATGGCATTAATATCTACCGATGTGATATTCAGGCTGGAAGCCTTCTTATCCATTTTTACCAATGCCAGAAGGTCATTGATGATCTTGTCCTCACGATCAATTTCACCGCTGATATCCTGCATGAAATCACGGTAAGTCTCATTCGGAACTTCTTCCTGCGCCAGCAGTGTATCTGCCAGTACCTTGACTGACGTAATCGGCGTTTTCAACTCGTGTGATACATTGGATACAAACTCCTGTCTGGAATCATCAAGTACCTTCATTCGTTCCAGCAGCTGATTGAATGCATTCACAATATGCTCTGTTTCCAGATAATCCGATACGGAAATGGGCTGATCCGTATAACCTGCCTTAATATCATTGATTGCACTTGTTATTCTGTCAAATGGCTTCAGCAGTCCGTTTGCAGCAATAAGCGCAAACCCGAGTTCAATCAGAATAACGATCAGCTCGACTCTGGTGGCCTTTTGGCTGAGAATTGCCAGCGTAGTGGTGATATTCTCCGTGGAGACACTGGTCAGCATGACACCTCTGACAATTTCCTTCGGCTCGCTTTCATCAAGGACATCGCCCTCTTCAAGTGATTTGGTTTCGATAATCGGTGTAGTGATTTCAATATAGCCATCTGCGGTATCATAAACGGAAGTAATTCCGTCATTTCCCTTTTTCAGGCATCGTACAACCTCTTCGGAAATAATGGTCTTACCCTCACTGATTCCGTAGGTATCCTTTACCACCTGAAGATTGTCATTGATAATCAGTACACGACCGTCATACAGGTTGGCCAGCATATTCAATTCCGAACCGATAACTTCAGAGGAAGTATCCTGCAGATAGCCTGCAGTAATGAGATGATTTGCCAGAATTCTGAGCTGTGTCTGCACCTCAGAAGTTTTGACGTCCACGGCACGTTTTTCATAATTCTCTATAATTGCATAATGCATGACCAGGCAGGAAATCAGCCCGGTCAGAAATACAATAATAAAGATACGTGCTCTCAGACTGCGAAAAAGATTTGAAATTTTATAATTATGAAATAAGTCTGACAGTTTATTTTTAGAGTCCATTATAACCAGCTTTTATGTCTGAAAATAGTATCCGGTGCCCCACTTTGTACGTACATAACGAGGTTCGCTCGGATTACTTTCCAGTTTCTCACGAAGTCTTCTGACATGCACATCAACCGTACGGACATCTCCCGGATAATCATCTCCCCAGATTGTTTTCAGAAGTTCTTCCCGGGAATATACCTTACCAGGCGTGGAGACAAGAAGTTCAAGCACTTCAAATTCACGGCTGGTCAGATTGATTTCCTGTTCCTTGATATATACTCTTCTGTATTCTTCATTCAGCTTCAGATCACCATAGGTAATAATATTCGGCGTTGCATCTGTTTTGATGGTTCTGCGCATAATCGCCTTGATTCTGGCCTTTACCTCCAGAATATTGAACGGCTTTGTAATATAATCATCTGCGCCGTATTCCAGACCCAGAATCTTATCCATGTCATCTCCCTTTGCCGTCAGCATGATAATCGGGACATTGGAGAACTCTCTGATCTGCTGACAGACTTCAAATCCGGTCAGTTTGGGTAGCATGACATCCAGAAGAATAATATCATATCTGTTATTCTTCGCTGACTCAAGCGCTTCCTCACCGTCATATGCGCAGTCAACCTCAATGCCGTCCTGCTCAAGACTGTAGCGGATACCCTTCACTATCATTTTCTCATCGTCAACAACCAGTGCTCTCCTTGCCATTCTTCTCCCCGTTTCAAATCATTCAGACCGTTATGGAGTCTTTTATCCTGTTAAACAGTTTCTCTTTAATCCCGCCCACCTGCATGATGTCTTCAATTTTCTTAAACCCACCATGTTCCTGACGGTAGCTGATAATATCCTTTGCTCTTCCTGCACCGATTCCCGGGATCTCACAAAGCCCCGCTTCATCGGCCGTATTGATGTTGATCAGCGCACCTTGTCCCGGCACACTGCTTTCTTCCGGTGTAATTCCCGTTGTCATTGTCTGCTTTGGTAATGATGAATTCTGCGCAGTCTCTGTTTTCTCCGGAATCCTGATCTGAACTCCGTCCGTTACCTGCGCCGCCTGATTCACATAAGAGGTATCTGCTTCTGCCTTAAAACCTCCGGCCGCATCCACCGCATCGAATACTCTGCTGCCTTCCGGCAGTTCGTATACACCTTCTGCACGGACTGCTCCGCATACATACACATAGATCATTGTACGTGCCGCAGATTTGTTATTCGCAGTATTCACGGCACTTCCGCTGTTCCCTGCATCCTGCGCCGGCTCTGTCTGTCCTTCCGACGCCACCTCAGCGCTGTCCGCCGAAACCGCTTCACTTCCGGTATCACCAATCGGCCTGAGTACAGTTTCACTGGCTTTTCTGCTGCAACCGCACAGTAAAAGCATCATAAGTGCTGTGATCAGTACACAGTACCCCGTCTTTTTTGTTATTATATTGCCTTCAGATACGTTAAAATGCATAGTTTCTCCTTTAATGGAGAACCCCGCCATGCTCTTTCATTTTATATGAAAAAGAGGGCAATCGCAAGCATTTTGTAATATTTGTCAAATTTATGCAAAAAACAGGGACTAATTATTCATACCATTGTCTATATATCCTGTACTGTTCGTAAGCGAAATATCTGACGGATCCGGAAGTTTTTCCTCTGTATACGTTTTTCCGGTCACCTGCGTCATAATCTGCTCCGACAACTTTTTCAATGTGTCATTTGCATCTGCACCGTTCCAGATCTGTGTAAACGCAATCTCCATCTGAACCCAGAAATTGCTGGTTCCCACCATTTTGGGCATCGGTACTGACTGCGCATATACATGGACAAATGCATCAATATTCGGATCCTCATGATTCACATCTTCTCTGACCGGAACCTTTCCTGTCATGTCAAACATGTCATCGTTCTTCTGACTGCACAGATATCCTGCCACTGCTGCAGCCTCCTGCGCATGCTCGGAATAGCCGTTTACCGCGATGCAGTTGGTAATGGACATCGTCCTTGTCTTATACTGGTCATTGATTGCAGGCATCGTCGTCACACCGAAATCAAACTTGCAGGTGCCGTCCTCCTTTGCCTTTCTGATCCTCGTCAGCGCATCTGTCGTTGCCACCGTATATACGATCTTTCCATCGATAAAATCCTTCATAATGCTGTCATAACTCACATCATCGGAATCAATGGCAAAGAACTGATTCAGTTCCTGATATACATTCATACAACGGATGGCATCCTCATTGTAAAGGTCAATCTGATCAGGATCATCCCCGGCACTGCCGCCGAGATTCATATAATTCCCGACAAAAAAGTAATTGTAGAAAATATCGGAAACATCCCACTTGAATACAGCTTCCACATCATCCGGTGCATTGTAGTTTTCTGCAAATGTCAGAATATCGGAAATTGTTTTGGGAAGCATCTTCTGTACACGGCTGTTGACTTCATCCTGTGAAATTTCATCACTGCTGCCAGCTGTCGCAGATGCGCTGCTGTCAGAAGAAGCTGCCCCGCTGTCTCCAAGTTCTGCCATCGCCGCTTCTCCGGATGCTGCATCCTTCTCCGCTTCAATTGCATCTCTGGCACTGCTTTCCAGATAAGTACGGTTATACAGCAGTGAACTCGTCTCAAAATAATACGGATATGCAATATATTTCTTTTTATAGGTAACCGCTTCACGGGCCGCCGCAGGATATGTCTTTTCATCAAGCGCCGCAGAAGGATTCACAATTTCTGTTGCAAGACCGGCCAGATATGCCTTTTCAAGACAATCATTTGTAATAATAAACAGATCCGGGAAATCTTTTGAATCCACCGATGCCTTATTGATATTCTCCAGGTATTCCAGTCCGGAAACCAGTACCGGCTCCATACGGACTCTGCGGTGCGTTTCATTATAGGCAACCGCTTCCTTTTTCAGATAGTCCGTCATGGAATCATCATCATACCATAAACGTATCGTTGTTTTATTTGCAGAAAAAACAGAATTTTCTCCGGGCTGTGAGATGGTACGCCCGGACATTCCATAATATACAGCAGTAAGAAGTACACATGCCGTCAGAATAACAGACAGCACCCTGATTCTAATCTTCATTCATCCTCCAGATCTGATCATTCCAAGGCATGCGCACCTGTCCTCATCTCTGCTGAATTTACTGCAGACATGCATCCAGAATCTGTATCATATCATCCACGTTCTGCTTCGAAATAATCAGCGGCGGAACAAATCTGATAATATTCGTTCCGGCATTGATCAGGATCAGTCCGCTTTCAAGGGCTTTATTAATATACGGTGCAACCGGTCTGTCAAAAACCAGTCCCTGCATCAGTCCCGCGCCCCTGCGTGCCACAATGAAATCATAACGCGCTGCCAGCTCATCCAGTCTTTTTTCAAGATAGGGAGCCACTTCATTCACATTCTCTATTATATGGTCGCTCTCGAATAAATCAAGAACTTTATTGACTGCAGCGGCTGCCAGCGGATTTCCGCCATAGGTCGTACCGTGATCTCCGGCTACGAGAGAATGTGCTCCTGCTTTTTCATTCAGAAGGAAGGCGCCGACAGGGACACCACACCCGAGTCCTTTTGCACACGCCATGATATCCGGCTTTACACCATATTTCTGCCAGGCGAACATATAACCCGTACGCCCCATGCCGCACTGCACTTCATCAAGAATCAGCAGAATGTCCTTCTCGTCGCAGAGTGCACGTACCTTCTTTAAGAATTCCTCTTCTGCAGGGAATATTCCGCCCTCTCCCTGTACCGTTTCCATAATGATCGCGCAGGTCTTCTCATTCACATTCTGCAGAATACTGTCAAAATCATTCAGATCCGCAAAACGGATGTTTCCGATCATCGGTTCGAACGGCTCTCTGTACTTCGGGTTTCCGGTAACAGAGAGCGCCCCGAAGGTTCTGCCGTGAAATGAATGGTTCATGGCAATAATCTCATGATCCGTCCTGCCATCCTTCAGAAACGCATACTTTCTGGCTGCCTTGATCGCACCTTCTATTGCTTCTGCACCGCTGTTGGTGAAAAAGACGCGGTCCATCCCGCTGACTTTTTTCAGCTTTCCTGCCGCCTCAATTGCCGGCACATTATAATAGTAATTGGAAGTATGAATCACCTTGTCAATCTGATCCTTCAGGGCATTGTTGTACGCTTCATTATGGTATCCAAGCGCAAATACAGCAATTCCTGCTACAAAATCAAGATATTTTTTTCCATTAATGTCATACAGATAAACCCCTTCACCGCGATCCAGTACCACCTGATAACGGTTATAGGTATGAAGCAGATCCTTCTCCGCTTCGTCAATATATTCCTGCATCTGATCACTCATCAAAAGCCTTCTTTCCGCCTGTATCAGCTGTTTGCCAGTTCATCCTCATCGTTCATGAATACCGTTCCGACACCTTTGTTGGTAAAGATTTCAAGTAAAAGACAATGCGGTATCCTGCCATCCAGAATATGTACTCTGTTTACGCCTTCCCGGACTGCAGATACACAGTTGTTCAGCTTGGGAAGCATCCCTCCTCCGATATTACCGGAAGCAATCAGCTGATCTGCTTCTGAGCAGGTCATTCTGGAAATAAAGGTATCCGGATCATGAATGTCTCTGTATACGCCTTCAATGTCTGTCAGAAATGCCAGCTTTTCTGCATGAACCGCTTTGGCAATCGCACAGGCCGCATCATCCGCATTGATGTTATAGGTATTGAATTCGTCGTCCAGACCAACGGGGGCGATAATCGGCAGATAATCATGCTCGAGCAGGTCAAACAGCACTGTAGGATCCACCTGATCCACTTCTCCGACAAAGCCGATGTCCTGTCCGTCAGAGTACTTTTTCCTCACACGCAGAAGTCCGCTGTCTTTACCGCTGATACCGACTGCCTTGACGCCCAGCTCTTCCACCATCGTAACCAGCTGCTTGTTAATCCTTCCCAGCACCATCTCTGCAATTTCCATGGTTTCGTCATCCGTTACCCGAAGACCGTTGACAAACTTTGCTTCTTTCCCGACCTTGCCGACCCATTTGCTGATAGCCTTGCCGCCTCCGTGCACAATGATCGGCTTAAAGCCTACCAGTTTCAGAAGTGTCACATCCTGTATGACATTTTTCTGAAGTTCCTCATTGCTCATGGCGCTTCCGCCATACTTTACCACGATGATCTTTCGGTTAAACTTCTGAATATAAGGAAGTGCCTCTATAAGCACCTCCGCCTTTTTCATTACGCTTTCCATGTCTTTGTCCATTATGCCCTCATTTCCCTTCATGCACTGCATTTCAGCTTCTGTAATCCGCATTGATCTTCACATAATCATAGGTCAGGTCGCATCCCCAGGCAGTTGCCTCCTCCTGTCCCATCCGCATGTCCACCAGGGCGGTCACACTCTTCTGTGACAGAATTTCCGTTGCCTCTTCCTCGCTGTAATCTGCAGCCTTTCCGTCATGGAAAAGAAGCATTTTACCTGCCGCACTCTCAATGTACAGATCCACCCTGTCGGGATCAAACTGTACACCGGAATAGCCAAGTGCACACAGAATCCGTCCCCAGTTGGCATCATGCCCGTATATTGCTGCCTTGGTCAGACTTGAGCAGATTACGGATTTACTTAATATTCTTGCATTCTGCTTTGTATCTGCATGAATCACATGCGTTTCGAAAAGCGCAGTTGCACCTTCTCCGTCTCCGGCAAGTGCCTTTGCCATCTCTGTGCAGATCAGCTTCAGTGCCTCCAGGAACGTCTGATAATCCTGATTTTCCTCCGTGATCTCCTCGTTTCCGGCCATCCCGTTTGCCAGAATCATCAGCGAATCATTGGTAGACATATCTCCGTCCACAGAGATCATGTTAAAGGTATCCACCACGACTTCACGCAGTGCCTTCTGCAGCAGCGTATGAGAAACCGCTGCATCCGTTGTGATAAAGCAGAGCATGGTACACATATTCGGGTGAATCATTCCTGACCCTTTGGCCATCGCCCCCATATGACAGGTCTTCGTGTCCAGCGTGAACTGCACAGAAAGATGTTTGGAATGCGTATCGGTTGTCATAATCGCTTCTGCAGCCTGAATTCCGGCTTCCTGCGTATCGTCCAGCAGGGTTTTCAGATGTTTTACACCGTCCGTGACTTTGTCGATCGGAATCTGCATGCCGATGACACCTGTCGATCCGATCAGGACACCATCTGCAGGTACTGACAGTTCTTTTCCGACCGCTTCTGCCGTCTTTTCACAGATTTCATATCCGTCTTTTCCGGTACAGGCATTTGCAATTCCGGAATTGACCACAACCGCATAAACCGCATCAGATTCTGTCACAATCTTCTTATCCCACAGAACCGGAGCCGCCTTTACCACATTACTGGTAAATACTCCTGCTGCATGACACGGCGCACTGCTGCAGATCATCGCCATATCCTTTCTGCCCTGATATTTGATTCCGGCCGCATACCCCGCTGCCGTAAAGCCATTTGCATCCGTCACCGTACCCTGTGTCATCTTCATTTTCAGTTCCTCCAGATTATCGGATCTGTTCATCTGTTAAAAACAGTCAGATTATTTTCATTCAGTGTAAAATCATAATAATTCATATCTGTCCGGTTACTCCAGCCCATCCGCTGCCAGAATGCATTACCGACAGCATTGGTTACAAACGCATTCAGACATACCTTGTTAATCCGCTCTGCCTGCAGCGCCTGTATGCAGAATTCCACCATTTTTTTGCCGATTCCGTGTCTTCTGTACTGCTCGCTGACACAGACATGATACAGACAGCCTCTTCTTCCGTCATGCCCGCAAAGCACTGCACCGACGATTTTCCCGTCTTCCACATCCACCGCGCTGGTGGTCGGATTTCGTTTTAAAAATATTTCGATTCCTTCTCTGGAATCATCCATGCTGCGGATTCCGAATCCATGTATGGACATCCACAGCGCATATACAGCATCATAATCTTCAGGTGTCATCACTCTGACCATTCTATTGCACTTCGCTTTCCGATACCTCTTTGTATCGTCTGAAAATCATATTCTTACATCCTGTCTGTCAGGGGAAACACGGCACCAGATTCAGGCCCGCCTTTTCATCCAGTCCGAACATGAGATTCATGTTCTGTACCGCCTGACCTGCTGCGCCCTTCACCAGATTATCAAGTGCGCCCATCATCACGATTCTGCCTGTCCGTTCATCAATCTTAAAGCCGATATCCACATAATTACTGGTTTCAACCCATCTTGTTTCCGGATAGACACCGTCTGCCAGAAGTCTGATGAAGTTTTCCTTTGCATAATACTTCTCATATGCTTCTCTGATCGTCTCTTTGTCAGGAAGTTTTCCGTTCACCTTTGTCAGTGACGCGTATTCCGTTGCCAGAATTCCTCTGTTCATCGGTACCAGATGCGGGGTAAAGCTGATGGTAATCTCCCTGCCCGCCGCATATCCAAGCTGTTCCTCGATTTCCGGTGTATGTCTGTGCACTGCCACCCCGTAAGGTTTGCAGCTCTCATTTACTTCACAGTAGAGATTCGCCACCTTTGCGCCTCTTCCTGCACCGGACACACCGCTGAGTGCATCCACAATGAGTGTATCCGGATCGATCAGTCCCTCTTTTACCAGCGGATACGCTGTCAGGATCGAGCAGGTTGTAAAGCATCCCGGATTCGCCACGATTCTCGCTGTCTTAATGCTCTCCCGGTTAATTTCGCACAGTCCGTAAACTGCTTCCTTAATATATTGCGGTGATTTATGTTCAATCTTATACCATTTCTCATAGACACTGACATCCTTCAGTCTGAAATCTGCGCTCAGGTCAATGATCTTCGTTTTTGACAGGATTTCATCATTTACGAGTGAAGCACACAGTCCCTGCGGCGTTGCCGTGAAAATCACATCCGCCTGTGCAGCAAGTTCTTCCATATTATCATCCATGCATTTTGCATCCACCAGATGAAACATATTCTGATAAATATCCGCATAGTTCTGATCAATGTAGCTTCTGGAACCATACCATACAATCTCTGCCTCAGGGTGTGTCATCAGCAGTCTTACAATTTCGGCCCCGGCATACCCGGTTGCACCGATAATTCCAACTTTTATCATGACCAAATCTCCATTCTGTTTTTCTGAATCTGTATCATGTCCATAAATGCCATATCTAACATTATAGCCAGTTTTCGCAGATCACGAAAGCATTTCCGCCTTTTTTATATTGCATAAGTATACGTCGGTATGCCCCATTATGCAAGGGTAAATTTTATATTTATGCATTTATTTTTTAATTAATGATATATTTATGCATTTTCTTCTTGCATTTCCCTTATATGTGATGTATATTATGAGCCAGAAGATAAATGAACCCCGCCAGATATGAGCGGATTTCAATGGAGGAAAAATATGGCTGCTAAAAAAGAAAAGGTAATTCTTGCGTATTCCGGTGGTCTGGATACCACGACAATTATTCCGTGGCTGAAAGAAAACTTTAATTATGAAGTAATCTGTGTCTGCATCGACTGCGGTCAGGCAGAAGAACTTGACGGTCTTGAAGAAAGAGCAAAGTCCTGCGGCGCATCCAAGCTGTATGTGCTTGATGTCATTGATGAATTCTGTGACGAATATGTTGTTCCCTGTGTCATGGCTCATGCTGTATATGAGAACCAGTATCTGCTCGGTACATCCATGGCCCGTCCGCTGATCGCCAAGAAGCTCGTGGAAATCGCCCGCAAGGAAGATGCGGTTGCCATCTGCCACGGCGCAACCGGAAAAGGAAACGACCAGATCCGTTTTGAACTTGGAATCAAGGCACTGGCTCCTGACATCAAAATCATTGCTGCATGGAGAAGTGACAAGTGGAAGCTTGATTCACGTGAATCAGAAATCGAATACTGCCATCAGCATGGTATTCATCTGCCTTTTTCCGTAGATAACAGCTACAGCCGTGACCGTAATCTGTGGCATATCTCCCATGAAGGTCTTGAACTTGAAGATCCTTCCAAAGAGCCCAACTATAAGCACCTGCTCGTACTCGGCGTAACTCCGCAGGATGCTCCTGACAAAGAGACCACGGTGAAGATGACCTTTGAAGGCGGCATACCGAAGTCCGTCAACGGCAAGAAGATGAAAGTCTCCGATATCATCCGTACACTGAATCAGCTTGGTGCTGAAAACGGTATCGGTATCGTGGATATTGTCGAGAACCGTGTTGTCGGCATGAAGAGCCGCGGCGTATATGAAACTCCCGGCGGTACAATTCTGTATGCAGCACATCAGCAGCTGGAAGAGTTGATTTTAGACCGCGATACGTATACAATGAAAAAAGATATGGGCAATAAGTTTGCTGACATTGTTTATGAAGGGAAATGGTTTACTCCTCTTCGTGAAGCAGAGCAGGCATTTATCGAGTCTACCCAGAAATATGTTACCGGTGAAGTTACCTTCAAGCTGTATAAGGGGAACATTATCAAGGCCGGTACTGTTTCACCGTACTCTCTCTATAATGCAAGCATTGCATCCTTTACCACCGGTGATCTTTATGATCATCATGATGCAGAAGGATTCATCAATCTGTTCGGTCTCTCCTGCAAGGTTCGTGCAATGAAGATGCAGGAAGTAAAAGAAAATGCCAAAAAAGCAACCGCAAAAAAGCCGGTATCGAAAAAAAAGAAATCATAAGAAAATGAGAGCACTATGAATTCGATTATTTTTCTGGCAGCGTATCTGGTTACCGTCAACGTCATCGGGTTTGCTCTGATGGGCATTGACAAACATAAAGCAAGAGTTGGTGCCTTCCGTATTCCGGAAGGCACTCTTTTCGTGGTTGCCATAATTGGCGGAAGTATCGGTTCCATTATCGGGATGTATACTTTCCATCATAAAACACGCCACTGGTACTTTGTATATGGCATGCCGCTGATTCTGGCATTGCAGCTTCTGGCTGTTTTTCTTCTCTGGCGTGCACCGATTGATTTTATGTTCATGTAATCCCGGGGAAGGAGGTTGACAGGCCATGCATATCGCTGTATGTGACGACAATATCGCCGATCGGAAGCAGATGGAAAGACTCCTTGGCAGAGCCTCGGATCAGAATAAAAAAAATGGTCTGGAAGGATATTACATTGATCTGTACGGAAATATTCCGGCACTGATGCAGTATCCGCAGATGTATGACATTATTTTTCTGGATATCGTAAACGGCCCGGAAAACGGACTGGATGTGGCCAGACGTCTTCGTGCGCTTGGCGTGGTATGCTGTATTGTTCTGTGCAGTTCTGTATGGAACTATGAACAGCTTGCCGATACAGACCATGCTTCTTTCTATTATATGAACAAACCTGTTCTGGCTGAAGATCTGAAAGATATGCTGATGTTCTGTGAAATGAACCGGATTCATCCGGAACCCATGGTAGAACTTCGCGGAGAAAGCGAAACCATTTATGCACACTGCGATGAAATTCTTTATGCAGCAGCAGTACGAAAAGGGCTTCTGGGTGTTACCATGACTGACCACCGTACAATCAGAATTCTGAGTGATGCCGCCAATTTCTATGACCTGCTGGCCGGCTTCAACTGTTTTATCCCGATTACAGAACATACCATTATCAATATTCATCATATGACAAAGGCTTCAATTTTATCCGTTACCATGGATGACGGTCATTCGCTGCACGTAAGTCTTTCCTTCCGCAGTAACGTCAAAGAGGCACTCAGGATCAACTGCAGATAAAGGAGTCCGCTTCGCGTGTTCCGCAAAAAAAATAGAGGTGCAGACGCACCTCTATCTGAAAAAATCTGTTTTTATCAGCAGGTTACCACAATTCCGCCGTCATTTGCATACATGGTTGCAACACCGGCCGTATCCACCACAATCACGTCCCTAAATGCTGCCTTTGACAGAATCATATCCTTCACCAGCATTGCACGCTCATAGCAGTTGCAATGACTGATCATAAGTCTCTTCTCTTCCGGATGTTCAGTCTCTCTGACTGCCAGTTCCGCCATCTTCAGAAGCGCCTTCTTGATTCCGACGCCCTGTCCTCTCTGCACAATGTCACCATGGTTTCCCGCACAGATCGGCTTGATGTTCAATGTAGAAGCAACCAGTGCCTTCATTCCGGATAATCTTCCGTTCTTACGGAGCGTATCCAGATTATCAAGCACAAAGTATGTATTCATTCCGTCACGGTATTTTTCCAGTTCCGGAACCACTTCTTCAAAGGAAAGTCCGCTTTCTGCAAGTTCCATTGCCTTGAGCGCAATCTGCGTTTCTCCGCAGCACGCAGACAGTGAATCTGCGACATAAATATTCTTTTCTCCGATTTCCTCGTGATAAATATCTTTTCCCAGAAGCGCACTGTTATAGCTTCCGCTCAGGTGTGACGAAAGTGTTACCGCGTAAACATCTTCCGCCTCAGTTGTATAGGCCTTCATATATCTGTCCGGTGAAGGGCATGCGGACTTCGGGCACTGCGCACAGGATGCGACTTTTTCCAGAAATTCCTTCTGATTGAAGTTCTCATCATCCATAATATGATAGTCTCCAACCTCAAGTCCGAGCGGTACAATTTCGAACCGCGGATCCTTTCTGTACTTTTCCGGTAAATCACAACAACTGTCTACAACAATTTTATAACTCATATACCCTCCGGGATTTTAACCATAAATGTAGTTTTCTATACTACATATGATAGCACTGATCTGCTATTCAGTAAAGTTATGCCCAATGCATAATTGTCTTTTTATAATTTGTGCTGCTATGGTACAATACATTCAGATACCGCATTTCCATTACACAGAAAATACGAAACGAAAGCAGAAAAATGACTGAACTGAAAATAACACATACAAAAGATTTTATGAACACGCTGCTTAACGGCAGCTGCTTTGACCACTTTCTTCTTGAAGAGGCTGTCATTCAGACCTACAACACTTTTTCCATTGACGGACACATCTGCCCGGAATTCTATGGCGCTGATGACGATTCACTCCATCCCTTTGAACTATCTGTCTGGAATCAGATGAAACCGGTATGTCTGAATCTGATCCGCGGAAAACACACCCCCGTCAGTTTCCGGTTTGTTCTGCACTGTGATTCCGAAACCGTCAGACGTCTGTTGCAGGAAAGTGATACCGGCATTGATCCGGAACAGATTGCTGCATTCGTTCTCAACATCCGTTTTCAGAATGGAATAGTGACGCTGACCACAGGTACTGCCATCCGTACTTTCATCCTGGATAAATCCTATGAACAGATATGGGATCGTTATCTTCACAGCTTTCTGTCTGAAAATGGAATTGCCTTTGAAGATCTGTAAATCAATAGAGGTTTAATGGCACCTCTTTTGATTCACTGATCCTGATACTTTCTGAGAATCCGGATCAGATCATCGTATTTCACTTTGATTCTGTCATATTTTTCCTGTGCACCGTCAAGCGAACCGGCACGAAGGATCTCCGTCAGACTCCACACGTCATCATGAATCGCCTTCATACTGAGATTTCCGGATACACCTTTCAGCGTATGAATCGCCTTGAATGCATTTTCTGCATCCCCTGCGGCAAGATATTCTGTCAGTTCTTCCATGCTCTTATCATTCAGAAACTTCATCATGAACTTGATCACAAGATCTTCATTACCAAGAAATCTTGCAGAAACATCCGGCCAGTCGATCCCCCAGGTAATCAACTCCTGCTTTAATGCTTCATTCATAACCGCTCCAATCTGCACCTGAAAATGCATGTCTCAATTGAGAATATATCGTAGCGTATTTATATAACCGTTCATATCATAAAGACAGCTGCTCCTGCAGCTGACACTCTGCAACCCTCTAAAAAACAGCTGCCACTGCAACCGTTTTTATTATACCATTTTTCCAGATACAATCACATACAATCTGTAATGTTATAAAATCTGAATCTGACAGGATTTCATTGCCTCCAGTGCTGCCTCATGACTCTGCGGCGTTACGCCTGCGCAGCATTTCGGGTCCACACTGATTCTGACTTCCGGAAGAAGTGCCTTGATCAGAAGCGCATTGGATATGACACAGATATCTGTACAGAGCCCGACCAGTTCCACTTCAACCGGTTCACGCTGACTGCGTTCCATCAGTTCCTGTGCCAGAATGACAGATCCGAAGGTCGGCTTATTGATGATCTCCGCCCCGGGCATGGCATCTGCGATTTCCCTGCGGATTTCCCATCCCTTTGTACCTTCGATGCAGTGTCTGACCGGAAGGTTCTGCCCTTCCTGCGTCTCCAGATAGTCTTCCTGATGCGTATCCCTTGTTGCATAAATACAATTCTGCGGATAATCATGAATTTTACTGATTACGCGTGGTACAATCGCTGATGCCTCTTTCGTACCAAGTGCTCCGTCAATGAAATCATTCTGCATGTCTACGACAACAAGTATTTTCTTCACCTTGCACCTCTTTCCTATTTACACCGTTTCTTCGTTCAGCTTTACCAGTTTGGCCGCCTGATCAGCTGCAGTCAGGCTGTCGATCAGTTCGTCCAGATCTCCGTCTATCACCTGATCAATCTTATAAAGCGTCAGCTTGATCCTGTGGTCCGTTACACGTCCCTGCGGGAAATTATACGTACGGATTTTCTCTGAGCGGTCTCCCGTCCCGATCTGACTGCGGCGAAGCTCCGCTTCCGAATTGTGCTGCTTCTCCTGCTCCAGTTCATACAGTTTGGCACGCAGTACTTTAAGTGCCTTTGCCTTGTTCTTGATCTGGCTCTTTTCATCCTGACAGGAAATTACGATTCCGGTCGGCAGATGTGTCAGTCTGACAGCAGAATCCGTTGTATTTACACACTGACCGCCGTTTCCCGATGCGCGGAACACATCAAATTTGCAGTCATTCATATCAATACTGACTTCCACATCCTCTACTTCCGGCATAATGGCAACCGTTGCCGTAGAGGTATGAATCCTGCCTCCTGACTCCGTTGCAGGAACACGCTGTACACGATGCACGCCGCTTTCATACTTCAGCCTGGAATATGCTCCCGAGCCGTTGATCATGAAGCTGACCGTTTTCATTCCGCCGATACCGATTTCTTCGACATTCATCGTTTCCACGTGCCAGCCCTGCCGCTCAGAATACATGACATACATACGATAAAGATCTGCAGCAAAAAGTGCAGCCTCGTCGCCGCCTACGCCCGCACGGATCTCCACAATGACATTTTTTTCATCATTGGGATCCCTGGGCAAAAGCAATACCTTCAGCTGCTGTTCCAGCTCCGGTACCTGATTCTTTGCATCTGAAAGCTCCTGTTTGAGCAGATCCCGCATCTCGGCATCCGACTCTTCTTCCAGCATGGAAACACTCTCGTCAATTGTCTCTTTGCACTTCTTATATTCCGTGTAGCATTCCACAAGCGGTGTCAGATCACTCTGTTCCTTCATGAGCTTTCTGAAGCGCTCCTGATCTGCCGTTACAGAAGGCTCATTCAGTTCTCTGGTAATATCTTCAAAGCGTCTGAGCAAGTCCTCCAGTTTATCAAACATACGCTGTATCCTTCCATTTCACTCAAATCAGAAAACGTCTGCAAAAGCTCAGAACCAGCATCCGAGAACCACTCTGTCTCTTCCGCCAAGATCCTGCACAATCTGTACTTCATGAAACCCATTGTCTTTCATCAGTGCTGACACAGCTGCTCCCTGATCATATCCGATTTCCATCAGCAGCCATCCGCTTTCAAAAAGCCAGTCCGGCGCCTCTGCAATAATTCTTCTGTAGAAATCCAGCCCGTCTGCCCTGCCGTCAAGCGCCAGTCTTGGCTCGTGATCCTTTACTTCGGGGGCAAGCGTTTCAATCACATCCGTCGGAATATACGGCGGATTGGAAATAATCAGATCTGCCCTGACTCTTTCCTCTTTTTCCCCTTTTTCCGGAAAAAGATCTGTCTCTGTAAATCTGACTCTTTTCTCCAGCTGCAGCTGCTGTGCATTCTGCGCCGCAATTTCAAGTGCCTTCGGAGAAATATCCGTCGCTGTTGCCGTCGTATCATTGGTGTAATGCAGGAGACTGAGTGCAATGCAGCCGGAACCGGTACACAGATCCATAAACCGCATTCCGTCATGCAGAAGCTTCAGGCCCTCTTCTACCAGTGTTTCCGTATCCTGATTCGGAATCAGTACCTGATCACTGACTTTAAAAGTAAGTCCCATAAATTCCTGACTGCCCGTAATATAGGCAAGCGGAATCCGGCGCGCACGCGCATCGGTTTTCTTCAGATATGCTTCCTCTTCATCTGCAGAAACGGCCCTGTCACCATGCACCAGCAGCGTATTATGATCCGTTCCGCATACTGATTCCAGTAAAAGTCTGGCATCCAGCTGCGCTTCTGTAACGCCTGCCGCACTGAGCTGTTCGGTACCTTTTCTGCAAAGTTCTTCATATGTCATCATATCAGCTCATTTCTTTTTCCGCCGGATCTGCATCTTCCTCTTCTGCTTCCTTCAGAATCTCATCAATATCAACGTCTTCGTCTGTGCTGTCCTCGCTATCATCATCATCTGCTTCCGAATCTTCTTCCAGCCAGGAATCATCAATTTCATATCCAAAGGAATCCTTCAGATATGCTTTCCAGTCAAATACCGCTTCCACCGCCTTGATTCCCACTTCCACCATTGTTTCATCCGGTTCCTTCGTTGTCAGTCTCTGCAGCCAAAGACCCGGTGCAGAAATTGCATTGACAATCGGATTGTCACTTCTTCCGGCCAGACGGATAATCTCATAGGAAATCCCGGAGATCACAGGGATCAGCAGAATTCGCAGCAGCAGTCTCATCGGCAGTGATTGCACTCTGATAAAGAAAAACAGCACAATACTGACAAACATGACAAACAGGATAAAACTGCTTCCGCAGCGTTTGTGCAGTCTGGAACTGCGCATGGCATTCTTGACAGTCAGCGGTCTTCCCTTTTCAATACAGTTGATACACTTATGCTCTGCCCCATGATAACAGAACAGTCTGTGAATATCCTTCATCCTGGAAATCAGAAGAATATACAGAATAAAAATCAGAATTCTCACAATGCCCTCCATCAGAGAAAGCAGTGATTCATTTCTGATATATACGGTCAGAACATCCGCGATAAAATAAGGCAGAAGCACGAATATTCCGATTGCCAGCGCAAAAGAAATCAGCATCGTAATCGCTTCTACTACCTTTTCTCCATGTCCCTTTGAAATCCGGTCAAGGAAAAGATCTGCCTTCGTCGGTTTGACATCTTCCTCTCCATACAATGAAGAAGAAAAATTAAGCGCCTTCATTCCGATCGCCAGCGAATCAATAAATACAAAAATACCGCGCACAAACGGAATACGCATCAGTATGCTGCCTGATGCAATCCCGTGATATTCATCTATCTCAACTTCAATCTCACCATCCGGCTTTCTGACTGCAACAGAATACATATCCTTGTTGCGCATCATCACGCCTTCCAGAACAGCCTGTCCGCCTATTCCTGAATAATGTCCGATTTTCTTTTTCTTCATGATGTCCTCTGCTCTGTTGATTTACGTAAACAAAATAGAGGTTGAGGCATCTGCCCCAACCTCATTTCATGCAATAAGATTACTTATTTTCCATACCATACTTCTTGTTGAACTTATCGATACGTCCACGAGCTGACATAGCCTTCTGCTGTCCTGTGTAGAACGGATGGCATTTGGAACAAATTTCAACGTGAATTTCGGGTTTTGTGGATCCAACTGTGAATGTATTTCCGCAGTTGCAAGTAACTGTTGCCTGATAGTACTCCGGATGTAAATCCTGCTTCATTTTTCTCACCTCTCTATATACAAATATTCTCAATTTTTCCCAATGGTTTCAACTGTTCTGGAATGCTTACTCCCAGACAGCTATGTTATTGTAGCATACATTTTGAGGTGACGCAAGTAGGAATTTATATTAATCCGTCCTTTTATCAGAAATCCACCTCAGTATCATAATAGCAGCACTTCAGCAGCTGTTCCATCTCTTCCTGACCGGGCTGACGCGGATTGGAACCCGTGCAGGCATCCAGAAGTGCATTGGCAGCAATATCATGAAGCTTGGAAAGGAACTCATCTTCCGGTACGATACCTGTCTCAGCCGGAAGTCCGCCTTCACCGTAGTTTCTGATGCAATGAGGAATGTTCAGTTCATCATTCATCCTGCGAAGTGCCTGGATCAGAAGATCAACCTTCTCCTGTGTGCTGTTTCCGCCCAGATGGATGAAATCAGCAATATATGCATATCTCTCTGCTGCAGCAGGATCCTTTGCATTGAAACGGATGACCTTCGGCAGATACATTGCATTGGCTGCACCGTGAATAATATGTCCGTTCTTAAATGCAGCTCCTGTCTTATGTGCCATGGAATGAACGATTCCAAGAAGTGCATTGGAGAATGCCATTCCTGCAAGACACTGGGCATCATGCATGGAAGCTCTTGCTGCCATGTCGCCGTTATAGGATTTTACCAGATCGGCATCAATCATCTTAATTGCATGCAGTGCAAGTGCATCTGTATATTCCACATGTGCAGTGGATACATATGCTTCAATTGCATGTGTCATGGCGTCCATTCCTGTATGTGCAACAAGCTTTGGCGGCATGGTCTCTGCCAGCTCCGGATCCACAATTGCAACATCCGGTGTGATTTCAAAATCAGCAATCGGATACTTGATTCCCTTGTGATAATCCGTAATGATTGAAAATGCGGTTACTTCTGTTGCCGTTCCCGATGTGGATGAAATCGCACAGAAATGAGCTTTTTTGCGAAGCTTCGGCAGTCCGAACACCTTGCACATGTCTTCGAATGTGGTCTCCGGATATTCATATTTGATCCACATTGCCTTCGCAGCATCGATCGGAGATCCTCCGCCGATTGCAACAATCCAGTCAGGCTCGAACTCCTGCATGACTGCAGCGCCCTTCATTACTGTTTCTACAGAAGGATCAGACTCAATTCCCTCAAAAAGCTTTACTTCCATTCCTGCTTCTTTCAGATAATCTTCCGCTTTCTGCAGAAAACCACCGCGCTTCATTGAGCCTCCGCCGACACAGATGATTGCTCTCTTTCCCTGAAGCGTTTTAAGAGCCTCCAGTGCTCCTTTGCCATGATAAAGATCACGGGGCAGTGTAAAACGTAACATAGAATTGTACCTCCTTGGCTTTTGTGCTGTTGTTTACAGTGTGTTATTTTTTTAACAAACTCATTGTAACATATCCGGCCGGAAACTACAATACCAAACTTTCAGCCCTTATTTTGGTAAATGTGCATACTTTCTGAGTTTCGTCTTTGCCCTCTGAAGTGCATTGTCCGTTGATTTCTCATCTTTATTCAGAACTTTTGCAATCTCGGTATAGCTCATGCCGGTCAGATACAGTTCCAGCACCTGCCGTTCAACTGCACTGAGCTGTTTTTCAATGGCTTCTTCCAGAAGTCTTACATTCTCACGGTCAATCAGCTGCTGCTCCGGATTCAGTTCTGTATCTGATGCCAGCGCATTCTCCAGCGTCGCATCAGATGAGGCATCATCCTCATCTATTCTGGTATAGAGCGATACATAGGAATTGAGCGGAATGTGCTTCTTACGAAGAGACGCCTCCACCGCAGAATACATCTGCCTTGATATGCACAGATCGGCAAAGGTAAAAAAGCTGGCATCACGCCCGCAGTCATAATCACGGATGGCCTTAAACAGCCCGATCATCCCTTCCTGAATCAGGTCATCGCGATCCGCACCGAGAATGTTCATCGAACCTGCTTTTTTCCTCACCAGATTTTTATATTTATTCATAATGAAATCTGTGATATCTGATTCCCCTTCACGAAGGCGCTGAATCAGAATTTCATCTTTTTCATCTGTATAGTCTGCCATCTGCTCATCTCATTACTTTTTCATACTGCGCTGGCGCACAATTTCATATGCAAGAACGCCTGCGGCAACCGATGCATTCAGGGACTCGATTTCTCCCTTCATCGGAATGGAAGCCACCATATCACATTTCTCGCGGACAAGCTTGCCGACACCTGCGCCTTCATTTCCGATCACGAGACCGATGGCGCCTGTCAGATTCAGATCGTACATCGGCGTACCTTCCATATCTGCACAGGCAAACCAGACACCGCGCTTCTTCAGTTCTTCAATTGTCTGGGCAATATTGGTCACCTTCACTACCGGCGTATAATTCAGCGCACCGGCAGATGTCTTTGCAACCGTTGCCGTCAGTCCTACTGCTCTGTTTCTCGGAATGATAACGCCATGCGCGCCGGCAACATTTGCCGTACGGATCATAGCCCCGAGGTTGTGCGGATCTTCAATGTTATCCAGAATGAAAATGAACGGAGCCTCGCCCTTCTTTTCAGCCAGCGCAAAGATATCATCAATTTCAGAATAATCATAGGCTGCAGCACAGGCAATCACGCCCTGATGCTTACCTGTTGCGGAAATCTGATCCAGACGCTCTCTGGATACAAACTTCATGATGGTTCCCTGTTTTTTGGCTTCTCTGCGGATCGTTGCTACCGGTCCGTCCGTGCAGCCGTCCAGAACATACAGCTTATCAATGGTCTTTCCGGAGCGGAACGCTTCCAGAACCGCATTACGGCCTTCAATTGTCAGGCTGTTCTCCGGAATTCCTCCATCCTCAGCGGTTTCTGCCGTCTGCTGTTCCTGAAGTTCATATGCTGCTTCAGCTGCTTCTGCAGGTTCGGTCTCTGCGCTGTGGTCATATTCCCTGTGCCCGTATGACTTCTGCGCACGGCTGTAACTCTTACGCTCACCGTCTGCACGGCCGTAGCTCTTACGCCCGCCGTCTGCATGGCCGTAACTCTTATGCTCGCCGTCTGCACGGCCGTAGCTCTTACGCTCGCCGTCTGCACGGCCATAGCTCTTATGCTCGCCGTCTGCACGGCCGTAGCTCTTATGTTCGCCGTCTGCTGCGTGGCCGTAGCTCCTGCCCTTGTTGCTTCTTCTGTCGCTGCTGCCCTGGCCATAGCCTGACTGTCTGCTCCCGGATGTTTCTCTGTTCCCGTTTCCTCTGTTATTCATAATCTGCTTTCTGCACATGACGTGCGCTTCATCTGATCTTCTGATCAGGTCTTTGCTTTTTTCATTTCTGCTATTTTTCCGTGTTCGATTCCATACTGTACCAGTTCCAGAACACGCATTGTCCTGCCTGACAGATACAGATATCCGCACAGCGCTTCAAGGCCGGTTGCCTTCCGGTAATCTCCGATCGACTGATTCTTGGCGCTGGTATAAGACTTGGCGTTGCGCCCTCTGTGATAAACCGTCATTTCCTCTTCTGTCAGAAGTCCCTCTATGGCATCCACAATCGCGGACTGCGCTGCGGCATTGACATAGCGGACTTTCCGCCTGTTCAGTTCATTTGCAGGGCGGTTGCCTTCTTCCATGACAAGTGTCCGGATCATCAGATCGTAAATTCCGTCTCCGATAAAAGCCAGTCCGAGCGGTGAATAGGTTCTGAGGTCAACCGGCTGCATATGAAAGCTGCTGCGGATTTCTTCCGGCAGATCCTTCATGCCTTCTTCCATTTCACACCTTCTCTGGTATCTTCCAGAACGATTCCCTTATCCAGCAGTTCATTACGGATTTCATCTGCTCTTGCAAAGTTCTTATCCTTACGTGCCTGCTGACGGTCTGCAATCAGCTGCTCGATTTCCGCATCCTGCAGCTCTTGCTTTCTCTCCACAATCAGTCCGCAGACATCAGCCAGCGTCATAATTTCTTTCTTCAGTGCTTCCAGAAATGCCCTGCTTGAATGCTCATCCGCATTGCTGTTTGAAAATCTGACCAGATCGAAGATCACGGAAATTGCATCTGCCGTGTTAAAATCATCATCCATTACACTTTCAAACTTACTGCGCAGTTCGCTGACCTGTGTCAGAAGCTCCTGCTCTTTCTCTGAAAGTGCCTCGGGGCGATCCTTCTCCAGCATGAAATCAAGATTGCTGACGCAGGTGACAATACGCTCATAGCCCGACTTTGCTGCTTCCATCAGTTCATCACTGAAATTAAGCGGACTTCTGTAATGCGCAGACAGCATGAACATACGCAGTACCTGCGGGTCATATTTTGCCGTAATGTCTCTTACGGTAAAGAAATTTCCGGCAGACTTGGACATCTTGTGATTATTGATGTTCAGAAATGCATTATGCATCCAGTAATTGGAAAATTCCTTACCGCTGCATGCCTCTGACTGGGCAATCTCATTTTCATGATGCGGGAAAATCAGATCTTCTCCGCCGCCATGAATGTCAATCTGCTCGCCCAGATATTTTCTGCTCATGACAGAGCACTCGATATGCCAGCCGGGACGGCCCTTGCACCATGGAGACTCCCAGTAAGGCTCGCCGTCCTTCTTGGGCTTCCAGAGCACAAAATCCAGCGGGTCTTCCTTCTGATCCTGTCCGCTGACCTTCAGCTGACGTTCACCGCTTCGCAGATCATCCAGATTCTTATGGGACAGTTTACCGTACTGTGCAAACTTTCTGGTTCTGTAATAAACCGTTCCGTCTGCTGCAACGTATGCATATCCCTTATCAATCAGTGTCCGGATCATCTCCAGCATGCCGTCGATTTCCTGCGTTGCCAGCGGATTGGTCGTAGCCGGCAGAATATTCAGTGCCTCCATATCCTTTTTGCACTCGGCAATGTAACGCTCTGAAATGACGGAGGAATCCACGCCCTCTTCAATGGCCTTTTTGATAATCTTATCGTCCACATCCGTAAAATTGGAAACATAATTCACTTCATAGCCCTTATAGGTCAGATACCTTCTGACCGTATCGAAAAAAATCATCGGACGCGCATTTCCGATATGAATAAAATTATATACGGTCGGTCCGCAGACATACATTCTCACCTTTCCGGGTTCCAATGTATGAAATTCTTCCGTTTTTCTGCTTTTTGTATTATAAATCTGCATTTTTACCTCCATGCTGCAAATCGCTGTTTTATATGACGTATTTTTACCATAAACTGAGTCAAAGTGCAATCTCCGGTTATACCCCTTTGCCCGGACAGCTGCTGCAGCCGCCGCAGCCTGTGCCCTGCGTCTCATCAGCAGTCTGATAGGTCACATTGCGGCTGATGGCCTCTGCCGGCGTAGTCAGCAGACAGATTGCCTGCGCAGAGATTCCTTCGCCCGCTCCTGTAAATCCCAGGCCTTCCTCTGTTGTTGCCTTGACGCCCACCTGTGACAGGTCAAGCCCCAGCGTATCTGCGATATTCTGACGCATCTGATCGATATAAGGCCGCATTTTGGGCTTTTGCGCAATGATGGTCGCATCAATATTCTCGATCAGAAAGCGCTTCTCATCCAGCATCTCGCCGACTTTCGAAAGCAGTTTCACAGAGTCCGCGCCTTCAAACGCCGGATCATTATCCGGAAAAAACTTCCCGATGTCCCCAAGTGCTGCCGCTCCGAGGAGCGCATCCATAATCGCATGCAGCAGTACATCCGCATCCGAATGTCCCAGCAGACCCTTTTCATAAGGAATTTCCACACCTCCCATGATCAGTTTTCTGCCTTCCACAAGGCGGTGTACATCATAACCCATTCCGATATGCATATCTGATATTATCCTTTCCTGCAGATCAATATTTTTTCATAAGAAAAGTTCCGCAATAAATGCTGCCGCGCAGGCACATGCTGCCACCACAAGCAGACTCTTTCTGTAAAAAGACAGGATCAGCGCCGTTATAAATCCTGCAATGGACGCCACGCGATGATCCGCCGCAGATAAAATGGCCGGAAATGTCATTGCTGCCAGTGTCGCATACGGCACATAATACAGAAATGATCTGATAAAGCGGCTCCTGATCTCTTTCCGGATCAGCGTCAGCGGTAAGGCACGGATCAGATAGGTCACAAGTGCCATCACCAGAATATATCCGTAAACATTATGCATCTTCCTGCACCTCCTGCCTTGTTTCTTCAACAGGTGCAAGAACAGCGGCGGCGGCCGCAACTGCCACAGTTACAATAATAATACGAAAGCCGGAAGAAATCATCTTCAAAACCGGAGCCCAGGTAAATACTGCGCTCATCAGCATGGCCGCCAGCACGGTAAACAGCACCTGCCGCTTTGCTCTTGCTTCCGGAATGATAATCGCCAGGAACATGCCGTAGATGGCAAGCCCCAGACAGCTGATCAGACGCTGCGGCATAATCTGTCCTGCTGCCGCTCCCAGAAATGTGCCCAACAGCCATCCGGATACGGAAACCACAATCAGCCCGTAGGAAAACGCCGGATGCAGTTCCCCCTTGTGCAATACGCTTACACCAAAGATTTCATCGGTTACGCCGTAGGCGATTCCAAGCCTGTGCCCGGTAGGCACCGAAGGCCCCAGCTTCTGTGTCAGCGCACATGACATCAGAAGATACCGCATGTTTACTACAAACTGCAGAAGTGCCATTTCTGCGAAAGAAGCCTGATGTACGATCAGGTCAAGCGAGGAAAACTGCCCCGCACTTGTCACGTTCATCAATGACATCATGACTGCCTGAAATACCGAAAGTCCTGCCTCTGATGCCTGTATTCCGAAGGCAAAGGATACCGCAAGATACCCCAGGCAGATCGGTATTCCGTTCTCTGCTCCGCTTTTAAAATCCTTTATTGATCCCATTTCCACTCCAGATTTCATAACTGACTTAAAACTTCCTGCAGGTCTTCCCAGGCTGCACCGTGCAGCTGCCCCTGTATCATCCGGGCAGATCCGCCGCCCTTTGCACCGAAGCGCTCCTTCAGAAGTTCTCCTGCCGTTCCGGCATCTGCGTCTGCCGATCCGATCACATACTGATATCCGTCTGCCTCATTTCCGGAAAAGATACCGCAATATCCCGGATGTGCAGCTGTCAGCCGGTTCACACTGTCACGGATGGTTCTGCCATCCACATCTTCCACCTGCAGAAAAACATTTTTCTGCTGTGGCGGAATTTCTTCCAGCTGCTGTTCCATTCGCTGCGCCTGCGCTTTCTGAAGCTTCTGTTTCAGTTTACAGATTTCATCCTGCTGCTTTTTGAAAACCGCAGGAATCTGATCCGCAGAAGTAGACAGAGACGCTGCCAGTTCCGACATCATCGTATGCTCCTGATCGTACAGCTGCATCGCCCGCAGACCGCACCAGATACTGACTCTGACGCCGCCTTTGTAATTCTGCCTGCTGACCACCTTGAGAAGCCCGATTTCACCGGTTTTCCTGACATGAGGTGCACAGCATGCGCAGACATCATATCCCGGTATGGTCACGATCCGGACCTGTCCTTCAATTTCCTTTTTACTCCGATATGTGATTGCCGCCAGTTCTTCCTCTGACGGCCATGAGATCATGATGGATATATTTTCGCAGATCGCCTGATTCGCCTGCCGCTCCACTTCCAGAAGCTGCTCAGTGCTTAAGGTCCCGTTATAATCCATCGTGACAATATCATCACTCAGATGAAATCCGACGTTATCATAACCGAATTTCTGATGCACGATCCCGGAAAAAACATGTTCTCCGGAATGCTGCTGCATATTATAAAAACGGTGCTGCCAGTCAATTCTGCCATGCACTTCCCTGCCCGCTGCCAGAGGCGCCGCCATCCTGTGTATGATCACGCCGTCACGGATCTGGACATCGGTTACCTGTATTTCGTCAACTGTGCCGCGGTCCGGCGTCTGTCCCCCTTCTTCAGGAAAAAAGAGTGTTCTGTCCAGTACCACATCGTACTGCGCCTGCGTCCCTGAAGATAAACTGCAGGAGATTACCTTTGCCGTAAATTCGGTCTGATATGCGTCTTTGTCATATAGCTTTTCTGTCATCATGCCTTTGCGTTCTCTACCGTTACTGTCCCGGCTGCGTCCTCTCTGATGATTCTGATATGCTTTTGCATCTCATAATTTCTGGTATAGCCGTCATCATCATACCATCTGTATTCTGCAGTTCCTGTTTCCACAAAACTGAGCGTTAAGGGCTGCGTTGCAGCTGCTGATACTGCAGATAAAGACACTTCATCTGTGTTCTCTGCGCCAGGTGCTGCCAGCGGTACAATATGGCCGGGTCTGATGAAGATCAGTACCTCATTCAGATCTGCCGGTACGAAATGATCTCCCGCTTCCAGCACTTCCGTATCAAAGTCAGCTGTGCTGCGGAAACGGTACAGCTTCATCCTCTCCGGAAGATATACATTTCTCCCGATGGCATTCTGCTCACAGACCGGAGCGATCATCATGCTCTCACCGACGAGCAGCTGATCCTCTGTATGTCTTGCCCGCTCATCCTGCGGATAATCAAATGCCAGCGGTCTGAAATACATGTCTCCGCTTAATGCCGCTTTCATGAATTCACTGTAGATATAAGGCAGCAGCATATACCGGAGTCCGATGATATCCGCCATTTTTCTGCTGTCGAAGCGGTATGCCTCCTGAGACCTCGTTCCGAGCGCCGAATGATTTCTCATCAGCGGCGTGAAGATACCGAACTCCAGCCAGCGCATCAGAAGATCCGGTGTACAGTCACTGCCAAAGCCTCCGATATCGGAGCCGCTGTACAGGAATCCGCACATATTCAGTGCCGGCATCTGCTTCATACTGAGGGCAATATGTGACCACCAGGACTGATTGTCTCCTGTCCAGATACCGCCATATCTGTGCATGCCGATATAGGAAGAACGTGAGAACATCAGAATTCTCTTATCCGGCACCAGCCGTTCAAACGCTTCGCCGGCCGCTCTGGTCATATTATAGCCATACAGATTATGTACCTTATCATGACGGATCTTTTTCCCCTCGTAATTATGGTAAAAAGAAGCATAATCCTCCGGACGGTTGTCCAGCCGGCCCACCAGATCCTTCAGTTCAAAGAACGACCAGATGTCCAGATTCTTATCCTTATAATCTTCCAGCTGTTCAAAAACTTCCTTCAGATGACGTTCCGAATAGAAAATCGCCGGTTCGTTCATATCATTCCAGAAGCCCTCTATTCCCATGTTCAGAAGGACTCTGTACCAGTTGCCGAACCACTGCCTTACCTCCGGATTCAACACATCCGGGAAGTGAACCTTCCCCGGCCACACTGCCGCCGTGAACGGTTTGCCGTCTTCGTCTGTGCAGAAATATCCGTTTGCAATTCCTTCCTCATACACCGGATATCCCTTTTCAATTTTGACTCCGGCATCAATGATCGGCACCAGATGAATATGCTGTGCCTTCATCTCCTTCACAAATGCGGGGAAATCCGGAAATGCCTCTTGGTCCAGCGTAAAGTCCTTAAAATGGTCCATGTAATCAATGTCCATGTAAACGCTGTCCAGCGGGATTCTGTTCTTACGGTACTCAGTAACCACCTCACGGATGTCCGCTGCCGTTTTATATCCCCATCTGCTCTGTCCAAAACCAAACGCCCACTTCGGCGGAATGTAACTTCTCCCGATCAGATGGCGGAACTCATGTACGATTTCCGTCAGTATACGTTCTGCTGCAGTGCCTTCATCCGCTTCAATGACATAACAGTCATAATCCGCATCTTCAAAGGTAATCTCCATGCGGTCATATTCCGTATACCCGATATCAAAACGCACCTTTCCCGGTGTATCAAAAAAGATACCGAACTTCTGCCTGCTGCCATCAATCAGAAGGAAATTATGGGCACCATACAGGGAGTTTTTGCCCTCTGTATGATTGGGGTCGTCCGAATTGTCGCTGACATAGACCCAGCCTCTTTTATTTATTCCACGGACCTGTTCTCCGAGACCGTAGACCACATCCTTCTGCGCCAGCATCAGGGACAGCTTTTTCCCCTGCTGCGAAACTTCGAAATATGGAATTTCCTGCGCTGTCTTACATTCTGACTTTTCTGTAACCGCATAGGTTTCGATTGGATTTCCGATTCGTATTTTTCTGATCATGTTTTTACCTCAGCCTCTGTTCAGATCTTACTTCACTTCATTATTCTGTTTCTGACAATACCAGCTGCATCTGATTATACAATACTTCCCGCTATAAATCGAGCAGTTCTCATCCCGCTTTGCAGCCTCCGGGCAAAAGAAAAGCTGTCATAAATCCCCGTTACAGGTTTATGACAGCTCTTTCCATACAGAAACAAAGTTCTGTTCTATCTGAATTTCAGTTGGTTTCCAGTGTAAGCTGAGAAAGATTCTCTCTTACTCTTTCCTGAATTGCCTTCCAGTCCGAATCAAGTGCATAAGCAATCTCTGAATAGAGAAGCTTTTCTGCGATTGCGAGATATTTCTCATCCATTGCTGCGAACTTCTTGCCTTCCATCTCACGAACCGTCTTGATTTTATATAATGTTTTTACCAGGCTCATCATCTCGCCTGCAATATTCCTCTTGATTACTTCCACGATTGCCATTTCTGACTTCTTGCCGACAGGAATTTCCAGTTCATCGACATCCCCGATTTCTTCGATCAGGCTTTCTGCATCATCAGCCTCGATTGCGTCTCTCATTTTGTCCTCGGCACCTTCCACAGGCACATATAAAAGGCCATTGGTGTCAACTGCAGATATCAGCAGGTAATACAGCTTTTCCTTTCCACGTTCGATAAAGGACGGAACCTGAATATCACTGACTCTGCAAAGTCCATGACTGCCATACACTGCTACTGCACCTTTTTCCAGCATTTCTACCCCTTTCTGACGACCCTGTCGTCAAAACTGAAACCCGCTGCAGCCTGTTCTCTGACATGACTGCGGATCTCATACCGCGATGTTGCCCACCGCACGGCATGGAATAAAGAAAGCATTCCACTGCGAATTCCCGGGTTCGCCCATAGTATTTCCCCTCATACCTCATTTATCTGCATCCTTGCAGCACTGCCTCCATGCCCGGTCATTCGAAGACAGTATAAAACATGGCCTGCAGAGTTTCCCACAAGCCATGCATTTACTACATATATAATAACAAAATCGTAAAAAAAATGTAATATTAATAATACCCAAAGATTAGAACGAGTTTCCGTTCTTTTTTCGCCAAAGTTCATACGTCATTGTGGTAAAATGCTCAATTCTGCTTTCCTGCAGCATTGGATTAAAGGATTGCATGTTCGTATGGTCGTAAATAAATCCGCATTTTTCCATTACTCTGCGTGATCTGTCATTGCCATCATAATAGGCACACCAGATCCGGTGAAGTCCCAGCTCTTCAAAGCCGTACCTGAGCACCTCCTGAACCGCCTCCGGAATAATCCCTTTCCCCCAGTACGGTCTTCCCAGCCAGTATCCGAGCTCACCTTCTGCTTCCAGTCTGCCCCTCGCCTTGCTTTCTCCCGACACAATCGCAATACTTCCGATCGGCTCATCGTTATTCTGCATGGGAACAATTGCAAAAGAATCTTTTCTGTCAAGCACCGTCCGGATAACTGCTCTGCTGTAACTGATATCTGTATGCGGAAGCCACCCTGCGTTCGGCCCCACTTCCGGATTACTGGCATATTCAAACAGTGCCTCAGCATCCGTTTCACGCCAGGGCCGCAGAATCAGACGCTGCGTCATCAGTATTTTTTCTTTCTGCACGGTTTCTTTCCTCTCATCGTATGACTTATGCCACTTACGTTATATGGTAGCTGCATTTCAACATCTCTGCAAGAATTTATGCTACAATACATTCAACTATGTTAAATACCGGAACAGGATCGGATCTGCACATGTACAGAAAAAGACATTACAGGCGCCGCCGGAGGGTGCCTTCAACTGAATACAGGAAGCTGCGCATTCCGGGCCACATTTTATCAGTCCTCGGCGCCGTCATCCTTCTCTTATGCATCACGTTCTATGGCGCAGGTGCCATCATCTGCCTCGGTCCCTCCTCTGCTGCCCGTGACCTCTTTGTAAACACCGTCACCCAGACAAGTGCCGCCGGATTCCTCGCCAGAATCTGGCTGTCGGAAGATCAGATTGATGAAATTCTGGCCGAAAACGAAACGGTTCCTGCTGCCGGTGTTACCGACACTTCTGCCGTACGTATTGCTGCAGATTCTGCGTCCTCCTCGTCTTCCGGTGCTTCGGCTTCTTCCGGAATCAGCGTGGAAGACGTATCCGGCAGCACCTACTGTGGCAAAATGATGCTGATCTCAGACCCCTCCCGCGTTTCCATCTATACCATTGATACCTTTGCTACCGGCGGCAGCGGCAAACAGCTTCTGGATATGATTCAGGAAACCGGAGCCGTTGCAGGTATGAATGCCGGCGGTTTCTATGATCCGGACGGTAAGGGTCATGGCGGAATGCCGCTTGGCGCTGTCATCAAAAACGGCACCCTGGTCAGCGACTACGCATCGGATTATAAGACCATGATCGGATTTGATTCCAGGCACAGACTGATCGTCGGGGATATGTCCGCTTCTGATGCCATCAGCATGGGCATGCAGGATGGTATCACCTTCGGCCCTGCACTGGTCATCAACGGGCAGCGGGTACCTTATAACGATAATGCAGGCGGGCTTAATCCCAGATCCGCCATCGGCCAGCGAAGCGACGGCACCATTCTGCTCCTCGTCATTGACGGACGCCAGCCCCGTTCTCTTGGTGCCTCCTTCAAGGACCTGTGCGATGTCATGCTGGATTATGGCGCTGTCAATGCCGGGAACCTCGATGGCGGCTCGTCTTCCCTTCTCTACTACCAGGGACAGCAGCTGAATACCTCCGCCTCCATGATCGGGCTGCGCCCGCTCCCGACTGCAATTCTTGTCAGATAGGTTCACCGGGGAACAATTAAGGAAAAGAGATTCAGATCATGCCTCAGAAAAGAAAACATCCGCATAAAAAAAGACATCTGATCCGCTCCCGTTTTTACAGACGTCTCATAACCGTCTTTCTCTTTCTGCTCGCAGTTAACTGTGCAGGATTCCTGCTGCTCTGGCTGTACCTTGCAGACTATCAGAAATGTCTTCCCGATGCACAGACCGATGCCGTTGTCACCGCCTTTCAGAAAAAGGATACGGTAACCCTCTGCTCCCTCTGCAGCACACTTCCTTCATCACTTCAGAATGCGGGACACCTGAAAAGTTATCTGGAAGGAACCTATCAGCCGGCAGATGTGATCTGCTATGAAGACAGCACTGCTGCTTCTGATGACCGGCGTTATCTCATCTGTGACGGCACAAAGCAGCTCGCTGTTCTGACACTGCAGCCGGATTCCCGGTCCTCCTTCTGGGGACATACCGCCTATCACATTGCCGGGCTGAAGCTGAATCCGCTGCATGTCTATACCATTACAGCCCCTTCCGATATTACCGTATACATCAACGGAAGTCCGATTGATTCCCGCTACCTGTCCGCCTCTGCCGCACAGACCGATGTGTTTGCAGCCGCCGGCCTTACCGATTCCTCCGTTTCAACCTATGTCATAAATGATCTGAATTACATTGACACACTTACCGCAGACGGCTGCACGGTTTCAAAGGCTTCAGGTGCTGCAGATACCTGGCATGTTTCCAGAACCCTTTCTTCTGCCGGGCAGGAACAGCTGAGCGCTTTTGCTGAGAAATTTGCCGAAAGCTATACTGTTTTTGCCACCAGAAAAAATGAATCCTCCGCTGCCGTTCTGTCCATGATTCTGCCGGACTGTGCACTCTACCGTTCCGTCTCTGCCTACAATAATGACTGGGGCCAGACTTATGATACTGACCGGTACGACCGGCCGGCCGTCACCAATATGCAAAAATATGGCGACCACGCATATTCCTGCGAGATCGCCTTTACCTATATCATCACCAATTCCTCCGGAACGGAAAAATCCTATGACTTTCATTATATTCTCTATATTACTGACGTAAACGGTCAGTATCAGGTGCTTCAGATGAAATCTGACTGACAAGCGCACGGCCTGTTTTCTCTGCCGCATCAAGCGTATCTCTGATCTGCTGCGGCGAAATATGATCGATATGAACGCCTCCGGTACAGACTACCGTTCTGCCCAGTCCTGCCGCCACGTACTCAGCTACTTTCCGGCAGACCTGCTCATCCTTATGACCGATCCGGTTCAGCACACTTGATGTGGCGCTGACTGTACCGTCTCCCGTATCAGATGCCCGCGGCTGTGCCAGCACCACACATCCAAGATGTGGTTTTTCCCCGCCGCAGATCCGGATCAGAATGTCCTCTCCGACCATCTCCGCCGAAGTCTCAAGTACAATTGTTCCTGACTGCTCCCTGATACTGATCATGTTTATCCCTCCTGTCTTTTTTATATCTATTCTATCTCAGATTGTTATATTCTCAAGTATTGCTCTTTCCTGAAATCTGTCATTTGGGTAATGCAGTACCAGTTTCTGTTCTCCGTTTCTCGTCCGCAATATCATCCCGTGCCCGCCATTTTCACTGTATAAAGGTGTATTGTCCTGTTTCCACGGTCCCGGAATACTGCCAGTTTCTGACCTTGCAACTCCAATTGCATATCCTTTCGTACCCCAACTGGACCAGATCATACACAATTCTCCGCTATCTGCTCTGAATACAAATGGCCCGTCTGAAAAATAGACATCTCCCTCAAGTCCGAACTCTGCTTTTGCAAACGGAATCGGTTCTGCCCATGATGCTTCATCTGCAAAAAACAATATATGAGGGTTTTCAGTGAACCCGCTCAGATCTTCTTTCATCTTTGCTGCACACATTGCCCCTCTTGGTTCTTCCGGAATTCCATGACTGAAAATCATCCATGGGATTCCCTGTTCATCCACATATACCGTGCCATCAATACAGTTCCATTTTTCTGATGTCAGCGGTCCATCTGTAAAAGTATGGAAGGGGCCCGTTGGCTGCTCTGATTTCAGAATCTGAATTCCTTTCTTTCTGTCCGGACTTCCAAATGTTGCAATCAGATAATAATTTTTTCTGTAATATATACATTCCGGAGCCCAATAATTTTCTGTCGCCCAGAAACTGCCGTCATTATGAAAAACTTCAATCGGGCCGTTCCATTCTTCCAAATCATCGCTTACATATACATCAAATCCGTCTGCAGGTCCCCATGCTGTTGTATTACGGGTTCCATACATATAATACTGCCCGTTTGCCAAAAGAATATATGGATCACGAATTCCGATTTCACTGCGCTTCACTTTCTGTCTCCTCTTCCTGCTTCTGATACAGATTTTCAAAATTCTTTTTCTGTTCATTTGTCACCGGATAAAATCTGAGACAGATCAGAATCACCAAAGCCATGACCATAGGTACTGCAAAACGAACCAGATTGATTCCCTGCATTGTAGCAGCACTCTGTCCGCCAACTGCACCTGCTATATAACCGGTGGCCGCCAGAACCGCTCCGAGTACACCATTTGTTATGGCAATCCCGCATTTGTTTGAAAATCCCTTTAATGCTGCCATAATCCCATTCATCATTGTATGATTCCGATAGTAGATCAGATCTGTCATTTCTGTCATCAGTATGGAATTAAACGCCATCGACATTGTCGCAAAGAAAGACGAAAGACCTGAAAGTATAAACAGGAGGGCCAGATTATGTCCGGCAAATAATATAATCAGACTGCATATGAAAACAAATATCTGTGAAACCGAAAATGCCCTGTCAACACGTCTGGTTATTTTCATAAGTATCGGCAGGCCCGCTGCAATTCCCAGAAGCCCGACCAGTGAAATATCCAGCATATAAACTGATATCAGATCAGGTCTGCAGATATAATACATCAGATAGTAAACAGAAGAAGACATCATCATGTTATAAGCAATAAAAGATGCAAGCCATGTTGCAATGACCGGAAAAAGTCCTTTGACATGAACCAGTTCCTTTATTTCTGTTCTGAGCGGTCTTTCCTTTTTTTCAATCACAAAATTTTCTTTGGTAGATGCAACACAGATCCAGCATGAAGCAGTCATCAGAACACCTGCAAGTGCCATGATAATCATATACCCTTTTGCTGTATTATCACCGCCAAAAAAGGAAACCCATGCCAAAGCAAACGATGTTGACAATGTGGTAAAAATACCCATCACCAGTGTATATGCGGATATCATCCGGTTTCTTTCCTTTTCTTCATCTGTTACCGCATTAATCAGCGCTCCGCACGGAATCTCCATTGCGGTTCTCAGCATGCCATATGCAACATAAAATATGGCAGTCCAGATAATTTTCCCGGTGTCTGTCAGGTTTGGAGATGAAAAAAGCGCAATCGTCACAAACATAAGCGGAATCGGCACAAAAAGAAGATATACGCGATATCTGCCCCATCTTGATTTCGTCCGATCCGCAAGTGCACCCATCATAGGATCATTGATTGCATCCCATACAGATGCTAAAACCATAATCAGACTTACTGCAGCGACCGGCACTTTAAATGTATCTGTCAGAAAAATCATCAGATACGCACCTACAATGGATCCTGCAATCTGATACCCGCTTCCCTGTGCAAATGCATATGACCAGACTGCTATTTGATTCAATTTATTTTTCTTCATTGCATTACCTCCTGAATTTGTATTGGTAATGCAATGTTAGCATTGATGATCAGGGCTTCCTACATATAATCTTGTTGTCAATCCGTCTTTTTTTGTCTTCCTTCCATACCTTTTACCTGCAACTTTTTCCTGCATTCTGACGGTGTTAAATCAAATTTTTTTCTGAATGCTTTTGTAAAATAATCTACAGATCCATATCCGACTTTCTCTGAAATTTCACTGATACTCATACTGCTGTCTGCTAAGAATTCCATTGCATGCCGCATTCTTATTCCCATGATCAGTTCACTGTAATTCTCATTGAGATTTCTTTTAAACAATTTACTCAGATATGCCTCACTGT